>JAIXHM010000071.1 GCA_030145825.1 Flavobacterium sp.
CTGCATAATAGATAAGTGAATATCTCCTGTTCCTGGTTGTAAGTCGATTAACATAAAGTAGATTTCAACCCAATTGGCATCAAAAATCATTTGGTTTAATGCTTTTGCAGCCATTGGTCCTCTCCAAATTACAGCTTGATCTGGTTTTGTAAAGAATCCGATAGATAAAATTTCAACTCCGTAGCTTTGAACAGGTTGCATTTTCGATTTTCCATCTACCTCAACTGATACAGGTTTTGCTTGTTCTACATCGAACATTATTGGCATTGAAGGTCCGTAAATATCGGCATCTAAAACTCCAACTTTAAATCCCATTTTTGCTAATGCTACCGCTAAATTTGCCGTAATTGTAGATTTTCCTACTCCACCTTTACCAGAAGAAACCGCAATAATATTGCTAATTCCTGGAATTGCTTTCCCTTTGATTTGATTTGGATTTTCAGGTTTTTCTGGAGTTTCAACTTTGATATTAACCTTCACTTTTGCTTTTTCATACACTTTTTCGTGTATTACTTTCATGATATCAACTTCGGCTCTTTTTTTGATGTGTAATGCTGGAGTATTTAATACTAATTCTACAACTACTTCATCGCCAAAAGTTAGTACATTTTGAACTGCACCGCTCTCTACCATATTTTTACCTTCACCGGCTATTGTGATAGTTTCCAAGGCTTTTAGGATTTCTTTTCTATCTAGTTTCATTATTTTTTTGAAAAATTCTTATTAAGACTGAATTTGAATTGCAAAGATACATATAACTTTAAAAGTTTTGGAAATAAAGCTTTTAAAAGTTTTATACCACTATTTAAAAAATCTATAAAATAAAAAAGCAACTTAGATAAGTTACCTAAATTGCTTTTAAAACTAAAACATTTAAAAAATATTAATACTCAAGAAATAAGTTAAAATGGATGGTAATTGTTTCTTTTAGCTTTATTAATCCTAATACTTTTTTTGGTGACTTTAATTCAAAATCGTTTATGTTTATGGCTAAATCTCCTTTTACATTATTTGTTGATGAATCAAAGCTAACTGGTAAATTATAATTTTTCTCAATTCCAGTTATTTTGATATTAGTTTTTGCTAAAAGTTTATTATTTTGAGAAACTATTTCTTTGATTGAAATTTCAATATCTGGATAAACTTCTGATTTAAGGACTTTTTTCAAATCACTAGTAATCATTTTATGTCCGCAATCGAAACCTTTTGATTTTATTTTGATAATTGCTCCATCTAAAACCAGTTTACTTTCACGTTTTATGTGAGTAACGGTCATTTCGTTTTGCATAAGCTTTGTATCATAAAGACACTCAAAACAATTTACATTAGATTCTCCTTTTATAACCACTTCACTGCGATTTAGAATCGTAACTTTTGTTTTATCGTTACTAACAAAACTTGTTAAAAGAATAAAGGGCAATATTTTTAAAAATCTTTTCATTTTGAAAAGAGAAAAGCAATTGAGCTTTTCTCTTATTGTATAAAGTTAGAAACTAATTATTGCTTCTGCAACAAATCCGTTGAATTTACCACCATCTAAGATGTTACCAGTTGCAAAACCATCATATTTTTGAGTTACATATTCAACTTTAGCTAACACATTTTTAGTCATAAACCAACCTCCACCGATGTTGAATCTTGTAATATCGATATCATATCCTGAAGCATCTTCAGCAGAAACACTGTTGTAACGTCCACCGAAATAGAAGTTTTCATTACTTCCGAAACGGTATAATAATTCTGCTCCTAATTGAGTTGCTTTTCTTCTATCTGTTTCACCTAAATTTTTACCATTTGTTAATTCTAACATACCGAAGAATTCTAAACCTTTAAATTTCACAAATGGGTTAAACATAATTGCTGTTAATTTATTGTTGAAACCAGGGTTATAACGACCAGTTGTAAACGCAGCAGCAGCAGTTGTAGCAACACCATTTGTAGTAGGAGGTGCCATTACGTAGTAATATCTTGCACCAGCTCTATCTCCAGCATATAAGTAAGTTCTAGTTGCCCAAGCAGTGTTGTAGATAGATCCTGTTAAACGTAATCTTAAATCAGAATTAATTTGTTTGTCGTATCCTAATTTACCTATTATTGAAGGACTTGCATTACCATTAGTTTCATCGCTTACAACACTTTGATTTAATTTAGTGTTTGTTGCACCAACCATTGCTAAGAAGCCATTTTTTCTAAAGTACACTTCTCCACCAACTTCTGTTGTAAAAGAGTCCATAATATAGTTACCAACGAATGGATTGAAAATAGCTTGAGCATTATCAGATCTTCTAAAGTGAGCGTCACCGTAGTTAATTTCCATGTGACCAACTTTAATAGTTACATATTTCATTAAATCTGAAGCCAATCCTTCTTTGATAAAATCTAAATTATCTACTTGGAAATATCCACCTTTAACATAAGGTTCATTGTGGTGACGAGAAGATAAATAAGTTCTTAAGTGCATTCTTAAACCTTTTGCTAATGCAACATCTAAGTCTAAGTTTGCTGTGGCTAAGTTAAAATTGTTTGTTATGGGTATAAGGGCTGCAGCTCCATCGGCATTTTCGTGATCTATTGCTTGATATTGTAAAGCAAATGAACCACCAATTCTAACCTTAATGTTTTCGAATGTAGATGTTGTATCTTTTGGTGATTCAAAAACATTTAATCCATTTTTATCTGGTTCTCTATAATTATCTAGTTTTCTATTTTGAGCATTGATGCCTAATCCTAAAGCTAATGCTGCAATTAAAATTGAATTTTTAACTATTGTTCTCATGATTCTATTAATAAAAAATTATATACTTAGTTTAATTGTATGTTACACTGAAATCTGCAGTAGCTTCTTTTCCTGTTTTTATAGTTCCCATTAAAGCAGTTGGTGGCTCTACATTGTAAGTTGTCATATCGATTGTTTGTTTACCACTTAACACATATTTTTCTCCATTTACTTTAACTGTAAAAACTTGATTTACTTTTTTGGTTACTCCACAAATTGTTAAATTTCCTTGCGTTTCAACTGTAAAAACACCTTCACTCTTTTTTGTAACCTTTGTTACATTAATTAGTTTAAATTCAATGTTTTTGTAAGTTCCTGTTTTTAAAGCTTTATAAGTGTTTTTATCCATTCCACTTTTTCCACTTTTCAACCCTTCAGAACCTAAAACAAAATTTAAACTCTTAACTTCTTTTAAGGTATTGCCTTCAGAAACAAAAACAGCTTTACCACTCATAACTTCAGCGTTTACATGCCAATCATGTACATTTGATGTTCCTAAGATTGTTAACTTACTTTCTTTTATATTAACTTTACTTTCTTGTGCAACCAAAACACCTGAAACTAATAAAAAAGCTACTAGAATTTTTTTTCCTAATTTTATTATTTCACTTTTCATTTGTACTTGTTTTAATTTTATAGCACAAAGTTCAACATAATAAACCCCTGAAAACATGACTTTTGTCACATTTGTTACAAAAAGATAATAGTAAATTTTAGGAAAGCGTTGACGAAAACGTTTGAAATGAAAAATATTTTAAAAACTATAAAAAAAAGCCTGATTTTTTAAATCAAGCTTTTTTTTCTACAAAGAATTACTCTGCAATAAATTTATTTTAATAGTCGTAAACTGCAGCATGAGTGTGTTTTTCAAAATATCGTACTGCGATTGCAATAATTGGTTTTTAACCGAGTTAAAAGTAATAGCCTCTATTTTTCCACTTTCAAACTTGGATTGAGAGGTTCTGTAGGATAATTTAGCAAAACTAACTACTTCTTGAAGATTTTTCTGTAACTGTTGGTATTGTTTTTTCTTTTCATTTTCTAATACCAATTGTTTATCTAATTGCTGTCTTTCAAAAGTCATTTGAACCTTTGCTTTTTCGGTTTCTATTTTAGCAGAAGCAATTTGTTTATTGTTTCTAAAGCCATTAAAGACTGGAATATTAAGTTGCAATCCTACTTGATGATTCTTATTGTCTTGAAGTTGTGTTTGTAAATTACTTACTATAATATCAGGCTGATTTAGTGGTTTATAATAAAACGTAGAAAATTGATAATAAGCCGACAACGTTGGTAACACATTCGATCTAAATTGAAGAATACTTTTTTTATTTAATTTATAGTTTATTGCAGCTAAATCTAGTTTCGGATTTTTAACTTCATCTTCCATTAATTGCGAATTAAAATCTTCTAACAAAACATCATTTACTGCAACATCTGTTTTATTAATTAATTGGAATAATTGCAATTTTAGCAGTTTTAATTGTTGTTCACTTTCTAAAAATTGTGTTTCCTCTGAAGTATAAGATAATTGCATATCATATTCATCACTTTTAGGTTTACTACCTATTTCAACTTCTTTAACCACCCTATCTAAGTTGTTTTTAGAATTTTTAAGTTGTTCTTTTTTAATGGTGACCAATTCTTGAGCATATAGTGCTTGATAGTAACTTTCAGCGATTTGCAATTTATATTCATTTTCGAAAACGGCTCTTTCTGCATTTGCTTTTTCCAATTCTAATTTGCTTCTACTTTTTAATGCTAAGTTTTTAAAATCTAACATATTTACAGACGCATTGAGATAGAAATTATCATATAAAATATTAGAACTTACCCTACCATTTGTTGCTGGATCGATGGTAGAACCAAAATTATACGAATGATTTCCTGCAAAATTTACAGTGGGAAGCCAATAATGAATTAATGAGGTTTTACTTCTCTCTGCTCTTTTTACTTCCAATTGTTTAATTTGTTCTTCTAAACTTTGTGTTAATGCAAAATTAATACATTCTTGCAGTGACCAAACCTTTGTTTGGCCCGCAACAAGAACGCTAAAAGCGAATGAAAAGACAATATAAATAAACTTTTTATTCATATTTTAAGTATTTTAAAACATCTACTTTTGTTGCTTGATAGGCTTTAGAAAGCACAACAGCTAAGGTTAAAACAATAAGTAACATAAAACCTATAACAAAAGGCAAAACATCAATAGAAACTCTATAGGCAAAATTTTCTAACCATTTTTGTAACAAATAATAGGTTGGAAAAACGGCAATTAAAAAGCCTACAATTCCAAATACAACATATTGTTTTGACAATTCTTTTAATAACGAACCTGTTTCGGCTCCCAATGTTTTTCGAATAGCAATTTCTTTCATACGACGTTCTATAGAAAACGCTGCTAAGGCAAACAAGCCGAATAAAGCAATTAATATTACTACAACATTAAGCATCGAAAATAAATTGCGCTGTTTTACATATTGTTCATAAGTGCGTGCATAATTTTTATCTACAAAATCATATTCAAAAGGATAGTCAGTATCTACATTTTTTATCCAAAATTTTTCAATTTCTGCTAGCGTTTCTTCCATATTCTCAGGATCTACTTTTACATACACCTGATTCACATTTCCTAACATCCATTTTACAGTTTTGAAATGAAAAAATGCCATTGGTGGAATTTCTGCTTGTGGGCCATATACATGAAAGTCTTTTACAATGCCCACCACTTTTAATTTATAATTGTTCCAATCTATTTCTTTGCCAATTAATGTTGAATCATTAATCATTCGAGCAGCTGTTTCATTAATCAACATCGAATTAATAGTATCTGAAGCATATTTAGGCGACAAATTTCTTCCTTCTTTTATTTTAATATTCATCATCGGTAGCATTTCAAAATCAATTCCCATATTTTGACCTTGAATACTTACGTTTTTATACATAAAGCTTGAAGAAGAATAAGCGCCATTTCCAAAATTAAATGCTCCAGTTGCCACTTCTTTTACTCCTTTAATTTTCAAGACTTCTTGTTTAATCATGCTTAAACGAGAAAACATTTTATCTTGATAACCTTCTTCGTTGTAATCAAAAGGGTTTCTGTATTTAATTTGGAGTACTTGTTCGCCTTTAAAACCTAAATCTTTATTTGCCATAAAATTGACTTGTTGAAAGACAATATAAGAACCTATAATAAAGAAAGATGCAATAGCAAACTGTAAAATCAGCATTGCGTTTCTTAGCCAAATACCACTTTTACTTCTACTAAAATTTCCTTTTAAAACTTTTAATGTTTCAAAATTAGAAACATAGATGGCTGGAAAAATACCGGCAAATATTACACTAAGAATAAATATTATAAGTAATTGTATAACAAATAAAGTACCATTTAACTCAAGAGATTTTCCTAAAAAATCGTTGTAAAAAGGCAATGATAATTCTACAATAACCAAAGCCAATAAAATGGAGAATGCTACTAAAATAATGGTTTCAAAAACAAACTGATAAATAATATTCATTTTTGTTGCACCTAAAACTTTTCTAACTCCTACTTCCTTTGCCCGTTTGATTGTATTAGCTGTCGCCAAATTGACATAATTAACAATCGATAAAATTAAAATCAACACCGACAATCCAAGCATAATCATCAAGAACTGGTAGTTTGCGCGCACTTCAGGAAAACCATTAATAACAGAATGTAAATGGGATATTTTTAAGGGTTCTAAAATAACTTTGTTCCCTTCTTCATTATATTTTTTAAGCCATTCTTCTGGTGTTAAGCCTTCGTCTTTAGCCCATTTTGCTAATGTATTTTCATACATTAATTTCTCAATTTTCTTTATTAATTGAGGTGCCTGATTGGGATTTTTTAATTTCAGTAATAATCCAAAATTGTAATTTCCCCATTGGGTATTATTTTCTTTTAATCTTTTTTCAACCAAATTGGTTACTATTTCAGGAGCTATTGAAGATTTTGTATTCAATTTATAAACCCCTTTAATGATGAGTTTTTTACCCGAATACAATACTTCTTTATTCATTGGATTTTCACCTCCAAATAACCTTTTTACTGCTACATCAGAAATAGCAATGGTTGACTCTGATAAACAGTTTTTAGAACTTCCTTGTGTAAATTCGAACGGAAAAAACTCAAAAAAATTCTTTTGTACATCTATAATTTTAAAAATTTCTTTTTTTGAATTATATCTTACAATCTCATTATAATACCAATTATTAAAATAACAATAATCCTCTACTTCGGTAAATTTTGAACCTAAATAATCGGCTAAAGGTGCTGGATTATTTGCCCAAACTGTTCCTTTGCCTAAATCGTGTAAAACTTGAAAAACTTTTTCCTTTTCTGGATTCCAAGCGTCATAACTCTTTTCTTCGTTATAATATAAAAGCGAAAAAACAAGTGCTGCAATACCAATGCTTAATCCTAAAACATTAAGTAATGTGAAAAGCTTATTGTTCTTGATGTGATAATAAAAAATATGTAACCAATTGTTTAACATAACGGTTCGTTTTTTGATGAATGATGATTATTTTCTTGTAATTGAGCCTGAAGAACTCTCTTTCAAATTAATTTTAGCTGGAGTTCCATAATAAATTACATCAGCACTAGATGTTGCTTCAGCATTTAATAAAACGGTTGAAGTTACCAGTACATCTGCAGCACTACTGGCTTTTACATAAGCTTCTTTTGCTTGCAAATTTTTAAGAACACAATCTGATGAAGAGCTACTGTTTACCTCAACAAGTTCCGCTTTTCCGGAAATTTTTACATCTGATGAACTACTCGATTCAATTTTAACAGTTTTCGCATCAAGCATTAGAATACAATCAGAACTTGAAGATGCATCGACAGTTATTTTTTCTACTTCAAAATTTCCTTCTATACTACTTGACGAACTACTTTTAAGCATGACTTCTTTTGCTTTATTTGCGTTTAAAAGTTTTACCTCAGCCGAAGCACTTGTGGTAATCTCACTTAAATAAGGTCCAGAAATTTCTACTTTTAAAATCTTAAATGAAACACCGTTATTCCAATTATTACCGCTTTTTTCTTTCTTCCTTTTAGTATTTGCAAAATACTCTTTGGTATCAATATATATTTTCAGCACATCATTAGTTACTTCTGTTTTTACACAAGTCATTTTTTGAGCATCATCAGTATACACCTTAATAGACTGATTGTCGCTAAAAGTGTAAAACACATCAATTGTATTAGATACTTTTAATTTTGAAAAAGAATCTACTTTTCGATTTTCCGAAACCTGAGCTTTAAGCATCAAACTCATTAAACCCACTACTAAATAAATTATGATTTTATACATGATTTGATTGTTTAAGAAATTAATACATCAACTTTTTTGCTGTTATTTTTTTCGGAAATAATCATTCCGTCTTTCATTACAATGGTTTTTTGCGAAAAAGATGCATCATAATCGGAATGTGTTACCATTAAAATCGTTGCGCCTTGAGCGTGTAAATCGGTTAATAATTCCATTACTTCATTTCCATTTTTCGAATCTAGATTTCCTGTAGGCTCATCGGCTAAAATAATTTTAGGCTCGTTAATTAAAGCTCTGGCAACCGCTACACGTTGTTGTTGACCGCCCGATAATTGCTGAGGAAAATGTTTTAAACGATGCGCAATTCCTAAACGATTGGCAATAGTTTCTACTTTTTGTTTGCGTTGTGCCGCCGGAACGTTATTGTAAATAAGTGGCAATTCGATATTATCAAAAACAGAAAGTTCGTCTATTAAATTAAAGTTTTGAAAAATGAAACCGATATTTTGCTTTCTCACTTTAGCTCTTTCCGTTTCCTTAAGAGCAATCATTTCTTTGTCCAATAAAAAATAATGTCCTGCCTCTGCACTATCGAGTAATCCAACGATATTTAGTAACGTTGATTTTCCACTTCCCGATGGTCCCATAATGGTTACAAATTCGCCTTGCGCTAATTGAAAAGAAACATCATTTAGAGCTTTTGTTTCTACTTCTTCTGTTCGGAAGGTTTTTGAAAGGTTTTTGATTTGTATCATATTGTTCGATTTTTGATTGATTTCTAATTTATATTTAACTCCTCTATTTCTTTATAATCTTGATATCCTGACGTTACTACTTTATCACCTGGCTGTAATCCTTCTAAAACTTCATAATATACCGGATTTTCTCTACCTAGTTTAATAGATCTACGTTCGGCTTTATCGTCGCTTGTTAACACAAATATCCATTTCCCTGAGGTTTCGTTATAATAACTTCCTTTGGGCAAAACGGTTATTTTTTCTTTTTCTGATAATAATAATCGGACACCAAAGCTCAATCCTTGTCTTAAATCTAAGTTTTCTAATTGTGGTAATTGCAATTCTACTTTAAACCTACCTTTTACTACTTCCGGAATCACTTTATCTACAACAACTTGTACTTTTTTTCCTTTGAAATCAATAGTTCCTTTTTGATCTTTTTTGACTTTATTCAAATAGAATTCGTCCACATCAGCCACTAATTTATAACCTTTCATGACATCTATTTTACCTAACGTTTGTCCTTGCGTATAACTTTGTCCTAAAACGGGTTCAAAAGATGATAATCGACCCGATAATGGCGCTAAAACCAGGAAATTCTTTTTATTGGTTCGCAATACGCCTAAACTTTTTTCCAAAATGGAAATCGACTGATTCAATTGTCCTATTTGGATTGCATTCGCTTGTTTTTCTTTAGCCACACTTTGCTTGATAATGTTCATACGCTCTTTTTGAAAACGAAAATTTTCTTGCGTTTTTTCCCATTCGTTTTTGGCTAAAATTTCTTGTTCGTATAGTTTTTTCTCCAAATCGTATTGGTTTTTAGCATCTTGATAATCGTGTTCAATACTAATTAAATCTTTTGTCAAGCTCAACTCTTGATTTCTTAAATCCAGTTTTGCTTTGTTCAAATTATTAATCTGCTCAATAATTGCCGTTTCCTGTTGCATATAATTTAATTCTGTATTCGGATTATACAATCGAGCCAATGGTTGTCCTTCTTGTACAAAATCTCCGTTTTCAACAAAAATTTCTTGAACCGAACCGCCTTCCACAATGTTCACCAAAATAGAATTTAATGGTTCTGTTATCGCTTGGAAAACCATAAAATCTTCAAAATAATCGTCTTGAACCGTTTTAATAGAAATTTCACTCTTTTTTACGGTATACGCTCTTTTTTTGGTAAACGAAGCATATACTATAAAAGTCAAGATTAAAATAATTATTCCTACTAGGGCTAGTTTCTTTTTTTTGCTATTTTTACGGTTAATGATGGTGTCCATATCTTTATTTTAGTTTAGTATATAGGAATTTTGTGCCAAAAATTTACAATTCACAAATCACTGATAAATAGTGCTTTAAATAAATTTTATTTTATTAAACTGTTCGCTTATGAACACTAAATGTTCGAAACCGTACACAAATGAAAAAAATACAAGCCAACATAGTAGTAATTGACGATCAAGAAGACATTCTTTTTGCAGCAAAAATGCTGCTGAAGAAACATTTTGAAAACATTATTACGCTAAACAATCCTAAAGACAGCATCAAAATATTGGCTGAACATAAGATTGATGTTGTGCTTTTAGATATGAATTACCGCATTGGTTACGAAGACGGAAAAGAAGGAATCTATTTTTTAAAAGAAATTTTGTTGTTATCTCCTGCAACTAAGGTTATTCTCATGACAGCTTTTGGTCACGTAGAAACTGCAGTTGAAGCTTTAAAACTAGGCGCTTTTGATTATATTTTAAAACCTTGGGACAATATTAGACTCATTGAAATTGTCAAAAAAGGCGTGACACAAAGTCGAAAAGAACATAAAACTTCCGACAATAAATTAGTCCCTGATTTCTTTATTGGGACCTCATCTGCTATTGTAAAAGCTTATGATTTAGCACAAAAAGTAGCAAAAACCGATGCCAACATTCTTATTTTAGGCGAAAATGGAACCGGAAAATATGTGTTAGCACACTATATTCATCAACAATCGAGCAGAAAAGACAACGCTTTTATACATGTTGATTTAGGTTCTTTGAACGAAAACATTTTTGAAAGCGAATTGTTCGGTTATGCAAAAGGTGCTTTTACCGATGCCAAAAATGATACCGCCGGACGATTTGAATTGGCAGAAAATGGCACCATATTTTTAGATGAAATCGGAAATATTCCACTCACGTTACAAGCCAAATTACTCCAGGTTATCCAAACCAAAACCATTACGCGATTAGGCGAAGCTAAACCGAGAAAACTTAATGTTCGTATTATTGCGGCAACCAATCTTGATTTGAAAGCCGAAGTACAACACAAAAATTTCAGAGAAGATTTGTTTTACCGACTCAACACGATGCAAATTACGTTACCACCTTTACGTGAACGAAAAGAAGATTTAGTCGAATTGGCTCACTTTTTACTCGAAAAACTAAGTGCAAAATATGACAAATATGATCTTTTTTTTGACGAAAAAGCATTGGAACAAATTCAAAAACACGCATGGTTCGGAAATATTCGAGAAATGGAAAACCGAATAGAACGAGCGGTAATTCTTTGTGAAAATAATACGATTACGATTCCTGATTTAGATTTGGAACTTGTGGATTCTTTTGAAATTGAAAAAGAAGAAATCCAACTTTCAAACATTGAAAAAAACAGTATCGAAAAAGTATTGCTGAAACATCAGTTCAACATCAGTAAGTCGGCAGAAGAATTAGGTTTATCGAGAGCTGCTTTATACCGAAGAATGGAAAAATACGACATCAAAAATGATTAAACAATTTGCTATTTTTATTCGTTTATTTTTTGTGCTGATTGGCTTGGCAGGAAGTTTCTTTTTATTTCAAAACCATTATCATTACACGGCTTTACTTGTTTTTATTGTTGCTTTTGGATTGTTTTTAGAGTTGCTTTCATTTATCAATTCTATTTTTGAGTTTTATGACAAAACAATTCTTTCCATTTTAAATAAAGATTTTTCTGCAAATTTTAAAACTAAAAAGCATCAACAATTTTATGCGAATCTTTTTGTGTTATATGACCAATTAAAAGCAAATCAAAAGGAGCAAATTTCAAAAGATACTGTTTATCAATCTATTTTTAACACTATTGAAACTGGTGTTCTTATTTTAGAAAAGAAAGATTCGGATTGGGATATTACGCTGATAAACGATTACTTTTCACATCATTTTAAAACCCCAAAAGTTTCTAAATGGCATTATCTGAATCAATATATTCCGGCTTTGTGCCAAATTATTGAAGAACACGACTTTTCTGATTTTAAAACGCCTTTGCAAATTCGGGTTGAAAAACAAGACTACCAAA
>JAIXHM010000072.1 GCA_030145825.1 Flavobacterium sp.
GGATTTAAGATTAATTCCTGTTGAACAAATCGAAAGAATTGAAATTTTAAAAGGGTCGTCAAGTACTTTGTATGGAACTGGTGCAGCAGCAGCAGTAATTAATATAACTTTAAAAAAATCTTCAAAACAAAAATTATCTGGTAATGCCTATTGGAATGTTGGTACATTAAATAACCAAGAAAAATCGGCTATCGATGCAAATGATTTTGAACAAGGTTTAGCTTTCAATGGAACTTTAAAAAAGTTCAATTATGTAACCATGATTAACAGCAAAGAAAGTAAAAACTTTTCTGAAGCTAGAGGAGAAAACTACGAAGGCGATTCTTTTTCTAGAATTAATGTTATTCAAAAATTTGGTTACAAATTCAACGATAAGTTTGCATTAACTTTATTTGGTAACTACGACAAGTTCAAAAATACTTACGATAATCCTTATGGAGGAGCATCAAGTTCTAGTGATGATTTAAATAATAGATCAGCATCTGAGCAATTTAGAGCAGGTTTAAATGCATCTTATAAATATAATAAAGGCGAGTTATTAGTTAATTCTAGCGCAGCAACAATAGACAGAAATTTAGCTATCACTAATACTTGGGCAGGAACTGTTGATTCATATAATTACAGTTCTAGAAATGCTAATGTTGATATTATTAATAAATATAATGTATTATCTAGTTTATATGTTTTAACTGGAGTTCAAGCACAATATTTTGACATGGAGCAAAAAGATGCTTATACAAATCTTACCAATGATTTCGCACATTTTAACATAATAGATCCTTATGTAACGGCAGTTTATAATTCGGATTTTGGATTAAATGTAAATGCTGGTGCTCGTTTAAATATTCATAGCGAGTATGGAAATCAAGTGGTTTATAACTTCAATCCAAGTTATAAATTTAGTAATTTACCAGTTCGAATTTTATCTTCTTATAGCACAGCATACATTACGCCTAGCTTGTATCAAGTTTATGGACCATATGGTAATTTAGATTTGAAACCAGAAGAGAATGCAACAGCAGAAGCTGGTTTTGAAACTATTTTATTAAAGAACAAGTTTATATTAAATACAGTAGCTTTTTACCGTCAAGAGAAAAATAAAGTAGATTTCTTTACAGATATTAATTGGAATTCATTCTATGCAAATTTCGATAACAAAATTAATGCAAAAGGAGTTGAAGTAAATGTAACATATAAGCCAGTTGATTTATTTAATATTAAAGCAAATTACACATTTACTCAAGTAGAAGATGTAGTTGGGTTATTAATACCAAAGCATAAAGTAAATGCTGAAATTGTTTCACAAATTACAAGTAGATTTAATTCAGTAATTGGTTTACAATATTTTTCAAACAGAAAAGATGCTTATTACGACAATGATACTTTTGCTACAACTAGAATTAATTTAGATGCTTATTCTTTGATTAATGCAACGTTAAATTATAATTTAATAAAAAACAGGTTAAATGTTTTTGGTGCGGTATCAAATATTTTCAACGAAGATTATGTTGAAGCAATAGGATACAATACAAGAGGTAGAAACTTTAAATTAGGATTAAACTTTAAGTTTTAGTAATTTTTAATTTTAATTAACTTTATGAGGTTTTAGATATTTTTCTAAAACCTCATTTTTTTTGTAACAAAAGAATATTTCATTCGTCTCAACTATAACAAGCTAATTTAAATGAAACAACAAGAGTTCATACAACTAATTTCGCCTTTTAAAGATAAACTTTTCAGATTGGCAAAAAGAATGCTAATCAGTACAGAGGAAGCGGAAGATGCAACTCAAGAAGTTTTAGTAAGATTGTGGAATAGAAACGATAATTTGAAAACATACAATAGTGTAGAAGCATTAGCAGTAACTATGACAAAAAATTATTGTTTAGATCAATTAAAATCGAAAAGGGCATCAAATTTGCAAATAGTTCATAATAACTATAAAGATGTTCGAGACGATGTTGAAGCAAATGTTGAAAATAGAGACAGTTGGAGTTGGGTAGAAAAAATAATTAACGAATTACCTGAACAACAACGAATTATTATTCAAATGCGCGATATAGAAGAATATGAGTTTGAAGAAATAGCAAAAGCTTTAGAGATGCAAGAAACAGCAGTAAGAGTAGCGCTATCGCGAGCAAGAAAAACAATAAGAGAACAATTAACAGCAAAACATAATTATGGAATTAAGACGAATTGAAATATTGCTGGAAAAATATTTTGAAGGAAATACAAATATAACCGAAGAAAAAGAATTAAAGGCCTACTTTTCTTCTGATTTAGTTGTACCCGAATTGGAACAATTAAAACCAATGTTTGTAAACTTTCAAAATCAAAAAGAAATACAGTTTACTAAAAGCCTTCCATTACAACCTAGAAAACGAAATTATGTAAAATGGATTGGTGTTGCGGCAAGTTTAGTAGCTCTTTTTGGAACATTACTATATTTTAATTACAACCAAAATTCAAATCCCTCTTTAGGAACATTTTCTTCTCCAGAAGAAGCTTTAGTAGAAACACAAAAAGCATTAGAAATGGTTTCTAGTGAAATGAATAAAGGAGTAGAAAGTATGGCAGTTTTAAATGAATATGAACAAACAAAAAAATCAATTTTTAAATAACAACAAGATGAAAAATTTAATTTTAAGTATAGCATTTTTTATTTCAAGTATGGTTGCGTTTTCACAATCGGCTTTTGATAAGTTTGAAGACAAATACGGTGTTACCACTGTTATTGTGAACAAGAAAATGTTCGAGATGATGAGCAATGTTAAAGTTGATACTAAAGATAAAGAAGTACAACAATATATGAATTTACTTAAAAAATTAGATAACCTAAAAGTATTCACAACAAATAATACTAAAGTAGCAGGCGAAATGAAATCGACTGTAACAAATTATTTAAAATCGAATCCATTAGAAGAACTAATGCGTGTAAACGACGAAGGTAAAAAAGTAAATATTTACGTAAAATCTGGGGCTTCAGAAAACATTGTAAAAGAATTATTAATGTTTATCGATGTACCAAATAGTAAAGAGAATCAAACCGTTGTTTTATCGTTAACAGGAAATTTTAATTTAGATGAAATTTCTGCTTTAACAGAAAAAATGAATCTTCCTGGTGGAGCTGAGTTAGATAAAGCATCAAAAGGAAAAAAATAAGCAATTTAAACTCTTAATAAACTGAAGCAATTACAAATGTAATTGCTTCTTTTACAACTGTACTATAACAAAAAATCTATGAAAAAAATTTACTACTTATTGTTCATTACTTTGGTAAATATAGTTTCGGCTCAAATTAAATCTTTAGAAGGAATTATACTAGATAAAGAGACTAACGAAAGCGTGCCCTTTGTGTCCATTTATTCACCAGAAAGTTTACAAGGAACCTATTCAAACAATGACGGTAAGTTCAAGTTTTATTTTTCAGAGCAAGCAAAAACTGTCGAAATATATTGTTTAGGATATAAAAAAATAGTTTTAAATACTGTTGAAGTAACAAATGATGTTTCAAATTTTTATTTAGAAACTGATGTTGTAGAATTAGAAGAGTTTATTGTAACTGATAAACCCGCTTCTGAAATACTAAATAGCGTATTAGATAATTCACTTGGATATTTGAACAAGAATATAGAATTAGAAACATATTACCGCGAATTTGTTATGGTTAATAATAAGTATTCTAAATTTTCAGATGGTTTAATTAATTTTTATTTGGAACCAAAAAGAAAAGAAAAAGTAAAATCATTTTTAGAAGTTGAGCAAAGCAGAGCATTCCAAATTACGGCCGCTGATGAAATTGAGAAAAATGGAAAAGCCGATTTATCTGATTTAGATTCTTTTTTTAATATTCAAGATGCAGTAAATTCATTTTATACTTTCAAAAATTTAAAAGAAATTACAACAAGTAAAAAAAATACCGAAAAGTATGACTTCGAAATTAAAAGTAGAAAAGATGCTCAAGGAAATAGATTAGAAGTTGTAAAAGTTATTCCTAAACCTGAAGTAGAAGAAGAATTAATTGCAGGAGAAGTAGTTTATGATCCAGTTAACAAAGTAGTTTTAGATATTAATTTGCAATTAAGCGAGAAACATAAAAAATATATTAAAGTAAAAAATATGTTGTTGTTTAAATATGGATTATATGATTTTGAAATAAAACAACAATATAGTTTTTCAAATGGTAAATATATTCCGCGTTATAAAAAACTTTATGTCGATTTGTATTTAAAGTTTGGAAAAAAAGTAGACGACCGTTTAAAATTTACGAGCGATTTGGCTGTAACAAAATATCACGACGTAAATGTAAGTATTCCTGTAAGTGAAAAACTATTTGAAGGAAGAAGTTTATATGAAAACGGAACTCAAATTAAAACAGAATATTGGAAGCAAAATAATGCCATCCCACTTTCCGAAAAAGAAGAACAAATTATTCAATCACTTCAATAAATATAATAAAATGAAAAATATTCTTTTAGCATTATTATTGGTTAGTTTAGTAAGTTGTACAACTAAACCAACATTACAAAAATATTTTGTAGAAAATTCTGAATCATCAGATTTCATACAAGTAGACTTAGCATCAAGTTTTATTAATACAGATAAATTAAGTTTATCAAGTGAAGAAAAAGAAGCTCTAAATTCATTCGATAAATTAAATATTTTGGCTTTTAAAAATGATTCTTTAGATCCTTCAAAATTAGGTAAAGAAGCAACGGAAGTAAAGAATATTTTAAAAGATGGTAACTATGAACAATTAATGAAGTTTGGAAACAGTAAACAAGGAGCTTCGGTTTACATGCTAGGAAATGAAGATAAAATTGATGAATTTGTCTTATATGGTTCTGAAGCTTCTGGATTTGTTGTTGCTCGTGTCCTTGGTGATAATATGACACCAAATACCGTTCTTAATTTAATAGAAGTAATTAAAAAAGCCGATTTAGATATGGAACAACTCAAACCATTGAAAGATGCTTTAATAAAGAAATAAAACAAAAAAGCCTTGTATAATCAAGGCTTTTTTTTGTGACCACGATCAGATTCGAACTGACACGTCTTGCGACACCACCCCCTCAAGATGGCGAGTCTACCAATTTCTCCACGTGGCCAAATGTGTATAAACAAAAAAAGCTATTCGAAAAACGAATAACTTCTTTGTGACCCCGCTGGGGCTCGAACCCAGGACCCCTACATTAAAAGTGTAATGCTCTACCAGCTGAGCTACGGAGTCTTGCTTATAAGGAAATGATTAGTGACCCCGCTGGGGCTCGAACCCAGGACCCCTACATTAAAAGTGTAATGCTCTACCAGCTGAGCTACGGAGTCAAATCATTTCCTTATTGCGGGTGCAAATATAAGACGTTAATTTTATATTTCAATGGTTTTTTTCTTATAAATTTGCATTTTTTTACAAATTAATTTTTAACTGCTTTATTTATAGGAGTTTATTTATATATGAAAATAGTGTTAGTTGGTTATATGGGTTCGGGTAAGTCTACAATTGGAAAAGAAATTTCTAAAATTGTAGGAATTCCCTTTTATGATTTAGATATGATTATTGAAAAAAGAGAACAAACTTCTATTAAAAATATTTTTGAAACTAAGGGTGAAATCTATTTTAGAAAAATAGAACATGAAATATTAAATGATTTTTTAGAAGGTAACGATGATTTTATATTAGCATTAGGTGGCGGAACACCATGTTATGCAAACAACCACGTTTTTCTTCAAAATAAGGACATTTCATCGTTTTATCTTAAAATGTCTGTAGAAGCTTTGGTTTCTCGTCTTAAAAACGAAAAAGAAAAACGTCCGATTATTGCAAATTTATCAAATGAAGACTTAGACGAATTCGTGAGAAAACACCTATTCGATAGAAACTACTATTATTTACAATCAAAACATATCATTTCAACTGAAAATAAAAGTGTAAAAGAAATTAGTGATGAAATAATCGCTACTTATTCTAAGTAAGCAAAAGCATTAGACTCTTCGAAAACTACTTGTACATGTTCGTGTAAAGAAGTAGATAAAGAAATTCCTTTAAAATCGGCTTTAACGGGATATTTTTTATGGTTTCTATCCACTAAAACAGCCGTTTTAAATTTACTAAGTGGTACATCTAAAAAATGTTTAACTCCGTAGATTAATGTTGTGCCAGAATTTAAAACATCGTCTATTAAAACCAATCCTTTATTTTTATATTCAGTTACAGGTATAGATGTAGTAACTTTTTCCTGCGGATTTTGTTTGTTTATTTTTACTTCGCAAAGTGTAATTTTTAAATCACTTGTTAGTGAAAGTTCTTTTGCTATTTTTTCAGCAAATTGATAACCATTTGAAGCAATTCCTGCTAATATAATTTCGTTTTCATCCACAAAAGTCTCATAAATTTGATAACTAATTCTTTTAGATATGTGTGCTATTTGTTCCTGATTTAAAATTATATTTTGCATAGTAGTGTTGTTATTTTTTTTCAAAGATAAAAAAGAGTTCTTTTCCATCTCTTGGTTTTATAGAATTATATGATTTTTCTAATGTTTTTATTTGGAATAATTCATCAAATAAATTTAAATATTCATCATAACTTCCTCCAAAAGGAGGTCCAACTTCGGTTAGCGGGAAATTGAAAAGTAATCCACTAATTTTTCCATTCTCAGTCAATAATTCATACATCTTTACTGCATATTCATTTCTTAATTCGGGATTTAAAGCACAAAAAAAGGTTTGTTCAATTATCAAATCATAAGAATCTTCAAGCTCAAAGAAGTTTTTGTGAATAAAATGTTTTTCAAATTTTGGATTTCTTTGTTTTAAGTTTTCTAAAGGCTGCTGAGCAATATCGATAACCCATACATTATAAAACCCTTCCGATACCAAATAATCAAACTCGTATCCGTTTCCCGCACCAGGAATTAATATTTTAATAGTTTTGTCTGTTAATTGATTAATATATTCTTTTAAAGGAGTAGTAATACTTCCTGCGTCCCAACCAGTCTCATTACTCAAATAACGCTCTTCCCAATACTCTTTATTCAGTTTCATTTTCTTCTAAATTTTCATCATCTAAATAATCATAAATATCTCTACGATCTTTTTTAGTTGGTCTTCCAGTTCCTTTAGCTCGGTAATGTTCTTTGCTTAATTTTAATAGTTCTAAATGTTCGAAAGCTTCTGCTGGAGTTTCATCTTTTCTATAAATGTCTACTAATTTTGGACCAACACGATTAATCGGAATATCTAAAACTTTTATTACGTAGTTAATTTGGTCTTTTCTTAAGACAATTTTGTCCATTGGAAATACTTCTCGAGATGCTTTTGCAGTTTGTCCATTTACCGAAACATGCCCTTTTTTAATAGCCTCTGTAGCAATACTTCTCGTTTTAAAATAACGAACACACCATAAATATTTATCAATTCTCATTTTAAAAACAAAAAACAATGTTAATATCCATACAAAAATACAGGAAAATTGTATCTTGCGCCTATAATTTTTTAAAATGAAAATGAAAAAGTTTACGATTTATTTTTTATTGATTTTCTCAATTTTACTTGTTTCATGTAATAAAGATGACTCAAACTCTGTTAAAATTCGTGATCGTCAAGAGGTATATGATGAGAATATAGTAGATATTGAAGATTATTTGCAAAATAATTACTTAGATACAAGTGACTTTAGTGTTAAGGCAATTGAGAATGGAGAGTCATCTATATGGAGTTCATTGGGAGATACAGGAAATCCTTACAGACTTCAATATATAACTGTAAAGAATGATACTAGAAAATCTATTTATACTGACGGAGATAATGATGATCCCGTTGATTATAAATTATACTATATCCTAATTAATGAAGGAGGAGGAATGCATCCTACTAGTGTTGATTCAACTTATACCGCATACAAAGGATGGAATATAGATAATGAAGTTTTTGATCAAAATAATGTAGGTTTTTGGTCTTCATTTCCTGAAAGTTCAGTATCAGCGGTATCAGGCTTTAGGCAAATATTATCTCTTATAAATGCAGAACCAGAAGGAAGTTCTACTGTTAATCCTGACGGAACGGTTAATCATTTTGATTACGGTCATGTAATTGTTTTTATTCCATCTGGTTTAGCTTATTTTAATCAAGTTAATATTGGAATTGGTCAATATGCTCCCATTATGTTTGAAATTAAATTATTTAGAGTAGAAAGAAGAGATCACGACGGCGATGGAATTTTATCTATTTATGAAGATTTAAATGGAGATAATAATTTCTTTAATGATGATACAGATGGTGATAAAATTCCAGATTTTTATGATCAAGATGATGATAATGATTACAAAAGAACTAAGTTTGAAATTGAATTTGAATATGATGATAATGGTGAAATTAAAACAGCTAGATATCCTTACGAGGGTGCTGCAGTAGATGATCCATCAACTCCTTATGATGATAGATTAGGTGTACCTGATTGTTCAGATGATTTCACATCGCCAACAAGATTAAGAAAGTACCTTGATCCAAGTTGTAATTAAATAATTTATACTTAAAAAAAAATGCCCCAAAAAGTTAGATACTATTTGGGGCATTTTTTAAATATGGGATTTTTTAATAAACTAATTCATTTACAAACTCAATTCGAACGCGACCTTCATCATCAATTTTAGTTAAGTTCACTTTGTGTAAGGTGTTGACTAGTTCTGGGTTCCAAGGCGCAATTACTTTTACATAATTCTCAGTAAATCCGTGAATATAACCTTCTTTATTTTCACCTTCAAATAAAACTGTTCTTGTAGTTCCAATTTGACTTTCATAAAACGCTCTTCTTTTCTTAACTGAAAGTCCTCGTAGCATTTTACTTCTTTTCGAACGCACGTTCATTGGCACTACTCCATCCATCTCCACTGCTTCCGTGTTATCTCTTTCCGAATAGGTAAAAACGTGTAAATACGAAATATCTAAATCATTTAAAAAATGATAGGTTTCTAGGAAATGTTCATCGGTTTCACTTGGAAAACCAACAATAACATCAACACCAATACAAGCATGCG
This sequence comes from Flavobacterium sp., assembly GCA_030145825.1. Classification (GTDB taxonomy): domain Bacteria; phylum Bacteroidota; class Bacteroidia; order Flavobacteriales; family Flavobacteriaceae; genus Flavobacterium. Next base: position 9,036 of record JAIXHM010000072.1, read on the forward strand.
GCATTACTTCACGAATTTTAGCTACTCGATCCGAATATAATTCGCGTAAATAACGACGTTTCATTTTCTTTAAAATATCGTTAGAGCCTGATTGTAAGGGAATATGAAAATGCGGTACAAATGTGCGACTTTTTGAAACAAAATCGATAGTCTCATTTTTTAACAGATTTGGTTCAATAGATGAAATACGCAAACGCTCAATTCCTTCAACCTCATCTAAATGCTGCACCAACTCTAAAAAAGTATGTTCGTGTTTTTTATTTCCGAATTCACCTTTCCCATAATCGCCAATATTAACTCCCGTTAAAACAATTTCTTTAATTCCTTTAGCCGAAATTTCAGCAGCATTCTTCATTACGTTGTCCATTGTATCACTACGAGAAATCCCTCTAGCCAATGGAATTGTACAATAGGTACATTTATAATCACACCCATCTTGTACTTTCAAAAAAGCACGAGTTCTATCACCAATTGAATAACTTCCTACATAAAAATCGGCTTCTTCAATTTCGCAGGAATGTACTTCACCCATGTCGTTTTTCGACAAATCGTTGACATAATCAGTAATTTTAAATTTTTCAGTCGCTCCTAAAACCAAATCAACGCCATCAACAGCAGCTAATTCTTCAGGTTTTAATTGCGCATAACAACCAACTGCCACCACAAATGCTTTATCATTCTTTTGCAAAGCTTTACGAACAACTTGCTTGAATTGTTTATCGGCATTATCAGTAACCGAACAAGTATTGATTACATAAATATCGGCAACATCTTCAAAATCAACACGATCAAAACCTTCTTCTTGAAAATTTCTGGCAATTGTGGATGTTTCAGAAAAGTTTAATTTACATCCAAGCGTATAAAACGCTACTTTCTTTTTGTTTTCCATAAGTAACACTCAATCAGTGAATTCGTTGTCAAAAAATTGAGGAGTGCAAAGATATATCTTCTTAATCAATTTATAAAATAAAAAAGAGTTCCGAAGAACTCTTAATTAACAAAACCTAAATTACTATATAAAAAAACTACTTTACTACTATTTTTAGTTCCCATTATTAAAATCTTAATATAAATAATTAGAAATCATTATTTTTAATTCATACGCAATTCGGCATAACCAATATCCCAATAATAATTATAAAAATCATTTATAAGTTCATTATCTCTACCAGTGTACCACATTTGTATGTTTTGCGTTAAATTATTATAAAAAACTGCAGGGTGAGATGCCCAATAACTATCCCATTCTCCAACATTACCTACTAAAAGCAATGGATTTTGATGTGATTTATTCCATAAAATTCCATCAACTGACCAAGCGTGGGAAACTTGAAAATTTTCCACATCCCATTGATCTAAAGAAGAATAAAACATATGATAAACTCCATTTATCTTTACCACAGAAGGCTCTGCGCAAACCACTAAATCTGCTTCACTTTGTTCACCTGCTACTAAAACAGGTTCAGAATGAATTGACCAATTAATTCCATTTATTGAAGTAGCATACAATATATTAGCTTTTCCATCAGTAGATTGATTATTTAACACTGTATCCATTCCTGTAAACCACATTTTATAAATATTCCCCTCATAAATTACACTTGGCCCATATACTGCTGTATTATACCAACTTGAATCGCCCCCAGGCACAATAACAGGGTTAGCTGTGTATTTTGTCCAGTTTATTCCATCAGGTGAATATGCATAACCAATTTTATGATCTTGAACATTTGAACAACTTAAACTTCTTCCTGCATACCACATTTTATATCTTTCATTAAATTGAGCATTCTCATCATAAATTACTGTTGGAGTTTCTACTCCATCATAATCAAAATCAGTTGAATTATCACTTCTATTTAAAACTGGATTTTGTATGTATTCATTCCAATTAATTCCATCTAACGACCATGCATAACCAATTCTGACATGACCACAAGAAGTGTCATTGGCTAGCCAACCACTCCCAGAAAACCAAGCCTTTAAAGTATCATTAACAGAAATCACACAAGCATCTGCAGTTGCTAACCCTTTCCAATCAGGATAAATCTTTGATCGTTGAATAACAGGTGATTCAAATTTTACTAATGAAAATTCAAAATCATTTTCACTATGTTCATCCTTATTTGAACATGAAACAATCATAAAGGAAGCAAGAAATAATTTTAAGATGCTTTTATGAAATTTCATATAGTTACTTTGAACCATTAAACTTTACTTCTTTGATTTCTTTAGTAACGCCTTCATTATTTTTAAGTGGTTCAGGTGCATAAGGTAATCTTACTCCAATATGTTTAGACAAAACGTTTCCATTTTTATCTTTTCTATCAGTTCTATTTGCAATAATATGATAGCTAAAAGAAACATTAGATACTCCGTTTTGTAGTTCTTTAACCGTAAAACCACTTACAGATTTATCGGTTACATATACACCATTACAATCGCCTTCTAATTGAATAAAAACTTTTAATGGGTGACTTTCATCTACATATATGTTTTTAGCTAATATAGGGTCTATTGCAATTCTTACCTGTCCATTAATTAATTTTCCAACTCCAGAATCTTCAAAAACAATTTCTGGGGCTTCTGGAGCAAACATCGTATGTTTTTTATCATTTTCACCATCAATTATTGTTGATACCGAACCATTACCAATAATTTTATAATTTGTACCTAAATAGCGTGTTCCCACATATGCATAATCAACAGCATTAGCATGTGTACCTGTGTTACCTCCATTAAAAACACCTGTATTATCTTGTCCTCCAGCAAAATATCCACCATAATAAATACTCCTAGACGAATCGTAACCTGCTAAAAGAGCTCTTGGTGCATTAGCCTCATTGGTAGAAGATATATTAC
>JAIXHM010000073.1 GCA_030145825.1 Flavobacterium sp.
TTTTGAAGATTTTTTTAAAGTTATATTAATTACTGCTGCTGCTGCACCAGTTCCATACAAAGTACTTGACGACCCTTTTAAAATTTCAATTCTTTCGATTTGTTCAACAGGAATTAATCTTAAATCATATTCTAAATTAATCAATGAAGCATCAGTAACGGGAACACCATCAATGTAGATTACAACTTGACGATTTCTACCACCTCTTACATAAACACCTTGATTTTTACCACTAAAACTTTGACTTCCGTTTACTTCAACTCCAGCCACTTGCGACAAAACATTAGCTAAAGATTGTCCTTGTTTTTTTTGTAAATCTTCAGCAGTAATTACTTCAATAATTTTACCTGAATTTTCTCTTTTTTGTTCGAATTTAGTATCCGAAACTACTACTTCTTTTAATTGATTAATTTGTAAAGAATCTTTTTCTTGTGCACACAAAGATGCATTGGCTGCTAATGCCAAAATACTAGCATAAATAAACTTTTGGTTCATTTTTTAATAAATAATTTTAATAATCTTGGGAGAAAAGCACAGTTTACCCATACTCAAACTTTTATTCCCGAAAGTTTGTTACTCTAGCGAAATAGGCAGGTCTCCTGGCTTGCGTCTTGTTATTCACCTTCTCATTCGTAAACGAACAATGGTATTGTAGAAAATAACAAGCTTTATAGCTTACAGTTGCGGGTACAGCTCAAGTTTTTCACTTGATTCCCTTTTAATGAAGTACAAAAAAATGCACCTCAACCTTAATTCGGGTGCAAATATAGAAGTTTTTTAATTAAAAATGAATCACTTTTTCTTATTCATTTTTCGCCAAAGCCATATAAATCCAATAATAAAATGTGCTAATATGATTGTGGCTACTGCGGCCATAAAAGAAGGATTATCTCTCATTTTATAAATTTTATACAAAAATAAGATTTCTTACAAAAAATATAGTAGCTTTTGTTACTTATCACTTTTACTTTACTTTTGCTAAAAATATTTAGCATGAAATTTAAATTTTTTCTTCTTGTACTTATTCCTTTTTTTATTCAGTGTAAACAAGAAGTTACCACCGAAAAACAAAGCATAAAAAACGAACTTATTACTGATGCTGAAGGAATTTCGATTGCTAAATATTCTAATTTTTCAATAGTTACCATTAAAAACACTTTCCCCGAGGCAGTTGAAAACTATTCTTATGTTTTACATAAAAAAGGAGTTCAAATACCAGATAGTTTAAAAAAATTAACAAGCATTGAAGTTCCTGTAAAAAAAATAATTGTAACATCAACTACGCATATTCCTTCAATTGAAATGTTAAATATGGAAAATTCTATTATAGCATTTCCTAATACTAATTATATCTCTTCTGAAAAAACACGTCAATTAATTAATAGTGGAAAGATTCGCGAAATTGGTAATAACCAAAGTTTAAATACCGAGGTAATTTTAGACCTTCAACCTGATGTTATGGTAGGATTTAGTGTTGATGGCGACATGAAAACGTATAAAAATTTAGAACGTTTAGGTCAAAAAATCATTTTAAATAGTGACTGGACCGAAAAAACGCCTCTAGGAAAAGCCGAATGGATAAAGTTTTTTGGTGCCTTATATGATAAAGATGCTGAAGCTGAAAAAATTTACTCTCAAATTAAAAACGATTATAACCAAGCAAAACAATTGGTAACAAATTCTAAAACTTTGCCTACAATTATGGCAGGAAGTATTTATGAAGATCAATGGTTTTTACCTCAAGGCGATAGCTGGGCAGCTTACTTTTTAAATGAAGCACATAGTAATTATTTATGGAAAGATTCTAAAGGAACTGGAAGCCTTTCATTATCGTTCGAATCTGTTTTAGATAAAGCAAAAGATGCCGACTTTTGGATTGGTCCAGGTCAATTTACCTCAATTGAAGAAATCTTAAACTCAAATCCAAATTACAGTCATTTTAAAGCTGTGCGTGAAAAAAATGTCTATTCATTTAGTTCTAAAAAAGGGGCAACTGGTGGCGTTATTTATTATGAACTAGCCCCAAATAGACCCGATTTAGTATTAAAAGATTTAATCAAAATATTACATCCTGAAGTATTACCTAATTACGAACTTTACTTTTTTGAAAAGTTAGATTAATGCCAACAGAAAATAAAAATAAACTATTATTTACACTGCTAATTATAGCCGTGACATTTTTTTTTTTTAACAATATTAGTTTGGGTTCAGTAACTATTCCTTTTCAAGATATTTTTAATGGATTATTAGGAAAATCGATGCAAAAGGAAAGTTGGGAAATTATTTTATACAACTTTAGATTACCAAAGGCAATTACTGCAATTCTTGTTGGTATAGGTTTAGCAACCTGTGGTTTATTAATGCAAACCTTGTTCAGAAATCCTCTTGCTGGACCATATGTTTTAGGATTAAGCTCAGGGGCAAGTTTAGGTGTAGCTTTAATTATTTTAGGTTCAGGATTGTTACCCGCTTCTATTGCTCATTATTTTTTATCGGGTTATGGTTTAATACTTGCTTCAGGATTAGGCAGCTTTTTTGTTTTTATGGCCGTAATTATTGTAGCCAATAGAATTAAAGATACTATGAGTATTTTAATTGTGGGATTAATGTTTAGTAGCTTTACAAGCGCAATAGTATCTATTTTGTCCTATTTTTCTACTGCCGAACAATTACAGAAATACACTTTTTGGGCAATGGGAAGTATTAGCAATTTAGCTTGGAAAGATATTATAATCTTATCTTTTCTAGTTGTTATAGGTTTATTAATTACATTATTAGTTTTAAAACCTTTAAATGCTTTACTGTTGGGCGAACGATATGCAAAAAGTATTGGTATTAATTTTTCAAAAACTAAATTCCTAATAATAATCGCAACTAGCATTTTAGCAGGAAGTATTACTGCTTTAGTTGGACCAATAGCATTCATTGGTTTAGCGGTTCCACATATTGCAAAATTAATTTTTAAAACTAGTAATCATTTTATATTGTTTGGAAGTACATTATTAATAGGTGCTCTTGTAATGCTAATATGTGACACTATAGCTCAATTACCAGGAAATGATATAACTTTACCTATAAACGCAATAACATCTATCTTTGGAGCTCCCGTTGTTGTTTGGTTATTACTACGTAAAAGAAAAATTCAATTGTAATGAAACAGCCTATTTTAAATATCAATAATTTAACAATTGGATACCAAAAAGGGAAATCTCAAACTATAATTCAGTCTCATATAAATTTGAGTTTAGATAAAGGAAAATTAGTTGCTTTAATTGGTAAAAATGGAATAGGAAAATCTACATTTTTAAAAACGATTACTCAAATTATTGAACCTATTTCGGGTACAATTCAACTTAATAATAAAAATCTAAATCAATATTCTGTTATAGAACTAGCACAAGAAATGAGTTTAGTTCTTACAGAAACTCTTCCACCAAGTAATTTAACAATTTATGAAATTGTAGCTTTAGGAAGACAACCTTACACCAACTGGATTGGAAGTTTAACAGAAGAAGATCAAACAAAAATTACCGAAGCAATTAAATTAACTGGCATTTCAGATTATTGTAACAAACGCTATTATGAAGTAAGTGACGGTCAATTACAAAAGGCTATGATAGCGCGCGCTTTAGCTCAAGACACATCTATTATTGTTTTAGACGAACCTACTACTCATTTAGATTTAGTACATAAAATTACCTTACTAAAACTATTACAAAAACTTACACACGAAACAGGAAAAACTATTTTATACTCAACACACGATTTAGATTTAGCTATTCAATTAGCTGATGAGATGATTGTTTTTACTGAAAATAATATTTACCACAATCAACCTTGTAATTTAATAAACGAAGGAGTTTTCGATAAAATTTTTCAGAATGAAGATGTTGTTTTCGATTCAACAATTGGTAAATTTAAATTAAAATAAACCTCAAAATGGGCTTTTATACTTATTTTTACTAAAAAATAAGCTTATGAAAAAAACATTTTATTTACTATTGTTAGTAACAAGTTTAGTTAATGCACAACTTACAAAAAGCACTTACTTTGACAAGGATCAAAAACTTGAAGGATTTTTTATAAAAGCTAAAGTTGCTAATCCTAAAAACATTGGAATTCTTATTCTTCCTGCTTGGATGGGAATTGATGATCATTCTAAAGAAGTTGCTGAAGATTTATCAAAACTAGGCTATCATGCTTTTGTAGCCGACATTTATGGTGTAGATAAACGTCCTAAAAATACTTCTGAAGCGGGACAAATTGCAGGTTACTTCAAAACTAATTATGCCGAATATCAAAAGAGAATTCAATTAGCTTTAGACCAATTAATTAAAAATGGTGCCAATAAAGATGAAATTGCCGTAATTGGCTATTGCTTTGGCGGAACCGGAGTTTTAGAAGCAGCGCGCGCTCATTTTAATGTAAAAGGAGTCGTTTCTTTCCACGGAGGTTTAGGTAAAGACGATTCAAGAACAACTGAAAAAATCACAACCAAAGTCTTAGTTTTACATGGAGCCGATGATCCTTATGTTCCTCAAAAAGAAGTTTTGGCTTTCCAAGATGAAATGAAAGCAGCAAAAGCCGATTGGCAAATGGTTTTCTATGCTAATGCTGTGCATGCGTTTACTCATAAAGATTTGGATACCGATAATAGTAAAGGTGCCGCGTACAACGAATTGGCAGACAAAAGAAGTTGGATTGCTATGCAAGATTTTTTCAATGAAATTTTTAAATAAAAAAAGGTTCAAATTTTGAACCTTTTTTTATTTGTTTTTATTCTGTTTTATTGTTTAACTAATTTTTGAACTAATGTCCCTTTTTGAGATTCAATATTAACGAAATATACACCAGCAAATAAATCAGAAACATTTATTTTACATTCATTATTATTAATAGCCGTTTCTTTAATTATTCTTCCATTGATGTCTAAAATTTTCACATAACTTATTTCAACATTTTCAGAAGCTATGTTTAATTCATTAAAAGCTGGATTTGGATATATTTTAAATCCATTTAATGCAAAATCCTCAGAGCTTAAAGTTGCACTAACTGCAACATCATCAATATTTAATTCAAATTGATCTGTAACGTTATAATGTCTAAAAGCAACATAAACGGTTTGTCCATAAAAAGAAGAAATATCTAACGATTTAGATGCAAAAACACCTGCCCCTCCATTTTGTCCAATAATTTCAGTAAAGGAAGTAGAAGAAGCTGTAAAATCGGTAGTTGTATTATTTGTAGCTACATATACAGAATAGTTTTCATCAGGATAACTAGGATCAATACCTCTTGCTAACCATGATAGCTCAATTGTAGTTCCAGCTGGATATGCTGTTAAATCAATTGGATAAGAAATAATCCAATTATCTGGTGTTAATGCGCTGAACGAATCATTATCATAAGAAGCAGAACGCAAACAAGGATTTCCATCAGGATTTCCATCTTGATCCAAATCATAATCAGCAACATCCCAATTAAAACCATCACCATCTTCATCTAATGAATCCCAACAAACATAAACAACTGCAGGGTTTGAAAAGTTTTCTGTAAAAGGTGGAGAAACTGAAGTAGGACAATTCACAACAGTTTCTGTTATTTGAAAATCAAAACCATCAGAATTCCACTCGTCTGTCCATTCAAAATAAAAAGTATCCCCTGGTTGAGCTATAAAACTTACCTCGGATAGATAATTTGATGCTCCTAGATTAATATCATCATTACTTGAAATACATACTAATGAACCACAACTACCTGAGTATACATTCAGATAGGTATCGTCACTATTCATCATGCCATCATTTTGAGGTAAATCTGAAGTAATTGTTACAATTCCAGATATATTTGAATTGTATACATACCATTCTGCTGCCGAAGCAGATCCACCGCCACAAGCATCTATTAATGTCCCATTTACTGTGCCAACTGTAGTAACTCCTGCAGTAGCTGTTAAAGCACTAGCACAAGTATTTTGAGAATTTGCTAAAAAAAAGTTTCCTAATAGGAATACAATAAGTAGAGTTTTTTTCATATTTTAAGAGTTTAATTCACTAAAATAAAAAAAATAATAAATGAAAAACAAAAATTAACTTTTTTAAATCCATTTTTAAATATTAATTAAAAATAATGTTAATTTAATAATTAAATATCAAAAGTAATTACTTTTTTTACTTCTCCTGAATTAATTCCTGCTAAAAAAGTATTACCAACACGAACCCGAATTAATCGCAAAGTAGGAAAACCAACAGCAGCCGTCATTTTTCGAACTTGACGAAACTTTCCTTCGGTAAGCGTTATGGAAACCCAGCTTGTTGGCCCGTGGCGTTCGTCGCGAATTCTTCTTCCTTCACCAATAAAATTTGGTAATTCTGTAATTCGTTTAGCTTGACAAGGTTTGGTAACATACCGAATTCCTTTAAAGCCAATTTCTACTCCTTTTTGTAATTGCTCAATAGCTTCATCCGTTATTAAGCCGTCTACTTGTGCATAATATTCTTTTTCTACCGATTTTGCACGCACAATTTCACTCATCATGCCATCTGTTGTTAGCATTAGTAAACCTTCCGAATCTTCGTCCAAACGACCAATTGCCATAGTTCCTTCTGGAAAAGAATACAATTCGCCCAGCAAACGTTTGTTACGCTTCTTTTCGTAAATAAACTGACTCAAAAAACCGTGTGGTTTGTGCAATATAAAATGTTGATGTGCCATGCCGAAGTTTTCTCAAAAATACATTTTTCATTTTATGTAGAAGAGAATTTTTAAATTGATTAATTTGCTTAAATTTACATTTGAAATTCAATTTTTATATGTCGCAAACAATTTTGGTACTCGCCGTATTTATTTTAGCGTTAGCTATTGGTTTTTACATTGGTAAATTACTTACCAAAACCCAAGCATTATCCGCAACTTCAGGTTTAGAAGAACGCATTAATGGTTTATTAAGTCAAATAGATCAATTGAAACAACAATTTCAACAAGAAAAAAGTCAGTTTGAAAAAAATATAACTCAAGTTACTTCTGAAAAAGAAAACCTTCAAAAAGAAAAAGAAGAATTAGCAATTCATTTGGCTAAAAAAGAAAATGATTTCGACAATTTATTGGAACGAAATAAAGAACAAAAACAAGAATTAACCGAAATTCAAGAAAAATTCACCAAAGAATTTGAATTGTTAGCTAATAAAATATTGGAAGAAAAAACCAATAAATTCACTGAACAAAACAAAGAAAATATGAAGACGATCCTGAATCCACTTCAGGAAAAAATTCAATTGTTTGAGAAAAAAGTAGAAGACACTCATAAAGAAAGTATCGATTATCATGCTGCGCTTCGTCAACAAATTTTAGGTTTGAAGGAAATGAACGAGCAAATGAGCAAAGAAACCATTAACCTAACCAAAGCACTAAAAGGCGACAGCAAAATGCAAGGAAATTGGGGTGAGTTGGTTTTAGAACGCGTTTTAGAAAAATCGGGATTAGAAAAAGGTCGCGAATATGAAGTACAACAAAGTTTTACCACCGAAGAAGGCAATAGAATTCAACCCGATGTAATTGTAAATCTGCCTGATGGAAAGAAAATGGTAGTCGATTCTAAAGTTTCGTTAACCGCTTACGAGCGTTTTGTAAACGAAGAAGATGATACTTTGAAAGTGAATTTCTTAAAAGAACACGTTAACTCTATAAAACGTCACGTAGAACAATTGGGCGATAAAAACTATCAGGATATTTACCACATGGAAAGTCCAGATTTTGTTTTATTGTTTATACCAATTGAACCTGCATTTGCTTTGGCTTTACAAGAAGACAACACTTTATACAATAAAGCATTTGAAAAGAATATCGTGATTGTCACGCCTTCTACTCTTTTGGCAACACTTCGCACTATCGACAGCATGTGGACGAACCAAAAGCAACAAGAAAATGCTATTGAAATTGCACGCCAAGCCGGAGCTTTGTATGATAAATTTGAAGGTTTTGTTCAGGATTTAATCAAGATTGGTAAAAAAATGGATGAAGCAAAAAGCGAATACGGCAATGCCATGAATAAATTAGTAGACGGAAAAGGTAACTTAGTTAACAGTGTTGAACGTTTGAAAAAAATGGGAGTAAAAGCTAAAAAATCTTTACCAGAGGCTGTTTTAAAAAGAGCTATAGAAAATGACGATAACATCTTAGAAGAAAACTTATGAACGTAATTAAAAAAATATTTATCTATTTCGTTTTATTTTTTGCTTTAGGAACAATAGCATACATAAGTTTTGTATATTATATTCCTTACAGTGAAGGAGTTCGATCAGGAGAGTTGATTAAAATTAGCAATAAAGGTTATTTAGTAAAAACTTGGGAAGGCGAATTGAGTCAAGGAATTTCGGGTGCTCAAATTTTTAGTTTTTCGGTAGAAGGAAAAAATGAAGCAATCATTAATCAACTAAAAGATTACCAAGGCATGTATGTAAAAGTTGAATATATTGAACGTTACAGGACATTTTTTTGGTGGGGAGATACTCGTTATTACATCACTAAAGTAGATAAAGAAACTTCTCCTCATTTTAATGCTAAATAATATGAAAAGTAATACTGTTGCAGCATCTAAAGTTGTTTTATCTGAATTAATGTTACCTTCACACAGTAATTTTAGTGGTAAAATACACGGAGGTTATCTTTTAAAACTAATGGATCAAATTGCATTTGCAAGTGCCTCGAAATATTCTGGGCGTTATTGCGTTACAGCTTCTGTAGATACTGTAGATTTTTTAAATCCTGTAGAAGTGGGCGAATTGGTTACTCTAAAAGCATCAGTTAATTATGTAGGTAACAGTTCTATGGTTGTTGGTATACGAGTCGATTCAGAAAACATACAAACAGGTATAAAAAAACATTGCAATTCGAGTTATTTTACAATGGTTGCAAAAGATGATGCAGGCAACAATACAAAAGTTCCCGCACTAGAAATCAAAAACTTAGAAGAAGTTCGCCGTTTTTATGACGCGGTTAGAAGAATCAATCAAAAGAAAAAGCTTAAAACATTAGAAGAGAAATTTGATCATACTTCAGATGATTCTTTAGAAAATTTAAAAAATTTCAATGTAATTGTGAAAAATTTCAACAAAACTATATAAAGTTAAAAAAAAAGCTATATTTGTTAGTAATCAACTAACAAATATGAAAAAAAATTACATTTTACCTATTCTTTTTGGAATTATCTTTACAATAATATTTTCTTGTTCAGATGATAATTCTAATGACGAATACACTCCAGTTTCACCTGTAACGGTTGACTTAACACAAGTTCCATACGCAAAACTTTCCGACTATAAATTTTTTGAAGGTGAACTTAAAAATTTAAGTCCAGCACTTGGAGTTCTTCCTTATGAACCAATTAGTGTTTTATTTAGTGATTATGCACATAAAAAACGCTTTGTTTGGATGCCCGCTGGAAGTAAAGCAACTTATAATAGTGATGGTGAAGTTTTAGAGTTACCTGTAGGTGCTGCTATTATTAAAAACTTCTATTACGATAATGTACAGCCATCGAATACTACGAAGATTATAGAAACCCGTTTAATGATTCGAAAAAATGAAGGATGGATATTCGCAAATTATGTGTGGAATGACGAACAAACCGAAGCTAATTTTGATTTAAACGGAAGTTATAAAACTATTAATTGGATTGATGAAAATAATGTTTCTAAAACAGTTGATTATAGAATTCCCAGTGAAGTTCAATGTATAACTTGCCATAAAACGGAAGCTTACGTTAATAATGTATTGGTTACTACAAATATTCCAATTGGAATAAAACCTCAAAATTTAAATTCAAACTACATCTATACTGACGGTTCTAAAAACCAATTACTTAAATGGATTGAGACTGGTTATTTAGAAAATAATTTCAGTTTACCTACTGCAGAAAATACCGTTGTAGATTATAATGATACAACAAAACCCATAGAAACTAGAGCCCGTTCATATGTTGATATAAACTGCGCACATTGTCATACTGATGGAGGACATTGCAACTATAGACCTATGCGTTATTCTTTTGTAGATACTTATAACAATAGAACTAATATGGGAGTTTGCGTGGACACTCAAGACATGCAAGATTTTCCTCCTGCCTTAGCAAAAATAGTAACACCAGGAAACGCTGGTAGATCTATGATGTATTACAGATTAAATACAACTGATGAAAGCTTTAGAATGCCTTTACATGGAAGAACATTAATTCACGACGAAGGAATTGCTCTAATTGAACAATGGATTAATTCCCTTTTGCCTTGTCAATAAACCTAAACTACAACCAATATGAAAAAAACTACTTTTATTATTTTTTCACTTTTAACAATGCTTTCAGGTTATGCTCAAAATAATTGCGCTACAGCAACTACTATTACAGCAGCAGGAACGTTTGTAATAAGTACTGTTGATGGCGATCCTCCAACTTTATTTTGTGCAGCAAATGGAGCTATTACTAATGGTAATCCTCATGGAGAATGGTATAAATATATTCCTTCTCAAGATTATACTGTAACTGTAACTTCTAATATTTCTGCAAATAATCCTTTAATCGATACGCGTTTCCACGTTTATACCGGAGATTGCTCAAATTTGGTGTGTTTTGCAGGTGATGATGATAGTGGAGCAAATTATTCTTCTTCAGATACTTTTAATGTAGTAGGAGGAACCACTTATTTTATTGTTTGGGATAACAGATGGTCTAGTTCTGGATTTACATTTCAATTAATTGAAGATACTTACACGCCACCACCTCCAACACCTATTTCATATTCTGATCAAAATATTAGTACTATAAATAGTAGTTATAATATTTGTATTGTTGATATGAATGGTGATTACAAAGACGACTTAGTTGGAATAAGTGCAAACAATTTAAAAATACATTATCAAACTACACCAGGTAATTACAATGTTCAAAATTTTCCTATAACAGGAACCAGTAAAATGCCTTCTTGGAGTATGGCTGCTGGAGATTATAATAGAGATGGTTACAATGATTTAGTATTAGGAAGTGGAAATGGATTAAGCGTTTGGACATCTAATAGTACTGGAACTGCTTATTCAAATTTTTCACCTACAGATTATATCTTCTGTCAAAGAACAAATTTTGCAGACTTAAACAACGATGGAAATCTTGATGTTTTTTCTTGTCATGATATTGATGCAAATGTATATTACTTAAACGATGGAAGTAATAACCTTACTCATTATCAATGTGGTGTAACACCAGGTGCCATGAATATTGGAACAATCACAGGGAATTATTCTACCTTATTTACTGATTTTGACAACGATGGAGATACCGATGTTTTTATTTCGAAATGTTCTGGACCCGCTTGCGAATTACATAGAAATGATGGGAATGGAGTTTATACCGATATTTCTGCTACTGCAGGACTTAACATTACTCCAATCCAAACATGCTCTTCTGATATTGAAGATTATGACAATGATGGAGATATGGATATTATTATTACTGCA
>JAIXHM010000074.1 GCA_030145825.1 Flavobacterium sp.
TAAGTTGTTTCATACTTTACTAAATTTAATTACAATGCGTTATAATTAGCACAAATGTAGTATTTTTTTTTAAATCAAAAAAGTTTTGTTAAAAATTATACAACAAGAGTGAATTTAATTTATGACATTTAACATTTTACCAACTTCAGTAAATGCACTTATAGCTTTATCCAAGTGTTCTTTTTCATGAGCAGCCGATAATTGTACTCTAATTCTAGCTTTACCTTGAGGCACAACTGGATAGAAGAATCCAATTACATAAACTCCTTTCTTTAATAGTTCATCTGCCATTACTTGAGAAAGCTTAGCATCATATAACATTACAGGTACGATTGCAGAATCGCCATCTATAATATCGAAACCAGCATTTTTCATTCCTTCTTTGAAATAGTTTGTATTCCACTCTAATTTATCACGTAGTGAAGTATCTTTTTCTAATAATTCAAAAACTTTTAAAGAAGCCCCAACAATTGAAGGTGCTAAAGAGTTTGAAAACAAATAAGGACGAGAACGCTGACGTAAAATTTCAATAACTTCTTTTTTAGCAGTTGTATATCCTCCCATCGCTCCTCCTAAAGCTTTTCCTAATGTTCCCGTAATGATATCTACTCGACCCATTACTTTTTTAGCTTCAAGTGTTCCTTTTCCTGTTGCGCCAATAAAACCAGCAGCATGGCATTCATCTACCATTACCATAGCATCATATTTATCTGCTAAATCGCAAATTTTATCTAGTGGAGCCACTAAACCGTCCATAGAAAAAACTCCATCTGTAACAATCAATTTGAAACGATGACCTTTTTCTGAAGCAGCTATTAATTGTGCTTCTAAATCGGTCATGTCATTATTTTGATAACGATAGCGAGCCGCTTTACACAAACGAACGCCATCAATAATTGATGCGTGATTTAAACTATCAGAAATAATACAATCTTCTTCTCCTAATAAAGGTTCAAAAACACCACCATTGGCATCAAAAGCTGCAGCATATAATATAGTATCTTCCGTTCCGTAGAAATTAGCAATCTTCTGCTCTAATTCTTTATGTATATCTTGTGTACCACAAATAAAACGCACCGAAGACATTCCGAAACCATGAGTATCCAAAGCGTCTTTTGCTGCTTGAACAACTTCAGGATGTGACGACAACCCTAAATAATTATTAGCGCAAAAATTTAAAACTTTCTCTCCTGTTGATATCGTAATTTCTGCCCCTTGTGGCGAAGTAATGATACGCTCTTTTTTATAAAGACCATTTTCTTTGATGGTTTCTATCTCTTGTTGTAAGTGTTGTTTGATTTTTCCGTACATAATTTGGTTTTGTTTTTACAAAAGTACTACTTGTATCGATTGGTTTGTATAAACTAATACTTTTTTAATTACTTTAAAGTTCATTTTTTGCAATGTTAATGCGTATTTTTCTAACTGTTTTTTGTGATTATCTGAAAATTCTCCTGTTTTATAATCAAGAATTAAAACATTGTTTCCTTGAATCACAATTTTATCTGGTTTTAGGTTACCAAATTCGGAATCTAAAATTAATTGCTCATTTAAAACCTTATTCTTTCCATCAAAAAAAGACTCTAATTCTGGATGATTAACAATTTCTTGAATTGTATTTCTAAAAGCTTTGGATTCATTTATAGTTATAACACCATTTTCTATGTTTTTTTCTAAAGCAACCTCAACATCATTTTTGCTATAAATTAAAGCCATAATTTCATGTAACGTATTCCCATAATTTATCGCTTCTTGCTGAGCAGTTCCCCAAAGCAAAGCTTCTTTTTGAGCAATTTTAATTTGGTTAAACTCTAATTTGTTCTCAACATTAAGAATGTTTTGCTGAAGACTTTCTTTAGTTTTATATATCGAAATTCTTTTACTTGAACCGAACTCATATTCTAAAATATTGTCATTAAACTTATTAACCGACATTAAATATTCTAGAAAATAATAGGACAAATTCTTTTCGTTAATTACACCTTTTTTAGAAACAATTTTATTAGAAATAATGTACAATTGCTCCTTAGCTCTTGTTAAGGCAACATATAAAACATTTATAGTATCGAATTTTTGCTCTTGATCTACTTTTTCAAAAACCAATTGTGCACTTTCGCCATAATTTATCACATCTTTATTTTTATTTACTAAAGCTTTAGGTAAATCGAATTCGTTACTTTCTTCAAAATCAATCCAAATTTTATCAGATTTATTTCTAGAAAAATCTTCTTCGGCAAAAGGATAAATTACAACCGGAAATTCTAAACCTTTAGATTTATGAATCGTCATAATTCGAATTGCATTTGTTCCTTCTGGAGACGGAATACTTTTTTCGAAACCAATTTTATCCCAATAATCTATAAAATCGGCAACGCTCGATTTGTTTTTAGCATCGCGCTCTAAAACCAAATCAAGAAAATATTGCACATAAGAATTATTTGATTTCTCTTTTAGAAAAGCATTAATCAAAATTTCAACAACTTCATACAAAGATTTTGTTCGGCACGTTTTAAACGAAATTGAAATTCCAAGATTTTTAAAATTGGCTTCAGTTTCAGCTTCGGTTAATCTTAAATTATGAACTATGAAATCGTGAACAGGTAATTCTTTTTGGAAATATTTGGCCACAAAATACAGAATCATAGCTTTTGATTCTAAATCATTTGGATTGTTTAAAAACCTTAAAGCCGAAATCAACAGTCTAACTTCAGTAGCATTTTGTAACATTAAAGCTTCAGACGTTAAAATTTGGATATTTTTTTCGGTTAAAAAATTGGCCAACAAAACACCTTCTCGCTTAGCTCGAGTAAGTAAAACAATTTCCCCTAATTGAAATCCGTTTTCCAAACACTTTTCAATAGTTTCTAGTGTTTTTTCAAGATACAATTTGTTTTTGTAACTCAAATCTTCTTCTTCGGCATCATAAAATTCTTCATTTTCAGTTGAAATAAATGACAGATTTACATAACCACCTTTTCTATTGTTTTCTTCTTGAATAGAAGTTTCTTTATATAATTTTTGGTAATCTAAATTCTCGAATTGATTGGCTAAATGATGGAAAAACTTATTGTTGAAATCTATAACTTCACTAAAACTTCTATAATTGGTTTTTAAATTTTCTACTAACTTGTCTTTGTTAGAAAATGGATTTTGTGTTTTGCTTAATTCTATAAATTGCTCTGCTTTTCCACCACGCCATCTGTAAATAGATTGTTTTGGATCGCCCACTAACATTAAACTTCCTTTAATTCCACTGTCTTCGGAAGAAAGCGCATTATCTATTAACGGAATTAAATTGTTCCACTGCATTTCTGATGTATCTTGAAACTCATCTATAAAAAAATGACGGTATTTTTCGCCTAACTTTTCATATATAAAAGGCGATGGTTGATCTTGAATCTCATCGGAAATAATTTTATTAAAATCGGCAATTGATAATGTGTTTTGCTCTTCTTGTATTTTTTTATATTCTTTATTAATTGTGTTTAATAAAGATAATGGTGTAATATTTTTTTGAAATGCACTGTAGAAATAAAGTTTCCCTACAAGTTCATTTATTTTTAAAATTTGATCTAAAATATAGATAGCATTATCGTCAATCCAATTTTTATCTGCCGCTGAAGTAGTTTTAGAGTATCTTGAACTTTCTCCGTCTAAATATTTAACAACAGTGGTATTGATAGATAAATTACCTGAAGCAATTTTTTGTAAAAAGTTTGGAACTAAAGAACGATAAAAAGAATTTATAACACAATTGGCTTCTATAAGTTTTAATGACTTTAATCCAATTTCAATTATTTCATTCTCTAGTGCTTCTTTTTGATGTTTTAATTTTAATCTAACTTCAACAAAATCATTGAACGTTTTTCCATCTAATTGATTTACTTCCTTCGCGTGAATTTCTTTTGTAAGTAACTCGGCTATTTCATACAATTCATAAGAAATATCCCAGTTTTTATCTTCATCTGTTTTTGTTTTAGAAAAATCAACTAAAAAAGAAGTTAGTTCTTCATCTTCACCTACTCTTGAAATCACCAAATCAACTGCTTCTTGTAAAAGTGCTTTAGTATCTAAAGTAACTTCGAAATTTGAGGGTAAATTTAAATCTTGAGCAAATGAACGTATTACTTTTAAAGTAAACTTATCTATAGTAGAGATTCCAAAAGATGAATAATTATGAATTATGTTTTTTACAATTGCTTTTGATTTATCTCTAATAGTTGCAAAAGACAAACTTGTTTCGACATGTATTGCCTCAAATAAATCCTGAAAATCTTCGTCTACTTCGTCTTTAGAAAAAGCTAACAAACTATTCAAAATTCTACTCTTCATTTCTTCCACCGCTTTATTGGTGAAAGTGATTGCTAGAATTCTTTTATAAGCGTCATCATTGGGCGATAAAAAAAGAATTTTTAAATATTCCTTTGCAAGTGTGAAAGTTTTTCCTGAACCAGCCGAAGCATTGTATATTGTAAATGAATGTGATTTCAAAATGTTATATTTATCTTAATTATGGTACTATAAAAAGTATCTATTTCCAATTGCAAACATTAATTTGTAAATTTGGGAAAAATATTACTAATCTAAAAATATAATATTATGGCTTTTGAATTACCAAAATTACCCTATGCATATGATGCACTAGAACCACATATTGACGCAAGAACTATGGAAATTCACCATACGAAACATCATAATGCTTACACAACAAACCTTAATGCAGCTATTGAAGGAACTGACATGGAAGGTAAAACAATTGAAAATATCTTAATTAATTTAGATATGAACAATGCTGCTGTTAGAAATAATGGTGGTGGATTTTACAACCATAACTTATTTTGGACTGTTATGTCACCAAACGGTGGCGGAAAACCAACTGGTGAATTAGCAGAAGCTATTGACAGAGATTTTGGCTCTTTTGAAGAGTTTAAATCTCAATTCTCTAAAGCTGCTGCTACTAGATTTGGTTCTGGTTGGGCTTGGTTGTGTGTACACAAAGGTGGAAAACTAGAAGTTTGCTCATCTGCAAATCAAGATAATCCTCTAATGGCAGGAATTGGATGCGAAGGAACTCCAATTTTGGGATTAGATGTTTGGGAACATGCTTAT
The DNA here is from genome assembly GCA_030145825.1 of Flavobacterium sp. Lineage (GTDB taxonomy): Bacteria > Bacteroidota > Bacteroidia > Flavobacteriales > Flavobacteriaceae > Flavobacterium. Next base: position 5,110 of record JAIXHM010000074.1, read on the forward strand.
TATTTAAACTACCAAAACAGAAGACCAGATTATATTGAAGCTTTTTTCAGTGTAATTAATTGGGAAGAAGTAACAAGAAGATTTGCTACTGAAAAATAATTAAGTAAAAAATAATAAAAAAGGCGACAAACTTAAGTTTGTCGCCTTTTTTTGTACCAATTAACTAATATTTAAAAAAAAAGGTGAAATGTTACTTTCACCCTTTTGCCCCAAATCTACCATAAAACTTAACCTACTAATTTTCTGGTAGGGCTAAAGTATAGCGGATATTGTATTCTATCTAAAAAATTTGTTGAACTTCTAAAAAAATCGATAAACGACACAAAAACATGTCATTTTTGCTAAAATTATAACAAATAAAAAAGGTGAAATATTACTTTCACCCTTTTTGCCCCAAATCTACCATAAAACTTAACCTACTAATTTTCTGGTAAGGCTAAAGTATAGCAGATTTTGTATTCTGTCTAAAAAATTTGTTGAACTTCTAAAAAAATCGATTAACCGCATTTTCTAATATGCTCTAGCGTTATTTCCTTCATAAAAATTAATAAACGCCTTGTTTACTACTCGGTTTCCACCTGGTGTTGGGTAGTCTCCTGTAAAATACCAATCGCCTAAATTTTTAGGACAAGCTTTATGCAAATCTTCAACCGTTTGATAAATAATACTCACTTTTGCGCCTGTATTTTTTGGTGTTAGCATTTCCGCTATTTTAGCAGATATTTCTTTATCTGTAAAAGGAGCATAAACTTCCTTTACAAAATTAACCACATCAGTATCTGGCAAATTTTCTTGTGCTTTAGATTTTTTATAAACCGCATCAATTGTTTCTTGATAAATTCCTCTATCTTTTAGCAGTTCTAAAGCTGCTTGAAAAGCTATAAATCCATCTAAACGAGCCATGTCGATACCATAACAATCTGGATAACGGATTTGAGGTGCCGATGAAACTACAACAATGTGTTTAGGGTTTAATCGATCCATCATTCTAATGATACTTTGCTTTAGAGTAGTTCCTCTAACAATACTATCGTCAATAATTACTAAATGATCTTCTGGTTTTACAACCCCATAAGTTACATCATAAACATGGGCTACTAAATCATCTCTAGAACTATCTTCGGTAATAAATGTTCGCAATTTAGCGTCTTTAATTGCTATTTTTTCAGTACGAATTTTAACTTTTAGAATTGCATTTAATTCTTCTTCTGTAATTGAAGCTCCTGCATCTAAAATACTTTTCGTTTTTCTCTGATTTAAAAAATCTTGGGCCGCTTCTGTCATCCCAAAAAAGGATGTTTCTGCTGTATTAGGAATGTAAGAAAAAACACTATTATCAGTTTCATAATTAATTGCTTCTAGTACTTGAGGAAAAACTAATTTTCCTAGCATTTTACGCTCTTGATAAATTTCTGCATCGCTTCCTCTTGAAAAATAAATGCGCTCAAAAGAACATGCTTTTTTAATTACTGGTGTTCTTACTTCTTTTATTATTACCGAATTATCCTTTTTTATAACTATTGCGTTACCAGGCTCTAATTCTTGAACAGCTTCAAAAGGAACATTAAATACAGTTTGAATTACAGGTCTTTCAGATGCAACTACAACAACTTCGTCATCTTCATAAAAATATGTTGGTCGAATTCCTGCTGGATCTCTCATTACAAAAGCATCTCCGTGACCTAATAAACCTGCCATTGCATAGCCTCCATCCCATTTTCTAGAAGCTTTTTCTAAAATAGTGTGAATGTCTAAACGCTTTTCGATTTCTGGTGAAGCATCTTTTTTAGAAAATCCTTCTTGTTTTAAATCTTTGTAAATATGAGTCACTTCTTTATCTAAGAAATGTCCAATTTTTTCCATTACAGTTACTGTATCTGCTAATTGTTTTGGATGCTGACCTAAATCTACTAAACTGTTAAACAACTCTTGTACATTTGTCAGGTTGAAATTACCTGCAACAATTAAGTTGCGGTGTTTCCAGTTATTTTGACGTAAAAAAGGATGTACATTTTCAATACTATTTTTTCCAAAAGTTCCATAGCGAACATGTCCTAAGAAAACTTCGCCTACATATGGAATATTAGCTTTTTGAGCGGCTACATCATCAATATATTCTGGATTATTTTCTAGTTCTTGATTAATTCGATTATTTATTTGATCGAAAACATCTTTGATAGGTTGCGCTTGATTGGAACGAATTCTACTAATATACCTATTTCCGGGTTCAATATCTAATTTTATACTTGCTAATCCTGCACCATCTTGACCACGATTGTGCTGTTTTTCCATTAACAAATACATTTTTTGAACACCATAAAAAGCACTTCCGTACTTTTCTTTGTAAAATTCTAGAGGCTTTTTTAATCTAAGTAAAGCAATACCGCATTCGTGTTTAATAGCGTCGCTCATAGTGTTGTGTTGTTGTTGTGTTTAAAATATTTTAAAAAAATAAATGCCCCGCAAAACGAGGCATAATTTTATTCATCTAATTCGATTTCGAATTGCGTTAAAGCTTTAAATTGCTGTAAACGAGATGCTACTTCTTTTTTTGTTAAAGCTTCCATTCTTTGAGTTCCAAATTTTTCTACACAAAATGAAGCTAAATTTGAACCGTAAATAATTCCGCTTTTCATATTATCAAAAGAAATATTTTCGCTTTGTGCAATATAGCCAGCAAAACCTCCAGCAAAAGTATCTCCAGCTCCTGTAGGATCAAAAACTTCTTCTAATGGTAATGCAGGTGCAAAGAATACTTCTTTATTATGGAACAATAAAGCACCGTGTTCACCTTTTTTAATTACCACATATTTTGGTCCCATTGCATGGATTTTTTCTGCAGCTTTTACCAAAGAGTACTCACCTGATAATTGACGCGCTTCTTCATCGTTAATTGTAATAACATCTACTCTAGCAATTACACTCATTAATTCTGGTAAAGCGCAATCCATCCAAAAGTTCATAGTGTCTAAAACTATTAATTTTGGTTTTTCAGTCATTTGGTCTAAAACTCCAGCTTGAACAAGTGGATGTAAATTTCCTAATAAAACTACATCTGAATTTTTATATTGTTCTGGAACAATTGGGTTAAAATCAGCTAAAACATTTAATTCTGTTACTAAAGTATCACGTGAATTTAAATCGTTATGATATTTTCCACTCCAGAAGAAAGTTTTTCCTCCTTTAACAATCTCGATTCCTTCAATATTTACTCCTTTTTTTTCTAATAAATCAAGGTATTCTTTTGGAAAATCTTCACCAACAACAGATACTACAGCTGCATCAACATTAAAAAAGTTTGAAGCTAAGCCAATATAAGTTGCGGCTCCTCCTAAAATTTTATCAGTTTTCCCAAAAGGTGTTTCAATAGCATCAAAAGCTACTGTTCCTACAATCAATAATTTGTTCATTGAATTTCTATAAAAAAATAAAGGTGCAAAGATAATCTTTTAGTTGCAGAGTTGCAAAGAATTAGAATTGCAAAGTTTATATAAATTCAACTCTTGTAATTTTTAAATATGTAAATCCAAATCATGCGTGATAATCGGATATTAAAAAACATCAAAGCTAAAAGTACAATCATAATAAAAGGAAACATATTAAGATCGAAATTTTTTTCAAAAAAAGGCCTCAATATGAAATATGTAATCAACGCTTCTGCAACTCCTAATGCATAGCTCACAAACATGGCACCAAAGAAAAATCCTGGTTCTTTTTCAAATGTAAATCCACAATTTTTACAAGCCTTGTTCATTTTTGGAAATCCTAGACTAAAATAAAAACTCTTATCAGCAAAAACTTTACCTTTTGAACAATTAGGACATCGATTTGTGAAAATATTTTTAATTTCAACTATCATTATTTAATTTTTAGCAAAATTATAGACATTAGATCTGATTAAAATAAACTAAATTCGCATATTCTATAACAAAAAAGACATTTTGAAAAATCATCCAATATATGAGATAAATAAATTTAATTACAACACTTTAATTGAAGATGTTTTCATTAACACATTTAAAACTCATCTGTTAACCAATAGTTTTATTGAAAAATCTCATAGTCATAATTTTTATTTATTAGTTTTATTTACTGAAGGTTCTGGAAAACACACAATAGATTTTAAAACCTATGAAATTGAACCTGGAGCTTTCTTTTTACTACAACCAGGACAAATTCATAGTTGGAAACTCTCACCTGATATTGAAGGTTACATTTTATTTTACACAAGCGAATTTTATAATTTACATTTTGCTAAAAAAAGAATTGACCATTATTCTTTTTTTAATTCAACAAAAAGTAATCCTGAAATTAAATTAGAAACAAAAGAAATTCAAACAATAAGCAACTATTTTGAACAAATTTTAGAAGAAAACAAAGCTCAAGATTTATATAAAAAAGATAAAATTATACTTCTATTAGATATGCTTTTAATTGAATTAGCAAGAAAATATCATTTTACAGAAACACACTTAAATTCTTCATATCAAAACAGAATAGAGCAATTTGAAAACATATTGGAAATGCACTTCAAAAACGAAAAATCACCCTCATTTTATGCTTCAAAATTAAATATTAGTTTAAAACACCTGAACAGAGTTTGTAAAGAAGTTTTAAATCAAACTGTAACTGAAACCATTAGGAAAAGAATTATTTTAGAAAGTAAAAGAATGCTTGTATTAAAAAAATACACGATAAGTGAAATTGCTGATGAATTGAACTTTGAAAGCAATTCTTACTTTGCTAAAATATTTAAAAAACAAACTGGCATAAGCCCCAAAGAATTTGTGAAAAAAAATTAATTTAACTAATTACACTCCTTTTTCTTCTCTCTCATAAAACTCGTCTACAGATAACTTTTCTTGTTGCGATGCCATAACAGCTAATGCATCGCAGCGTTCGTTTTGAGGATGATTATTGTGTCCTTTAATCCATTGAAAGTCGACTTGGTGTTTGCGGTATACTTTTAAGAATCGCATCCACAAATCGGGATTTTTCTTAGCTTTGAAATTGATTTTTTCCCACTGAAACACCCATCGCTTTTCCACCGCATCCACGACATATTTTGAATCGGAAATTACTAAAACTTTCGTTTTTGGTTTTTTTAATTTTTCCAAACCTACAATTACGGCTAATAACTCCATCCTATTATTAGTCGACAATCGGAAACCTTCATAAAATTCTTTCTTATAAGGAGTTCCCACCATTTCCATCACAACGCCATAGCCAGCTGGACCAGGATTTCCCTTAGCAGCACCATCTGTATATATATGAACTTCGTAATTCAAGTGGTTAGTGGTTAGTGCAAAATTACTTTTTACTTTTTACTTTTTACTTTTTACTTAATAACTCTTCAACAACTTTAGGAAAATATATTTGTTCTAATTGGTGAACTTTTCCAGCAATTTCATCAGAGGTTTTACAATCTTCTATATTTATAGCTTTTTGAAAAATAAATTCACCTTCATCATAATGTTCATTTACATAATGAATCGTAATCCCTGTTTCGGTTTCATTGTTATTTAAAACTGCTTCGTGAACAAATTTGCCATACATGCCTTTTCCTCCATACTTAGGCAATAATGCTGGATGAATATTAATAACTTTATTTGGATATTCTTTTATAATGCTGTTTGGAAACATCCATAAAAATCCTGCTAAAACAATTAAATCTGGAGCAATTTTATTTATTTCTTTTAAAACAAAGCCATCGTTTAATTGTTGTTTGTTAAACAAAACAACATCGACATTATTATCAGTTGCTCTTGTAATAACTTTTGCATTTGTATTGTTTACAAAAACGGCACTAACAGTTTCTTCAACCGAATTTTTGAAATATTTTATAATATTTTCGGCATTAGTACCATTTCCAGAAGCAAATAAAATTATTTTTTTCATTTTTTATTTTTTTTACAGTTAAAATGAAGTGAATTCGCCGTTCATATTAGTAAACTTAACCTTTTACAATGATTTTCATTACGCAAAAAAAAGAATAATATTTGGTAAAAAATAGAAAAAAAGAGTCTTTGTGAATTATTTTTTTTAAATTCGTAGTCACATTTAATCACAAAAATGTTGTTTTAAAATAAAGTTTTTTATTTTTGCCAACAAATTAAATTAAAAATTAAAGATTATGTCAGACATTGCATCAAGAGTAAAAGCGATTATCGTAGACAAATTAGGTGTTGACGAAAACGAAGTTGTAGCTGAAGCAAGCTTCACAAACGATTTAGGAGCTGATTCATTAGACACTGTTGAGCTAATCATGGAGTTCGAAAAAGAATTCGATATTCAAATTCCAGATGATCAAGCAGAAAACATTGCTACTGTTGGTCAAGCTATTTCTTACATCGAAGAAGCTAAGAAATAATAT
>JAIXHM010000075.1 GCA_030145825.1 Flavobacterium sp.
ACATAAATATATTTATGTTATGAAAAAGCATGAAGACAACAAAAGCGTTTTTAAAGTAACCTTAAGTAACACACTACGATCATTAAAATAAAAAAGGGCTTCATCTTGAAGCCCTTTTTTTAGTCTTATTTAGAAAAATTATTTCTTAATTACTTTTTGAGTATAAGATAAATTATCAGCATTTACTTTTAAAACATAAATACCAGCTGCTAATGAACTAATGTTAATAGATTTCTCATTAGAAAAATTAGCTTCATTTTGCGATAATACTTTTTGACCTTTAACATCGTATAACTCAACATTCATATTACCACTAAAGTCTTTAACATTAATTGTTAAAATATCAGTCGCTGGATTTGGATAAACAGTTACTAAATTAGTTTTAACAAATCCATCAGAATGTAAAGGCTGACTTGTAAATTGTCCAGAGAAAATTCCTCTTCCATAAGTAGCAGCATAGACAACATTATCATTTCTTAAATCAAGATCTGTAACTTTTACATTACTCATACCATTGTAAGATTGATTCCATGTTGGAGAAGCAGCACTAAAGTTATTAGTATACCAAACACCAAGTTCAGTACCAATGATTACTTCATCAAGGTTTAATGGATTCTGTAAAATACATTTTACTGGCATGTCAGGTAAATTACCTTCTTTATTTGACCAAGTAGCTCCACCATCTGCAGAATACCAAACGCTAACAACATTATAGTTGTGCATTGTTACAAAAATATCGTTTTCTGTTTGACCATATTCAACATCTGAAACACTTCCAACAAAACTTGGTCCTGTTATTTCAGACCATGATGGAAACAAATCTGCCCCTGTTATTTTTATTAGCTTTCCTAATCTTGTCCCCACAAGAAGTGTGGTAGAAGTCGTCGTATATGGCGAAACCGCAAATGCTGTCGGGGCTGCTGTTAAGAATGTTGCATTTGTTAAAGAAGTTTTATTAACAGTTCCTGTTTTTAAATTTTTATATCTTCTAATTGCAGGAGAAGTAGCTGAGTAATCAGCATAAAGAATATCTAAATTAGAATCTAAAACCATTGGCGCAATAAATGCTCCATTTGAAGCGCTTTCTGAATTTATTGTTCTAACAGTAAACGGTGAAACCATTAATCTGTAATTAACAGAACCATTGTAAACATAATTAGAAATATAGTACTTGTCACTACCTTGATCCATCATTGTAAATGCACCATCCCCACTTTGAGATCTAACACTTCCATTAATACCAGTACTTACATTTTCGAAATACTGTGTTCCATTATCTTGAGCACCAGCTGCAAAGTAATCTCCTGATGAAAGTCCACTTACAGCAGCTGTTGGAGCAACACCAACACTGTAGAACTGGGTAATATTTAACCCGTTATTTCTAGCTGAAATTGCTGTACTTGAAGTAGAAGCTCCAGATAGATTTGTTGAATAATAAACACCCCCATCATTTCCAAAAACAGCTGCATTTGAATTTGTAGGATGAAAAGCGATTCCATGCTGATCTGAGTGAACAATAGATTGACCCGATGAATATGCAGATGACCATGAAGACATTTTTGCCCATGAAGAACCGCTATTTGAAGTTCTATGTAAATTAATACCTCCTATGTATGCAACATTGTCATTTGAAGGATCAACTTTAATTACTAAATCATAAAATGCTTGACCTCTACAAAAATCAGTTGTAGTAATATCTCCATCACTTGCTGGTTCAGAAAGTTGAGAAATCGAACCAAAACCATTATTCGTTAAATAAATATCTGGTTCATTTGAAGCGTCATCTTCAACTAGAACATATACTTTATTCTCGTTTGTCATAGATGGAGCAATTTGAGTTCTATCACCGCCAGGAATACTGTATGTTAAATTAAAATTAGTTCCATCTGCAGATGAAAAGATAGTTCCTCCTCCTTCTCCATAAACAAAACTGTTTGTAGTGGACATCCATAACTTATTGTTTGCTCCAATTTCTAAATCATTTGGGCAATATTTATAACCTCCAGAGGTTAACGGCAAAGCAACTTCAGTCCATGAAGCTCCTCCATTTATTGATTTATATAATCCATAATCTGGGCCACCTAAGTATGTTATAGCGTTCGCAGAACTGTAATAACCGTCTCCAGCAGCAACAAAAATCTCAGAAACACCTCCATTATTTCTTACTACGATATCGTTGATATGTTGTTGTCCAGGTACCAATAACCCAGTAAATGTTCCAGCACCATTAATTAATGAACCATTTACTGCACCCGCTAAAACTGCTGCTTCTAAAATGTCTCCATCTTCTTTTGAAATCATAACTGAAGGAATATTAACGCCTGTAGGTTCAGTACCTCCCATTGGAATAGGTGTGCCCGCTACATTATTCATCATAATAACTGCTACAGCACCAGCGTTTTGAGCATTCAAAATTTTCTCAACAAAAGAACATGTACCTCTTCTAATTAAAGCAATCTTACCGGTTAAATTATTTGTAACTGGATTGGCATTACACCCTAAAGGTGTAGTATCGCTAACCAACTCAATTTCAGTATTAAGCACATTGTAAAAAGTTGGTCCAAAAGCAGTAGTTGGATAACACGCATAATTACCCGCAATCCCTGCTGGAGAATTAATTGTTACAACTGCAGCCGATTCAAAAGTTGTTGGTCCAGAAATACCTCCAAAAACATTTGTCCAAGTATTTCCTCCATCGGTAGATTTCCATACTCCATCTCCATTTACATCTCCACCAACATATGATTCACCTGTTCCTACATAAAAAATATTGGTATTGTTTGGGTCATAAGTTATTGAAGAAACTGATAAATTATCTGGCAAACTAACTAAAGTCCATTGTGAAGAATTATTTGTAATATCGGTGTTTTTCCATAATCCACCACTTACACCTCCAGCAAAGACTGTTTTATAAGTTGGGTCATTAGGATCAAACATCACTGCTCGAACACGACCACCAACATTGTTTGGACCTCTTTCAACCCATGGGTTGTCTGATGCATCTCCTGGAGTTCTATTTAACAACGCTTGCTTTCTTTCTTCTGCTAGTTGGTTTCTCAAAGAATATAATCCTTGAATATCTGGCTTACCAGTACTTGGGTCCATAGTCAATTCCCATTCTTGCTCAAAATATTTGTTTGGAGCTAGCCCTGCCAACTTTCTTTCAGCTTTTGACATGCTTAAAGAATTTTTAAATGGACTTTGATTTAAAAATTGTTCATGCTGTTTTCTAATCTTTTCAGCTTCTAAATCAACTATTTTGTTATTCTTGATAGACTTCTTATCTAATTCCACTGCTGCGGTAGATTTAACAGAATCAACCTCTTTAGTAATTGTCTCTGTATTTTCTAACGTTGTACTGTCAACAGCAATCTCATGTTCTTGTGTTGTAGTTTCAACTTCTGTTACAGTAGTTTCTGCTTCTTGCTTGTCTTTGCCACAAGAAAACATCAACATACTTACTACGAAAATTGTACTAAGTAATTTATTTCTCATAATTTAGGATTAAGTTAATTTGAACAAAGTTAACATTTTAGATGAAAATTTAAAATTTTTCGTAAAACTTTAACCTTTAGCACTCCCGTTTATTAAATTATATAATTGCAATGCTTTACCATCGGTCAATAGAGACACATAATGACATATATGTAAGAGTCTTTGGTAAACATCTTCTTTCTCTGATTGAAAACGTTCTGGTAAAAGTTTTAAAACTATTTTATCATAATTAGATTCGCTACCCTCAATTTTATTATTATATGCCGAACAAAAAACATCTAACAAAACGTTTATCACTTTGTATCCAGCAACTTCTTTTTCTATTACTTCTTTACTTTGATATACGTTTTTTATACTGATTTGGATGATATCATTCATTTGAGCTTGATATTGACTTTTATCCATCAATGCAAAAGGAAATTCACCTTTTAAAATTAATTCTTCATTCTGCATAAAAACTTTTACGGCATCATTAATTAAACTTCCAATGGCTAAAGCTCTTAAATAACTAATTCGATCTTCTTTTGTTTTTAATTCGTTATATTTTGTAGTATCGATATTGTTTTTTACTAATTTAATTAAGTATTCTAAAGCAAATTCTTCATCAATCAATCCAAGATTAATTCCATCTTCAAAATCTATGATAGTATAACAAATATCATCAGCTGCTTCAACTAAATAAGCCAATGGATGTCTTTCATAACCAATATCATTTCCAGTTTTGTTAGAAATCAATCCCAACTCGCTAGCCACTTCTTTAAAAAAATCTTTATCCTGTTGAAAGAAACCATACTTTTTATCACAAATCTTTGATGTTGGTTTTTTAGGTAAGCTTTCTTTTGGATACTTCATAAAAGCACCTAAAGTAGCATACGTTAAACGCAATGCTCCTTCAACACCTTCGCGAGAAGATGAAACTACTGAGAAACCATTAGCATTTCCTTCAAAATCAATTAAATCTTGCCATTCTTTATCGGTTAACTTCTCTTTGAATTGTTGTCCGTTTCCAGTTTTGAAATACTCTCCAATTGCTTTTTCACCTGAATGTCCAAAAGGTGGATTTCCGATATCATGTGCTAAAGCAGCAGCAGCTACAATTGCGCCAAAATCGTTCATGTGATAACCGTGAATTTCCGATAAATGCGGATATTTTTCTAAAATCTTTTTCCCAACCAAACGACCAAGTGAACGACCAACTACGGAAACTTCTAAACTATGCGTTAGTCGCGTGTGAACAAAATCGGTTTTCGATAAAGGAATAACTTGTGTTTTATCTTGTAAACTTCTAAATGCCGAAGAAAAAATTACTCGGTCGTAATCAACTTCAAAACCTAAACGTGTATCATCTTGTTCTTTTCGAAGTCTTTTTGAAGTATCACCTTGTCGTTTTAACGACAATAATTGTTCCCACTGCATCATTTTATTATAGTTTGAAGGTTTAATTTATAGATTTATTCTTTTTCGTCTACCAAAGAGAAGTTCCTCGATTTTTTTGGATATTGATTATAACTTTTATCACTCGGGTTAACGATAACCGATTGAATACTAATTTCATCTCCTATTTTGAAGTATTTTTCTGTGTATTGGTAATCCAATAAATATTCTCCACAGAAATAGTTTCCATCTGCATCTTTTTCAATAATTCCTGTGTAAATTCCTTTTTTGTCTTTTGACATGATTTCTATTTTTTTCAAATGTACGAATTGGAAAGTAATTATTTAAACCAAAAACAGCCATCAATAAGATGGCTGTTTTTTATATTATTTATAAAAATTATGATCCACACATTTCACAATCTTCTGGACCAGCATTTTTAGAACGTTCAAGCATTGCTCTAAATTCGGCTGCGCTCATGCCTTCCGCTTCTACATTTACTGTGTTTGCTTCCACTTCTGGTTTTGGTTGCGCTTTTTTGTCGTTATTTAAAGTAAACTTAATGGCATCAACTGCTGCTTTTGTACGTAAATAATACATACCTGTTTTTAAGCCACTTTTCCAGGCATAAAAGTGCATTGATGTTAATTTTGCCATAGTTGCACCTTCCATAAATAAGTTCAACGATTGCGATTGGTCAATGAAATATCCGCGTTGACGAGACATATCGATAATATCTTTCATACTCATTTCCCAAACTGTTTTATACAAGTCTTTTATTTCTTGAGGTATAATATCGATATTTTGAATCGAACCATTATTACGCATAATTTCTTGCTTTAAGTCTTCGTTCCAAAGTCCTAATGAAACTAAATCGTGTAACAGATGTTTGTTAACCACAATAAATTCACCTGACAATACTCTTCGTGTATAAATATTTGAAGTATAAGGTTCAAAAGCTTCGTTGTTTCCTAAGATTTGAGAAGTAGAAGCTGTTGGCATTGGTGCTAATAACAATGAATTACGCACACCATGCTCCATTACTTCTTTTCTTAAAGAAGCCCAATCCCAACGACCCGATAAATCTGAATCATTTAATCCCCAAAGATTGTATTGAAACTCTCCTTGAGAAATAGGCGACCCTTCAAATGTTGAGTAAGGGCCTTCTTCTTTTGCCATTTCCATTGAAGCCGTAACTGCCGCAAAGTAAATAGTTTCGAAGATTTCTTGGTTCAACTGTTTTGCTTCGTCACTTGTAAAAGGCAAACGCATTAAGATAAAAGCATCTGCTAAACCTTGAACACCCAAACCAACTGGACGGTGACGCATATTTGAATTTTCTGCTTCTTTTACAGGATAGTAATTTCTATCAATTACCTTGTTTAAGTTACGTGTAATACGTTTTGTTACATCATATAAATATTGGTGGTTAAATTTTCCATCTTCCACAAACATTGGTAATGAAATTGAAGCTAAGTTACAAACAGCAATTTCATCTTCAGATGTATATTCTAAAATCTCTGTACATAAATTAGATGAACGAATAGTTCCTAGATTTTTTTGGTTGGACTTTCTATTCGCTGCATCTTTATACAACATATACGGTGTTCCCGTTTCAATTTGAGATTCTAAGATTTTTTCCCAAAGTTCACGCGCTTTTATTGTTTTTCTTCCTTTACCCGCTTCTTCATATGCTAAATACATTTTTTCGAATTCTTCGCTGTGCACATCGTACATTCCTGGGCATTCATTTGGACACATTAGAGTCCAATTTGCATCTGCCTCCACACGCTTCATGAATAAATCTGGAATCCACATTGCATAGAATAAATCACGCGCACGCATTTCTTCTTTACCATGGTTTTTCTTTAAATCCAAGAATTCCATAATATCAGCATGCCAAGGCTCTACATAAATAGCAAAACTACCTTTACGCTTTCCGCCACCTTGATCTACATAGCGCGCTGTGTCGTTAAATACACGAAGCATAGGAACTATACCATTTGAAGTACCATTTGTACCACGAATGTAAGAACCCGTTGCTCTTACATTGTGAATAGACAAACCAATTCCACCAGCTGATTGTGAAATTTTAGCCGTTTGTTTTAACGTATCGTAAATTCCATCAATACTATCGTCTTTCATTGTTAATAAGAAACAAGATGACATTTGAGGTTTAGGAGTTCCTGCGTTAAATAAAGTAGGTGTAGCGTGAGTAAAGAATTTTTTAGACATTAATTCGTATGTTTCTAAAGCCGCATCGATATCATTTAAGTGAATACCAACAGAAACACGCATTAACATATGTTGTGGGCGCTCTGCAATTTTACCGTTTATTTTTAAAAGGTAAGAACGCTCTAGTGTTTTAAATCCGAAATAGTCGTAGTTAAAATCACGATTGTAGATAATACTTGAATCTAATCGTTCAGCATTTTGCATGATTACTTCATAAACCTCATCAGAAATCATAGGCGCTTCTTGACCAGTACGTGGATTTACATAATGATATAAATCGGTCATCGTTTCAGAAAACGATTTTTTTGAATTTTTGTGTAAATTAGAAACGGCAATACGAGCTGCTAATTGAGCATAATCTGGATGTGTAACTGTCATTGAAGCAGCGGTTTCGGCAGCCAAATTATCTAATTCTGAAGTAGTAACACCATCATAAAGCCCTTCAATAACACGCATTGCAACTTTTACTGGATCTACCAATTCATTTAGCTCATAGCATAAAAATCTAATTCTATCGGTAATTTTATCAAACATTACCGGTTCTCTTCTTCCGTCTCTTTTTACTACATTCATATTACAACTACTTTTAATTACTTGGTTAATAGAGCCCAAAATTTACTTCCTAGCCCTGATGGAAGTGTAAATCCTTTTTTGCTTTTAGCTTTAAGCTAACAAAAAAGATTGTAACGCACAGCAGGAAAATGGAAAACCAAAATTCCTGAAGCCTTGCTTTATAAAAAATTATAGGTTAGTTTTCTAAATTTGGGGATTTAGAAATCTGCGTCGAAACTAATTTTATTAGAATCTGTATCGTTATTTAAAACACCCGCTTTTTGATATTCTGATACTCGTTTTTCAAAGAAATTTGTTTTTCCTTGAAGCGAAATCATATCCATAAAATCGAATGGATTTGAGGAATTATAAACTCTTTCACATCCTAATTCTACTAATAATCTATCGGTAACAAACTCTAAATACTGTGTCATTAATTTCGCATTCATACCAATTAAGCTTACTGGTAAACTTTCGGTAATAAATTCACGTTCAATATCTAAAGCATTTGTTAAAATTTCGGTAATTCTAGCTTTAGAAACTTTATTAATTAAGTGATTATTGTGTAAATGAACCGCAAAATCACAATGCATTCCTTCATCACGAGAAATTAACTCATTTGAGAATGTTAATCCAGGCATAACTCCTCTTTTCTTTAACCAGAAAATCGAACAGAATGCCCCTGAAAAGAAAATTCCTTCTACAGCAGCAAAAGCAATTAAACGCTCAGCAAAAGAATCTGACTCTACCCATTTTAAAGCCCACTCTGCTTTTTTTGCGATGGCAGGGAAGTTTTCTAACGCTTTAAATAAAATATTTTTCTCTTTTTCGTCTTTAACGTAAGTATCAATTAATAATGAATAGGTTTCAGAATGAATATTTTCCATCATTAATTGGAAACCATAGAAAAATTTAGCCTCGGTATATTGTACTTCACTTACAAAGTTTTCTGCCAAATTTTCATTTACAATTCCGTCAGAAGCTGCAAAAAAGGCTAAAATGTGCTTGATGAAAAACTTTTCATCATCGTTTAATTTTGTATTCCAATCGGTAATATCTTGGTGTAAATCTATTTCCTCAGCAGTCCAAAAACAAGCCTCTTGTTTCTTGTACCATTCCCAAATATCGTGGTGTTTAATTGGAAAAATTACAAATCGGTCTTTGTTTTCTTGCAAAATAGGTTCTACTACAGACATAGCTAATTGATTTTGATATTGTTATAAAATTGATTATTTGTACGATAAGGGGATTACAAAGTTTGTCATTTGAATTAAAAAATCAAAGTCAAACTTATTCACAATTTGGGCAAGTTTTTAACAATATAAGAATTTGTAAGAAAAACTCATTTTTATTATATATTACTGATTATCAATATCTTAAAAAATAAAAAAAGACGTAAAAAAATCGCCTTAACAAGTGATAAATCAAGCGTTAAGACGATTTTTGATATCTTAAAAAATTTAAAAATTTACTTCTTCAACTCTTCAGCATTTTTTTTACAATAATAAAAAAGAACCCATAACAATGAATAAATAAATTATTTTTTTCTTGCGTATGTAATTTTTTTTTTTTTTTTTCGTAAGTATAACTTTTAAAAAATTATACAATGAGAAAATTACTTTTAATTTTAGCTTTAACACTGGGAATGGTAAGTTTTGCTAACACAGGAAAAATTAAAGAATTTAAAAAGAAAGCTCTTTATACTTTAGTAGAAAAAGACGAAACAGGAAAAATTTTAAACACAATCCAGTTTAATACTAAAGAGGAACTTTTGACATATTGCTATGACAGTGTAACGAGTTGGTATGCATATACTACTTATGACAATATGGGACAGCCGTGGGATGTTTATTATACAACTACAGTAAGACGTTGTATAACTGTTTAATAAACTTTATTATAATTTTACATATAAAATTATGCATTATACCTTTTTGATAGTAAGCTTTTTGTTTACTTTTTCGTCTTATGGACAAAATCTTTTAGTAAAATATTCCGAGGGTTTTATTACTTCAGAACAAAGATTAAAAGAATTACCCGAAGCAATCAGAACAGAACGGGTAAAAAAGAAATTTTATAATCTAACGGTTAATGTAAAAGATGGAATAAGTTATTACGTTAATGATGAAAATACTAAGAATACAGATTATAATACAGAAAACAAAAGTGAAACACAACATGATGATAATATTCAAATAACAAACACAAAAATCATTGTTAATATTAAAAATACTGAAAAATTTTATTATAAAGATTTTGGAAATAATGAAATGATATTTGAATACTTCAATGCTGACCAATTGTTTCATGGTAAAGATTCTTTACAAAATTGGAACTGGCAAATTACCGATGAAGTAAAAGTTATAAATGGATATTCTTGTAAAAAAGCTTTAGCAGATTGGATTGGACATGATGCACAATTTACAGCATGGTTTACAGAAGATATTCCAGTAAATGCGGGGCCAGAAAAATTTGATGGTTTACCAGGTTTAATTTTATATGTAGGAACACCTTATTATGAATATTCAGCAATTTTGATAAGAGAGATAAAAAATAAAGTTGAAATTCATAAACCTGATTTTAAAAATAAAAAAACTGTTACTCATAAAGAAATTACAGAAATCATAAAGCAAAAAATCCATAATTTACGCCCTTCATCAATCACAACTCAAGAAGGAGATAAAACAATAACAACAGAAACTATCATTTATAAAAATTAAATGAGAATTCTTTTTATTTTTTTATTTTTTCAACTGTTTTCTTACAGCCAACAATTAAAAGGAATTGTAAAAGATAATTCTAACATTCCTGTTTCTTTTGCAAATATACAAATACTTGAAAAAAGCACTTTTAAGAGTGCTTTTTTTTCTAAAACTGATGAAGGTGGCAATTTTTTAATTGACTGTAAAAATATAGAATTCCCTGCCATTTTAAAAATCACGCATTTATCTTATGAAAAAAGAGAATTAGAAATAAATGACTGCAATGACATAAAAGTTATATTAAAAGAAAAAACAACGACTCTTAAAGAAGTCATTATTGAGCAAAACACTTTTGACATTGTAGAAAAAAATGACACTTTAAAATACAATTTAAAAAAATTATTAAATGGTTCAGAACTAAAGCTAAAAGATGTTATTGAAAAACTTCCAGGTTTGTCTATTGACGAAAACGGAAAGATACGATATAATGGAAAAAAAATTGATTATCTTCTATTAGATGGTGATGA
Source organism: Flavobacterium sp. (assembly GCA_030145825.1). Lineage (GTDB taxonomy): Bacteria > Bacteroidota > Bacteroidia > Flavobacteriales > Flavobacteriaceae > Flavobacterium. The sequence goes on from JAIXHM010000075.1 coordinate 10,886, forward strand.
CTTTTACAACAACCAACACCAGCTAGCTACTGAGAATTTAACTACAGAAATGATTGAAAAGATTGAGCTTTTAAAAAACTATCAGGACCTTTCTTCTATTAAAGGTTTTGAAAGTTCGGGAACTACTGCATTAAATATAGGATTGAACGAAAAATTTAAAAATCTATTTAAAGGAACTATTGAAGTAGAAGGTGGTTATAAAGAAAAATATAGACTAAATGCAAATACATTCAATTTCGGAAAAAAAATAAAGTACAATTTAATTGCAAATACAAATAATGTAAATAATAACATATTTACAATAAACGATTTTTTAGATATAAAGAAAAGCTTAGATTCTAAAGTCTTTAGTGACAAGAACAGTAGCTCAGAAATAATAAAAGATGAAGATTTACCTCAGTTTTTATTTAGTAAAGATTTGATTAATAACAAAACAGTAAACAATTATACTTTAAATATTTCAAATAAAAAAAAGACAAAACAATTAGATTTTTTTTCTGTACTTAACAATATTAATC
>JAIXHM010000076.1 GCA_030145825.1 Flavobacterium sp.
CTTTCGAAGGCTCCACACAAAGCTAACTAGAGAAGTGTCACCTCGGGTACGGAAGCTAGTATGAGCGCAATTCGTTTAGCGAGAGGTTACACTAAAAGAGATAAGATTATTAAATTTTCAGGTGGTTATCACGGTCATTCCGATTCTTTTTTGATAGCTGCAGGAAGTGGACTGAGTACTTTTGGTGTACCAAATAGTCCTGGAGTTACACAAGGAACAGCTAAAGATACTTTATTGGCGAAGTTTAATGATATTGAAAATGTAAAATCAATTTTCGAAGCAAATAAAAACGAAATAGCTGCTGTAATAGTGGAGCCTGTTCCAGGTAATATGGGTTGTATACCGCCTTTAAATAACTTTTTAGCTCAATTAAGAGAAGTTTGCACCAATAATAACACTTTGTTGATCTTTGATGAAGTAATGACGGGATTTCGTTTAGCAAAAGGCGGAGCGCAAGAGTTATATAACGTTAAAGCCGATTTGGTTTGTTTTGGTAAAGTTATTGGTGGTGGTTTGCCTGTTGGAGCATTTGCAGGTAGTGAAGAAATAATGAATTATTTAGCGCCACTTGGCCCTGTTTATCAAGCAGGAACCTTGTCAGGTAATCCTTTAGCAATGGCTGCTGGATATGAAATGTTGAAAGCTTTAAATGCAGATCTAGATATTTACAAGCGTTTGGAAGAAAAAACAGCTTATTTAGAAAAAGGAATGCGCAGTGTACTAGAAAAAAATAAAGTAGAGTTTACTATTAATAGAGTAGGTTCTATGATTTCTGTGCATTTTGATAAAAATCCAGTTGTCGATTTTGAAACCGCTAAAAATGGAGATAATCAAAAATTTAAAGATTTCTTTCACGGATTGTTAAACAATGGAGTTTATATCGCGCCATCGTCTTATGAAACTTGGTTTTTAACAGATGCTTTAACTTATGAAGATTTAGATAATACCGTTAAAGCTGTTGAAAAAGTCACTAAATAATGGTAAAAAAAAATCCCAGTTTAAAACTGGGATTTTTTTTTTAATTTTCAATTTCTTGACATAAAGCTTTATTCGCTTTTAATTTTTTATATTCGTTTTCGTTAAGAACGGATTTAATTTTTGAGTCAAATTTTCTTCTTAGAAGAATTTTTCTTTCCTCATTTAAATTTGGTTCCGTAGAGAAAGCAATATTTTTATGTGCTATTACTTCGTATACGGCTTGTGTTTTAGCATCGTCTAAACTTAAGTATTCTTTAATTTTATAAGTTGTTTCTTTTGCTTTTGGGTCACTTATCTTAACAGGTTCTTGTGCTTTCGAAGCTAAATTTACAGAAAATATAAAAACTAATGTTAATAAAACTTTTTTCATAGTAGTTAAAAGGTTAAAATATTATCAAATCTAAATTAAAAAAATTGTTTTGGCAAATTTTTTAACCCATTTTATTTTTTAGACATTCTCTTTTCTCTTAAATGAGCCTTTTTTTCTTCTCTCTTTTCAGTTTGAATTTGATCCCATTTTTTCATTTGGTCTTCACTTAAAATTTTTCCAAGACGTTCTTTGTCATGAGCTCTTTCATTTTGAAGTTCAGCTTTTAGTTCTTCTCTTTCTTCTTCAGATAATCTTGGTTTTCCAGCTTCTCTTCTTGCTTGAATTTCAGCTCTTTTAGCCTCTCTTTTGTCAGCTTTTTCAACTAAAAATGCTTTTACCTCTTTTTGTTGTTTTGCGTCTAAATTTAAATCAGTTGTCATTCTTTTTAGTTGAACTTCAACTTGTTCTTCTTTAGATAACTTTCCTTTTCTTTCATTTTGAGAAAAAGAAATCATACTGATTAGCATTACTGCAATAATTAATAAATTTTTCATCTTTTATATTTTTTTTGATTTATAGTCTTAAGACATTAAAAAAAATAGAAGGTTTAAAGCTAATAGTTTTTTTTTTGTAATTATAAATGCTAATGTAAGTAAATAATTTAAATTACTTTAAAAGCTCAACAATTTTATTCTCACCATCAACAATTACTTTAGTTAAATTGTGTTTTGCCAATTCTTTCATTGCAGCATCCCATTTTTTACCGCTCAAGCCTGCTTTTTCTTTTAATTGCCCTAAAACTTGATTGTTTTCTGCTTTTAAAAGTTCCACAATGGCTTTTGCTTCATCACTAATTGCTAGTGGTTTAGCTTCTGGTTTCATTTGCGGAAAGAACAATACTTCTTGAATGGATTGGTTGTTTGTTAAGAACATAATTAATCGGTCCATTCCAATTCCTAACCCAGATGTTGGTGGCATTCCATATTCTAAAGCTCTTAAGAAATCTTGATCGATAAACATCGCTTCATCATCACCTCTTTCAGAAAGGGCTAATTGTGCTTCAAAACGTTCTCTTTGGTCAATTGGGTCGTTTAATTCCGAATACGCATTGGCAATTTCTTTACCACAAACCATCAATTCAAAACGCTCCGTTAATTCCGGATTATCTCTGTGTTCTTTACATAAAGGCGACATTTCTTTTGGATAATCAGTAATGAAAGTAGGTTGAATGAAGTTTCCTTCACATTTTGCTCCAAAAATCTCATCAATCAATTTCCCTTTACCCATAGTTTCGTCTACTTCAATTCCCATTGATTTTGCAGCAGCACGAATTTCGTCTTCGCTTTTACCGGTAATATCAAAACCAGTGAATTGTTTAATAGCGTCAGTCATGGTAACACGAGCATAAGGCGCTTTAAAGTTTACATTATGTTCGCCAAAAGTAGCTTCTGTGGTTCCGTTAACGGCTAAGGCACAATGTTCTAATAAATTCTCAGTGAACTTCATCATCCAGTTGTAGTCTTTGTAAGCTACATAAATTTCCATAGCGGTAAATTCCGGATTGTGCGTTCTGTCCATTCCTTCGTTACGGAAGTTTTTAGAAAACTCATAAACACCTTCAAAACCACCTACTATTAATCTTTTTAAGTACAATTCATTAGCTATACGCATGTATAACGGAATGTTTAACGAATTGTGGTGCGTAATAAACGGACGGGCAGCAGCTCCACCAGGAATCGATTGTAATATCGGGGTTTCAACTTCCATGTATCCTTTGTCGTTAAAGAAAGAACGCATAGCGTTGAATAATTTAGTTCTTTTTACAAAAACGTCTTTTACTTGCGGATTCACCACTAAATCTACATAACGCATACGGTAACGTAATTCAGCATCGGTAAAAGCGTCAAAAACATGACCTTGTTCGTCAGTTTTTGGTAACGGTAACGGACGAAGGGTTTTGCTTAAAAAAGTAAAATTGGTAACACGAACAGCTTTTGCGCCTACTTTAGTCGTAAACAATTCGCCTTCAATACCTATAAAATCACCTAAATCGATTAATTTCTTGAAAACGGTATTGTACAATGTTTTGTCTTCGCCTTCGCAAATTACATCGCGGTTAAAATACAGCTGAATTCTTCCTTCGCTGTCTTGTAATTCAGCAAACGAAGCTTTTCCTTGATCGCGAACACTCATTAAACGCCCGGCAATAGTAACTTGCTTACCTTCAGAGAAATCGTCCTTTATCTGTTTCGAAGTGTGATTAACAGGATACAAATTGGCAGGATACGGATTAATGCCAAGCTCTCTTAACTTGGTCAATTTCTCTCTTCTAATGATTTCTTGTTCTGAAAGTTGCATACATTTTTATTTTAAGCCGGCAAAGATAGTTATAATTTGATAATGAGTCAATTTACAATTTTGAAATTTTTAGTGCCATTTGAAGCGAATGGCTTGCGTTTTTTTGCTTGCGGTGTTCCTGCTGTTCGTTTTATCTTTTTTTGTAAGCTAAGTTTGTCAGTTCGAGCATTTGATATTAAGAGGAACAAACAAAGTTTGTGGTAGATATCGAGAACAAAAAAAGGATAGCACTTTCATCAGGGCTAAACGGTAAACTATTTGTATATTTGTAATCAAATTAATTGAGCCATGACGGAAGTTCAAAATAAAAAAGTGTTCCTTCAAAATTTAGGAACTAAAGACTATAAAGATACTTGGGATTACCAAGAAGAAATATTTGCTAAAGTTGTGGAACAAAAAAAGCAAAAAAGAGAAAACCCCGATGTTGAAACCGATAATTATTTTTTGTTTGTAGAACATCCACACGTATATACTTTAGGGAAAAGTGGAGATGTTTCTAATTTGTTGCTTTCTGAAAAGCAACTAGCAGATAAAGGAGCTACTTTTTATAAAATTAACAGAGGTGGAGATATTACCTATCACGGTCCTGGGCAAATTGTAGGCTATCCTATATTAGATTTAGAAAACTTTTTTACCGATATACATAAGTATTTACGTTTGCTCGAAGAAACTATTATTTTGGTTTTAGCCGATTATGGTTTAAAAGGAGTGCGCAGTGAAGGAGAAACTGGAGTTTGGTTAGATGTAGGAACGCCATTTGCTCGAAAAATTTGTGCTATGGGTGTGCGTGCGAGTCGCTGGGTAACGATGCATGGTTTTGCTTTAAATGTAAATGCCGATTTAGGGTATTTTGATAATATTATACCGTGTGGTATTCGTGGAAAAGGAGTAACGTCTTTGCATGTAGAGTTGGGTAGAGAAATAGATGAAAACGAAGTGCGTGAAAAAATTCTTAAACATTTTCAAAATTTATTTGAAGCAGAAATGGTATAGTTATCCCATACATATCCCGTACATATCCCGTACATATCCCGTACATATCTTATATATTTTCTATGGGGATTTATTGTAATTTTCGAGTTCTACCTTTTAATCACTTTCAAATGCTATTCAGAACTCGAGGTGTTATTTCTTAAATCTGAAATCTTCAATCATAAATCCAAAATCAACTGTTCGGGCAATAATCGAAAGCTCATTCTGTGGTATTTGCATGGGCCATACTTTGCAATTGCCTCGCGATGTTCTTTTGTGGGGTAGCCTTTGTTTTTTTTCCAATTGTACATCGGATATTCTTCGTGGATTTTGTCCATAAATTCGTCGCGATACGTTTTGGCTAACACCGACGCGGCGGCAATACTTAAAAATTTAGCATCTCCTTTTATAATACTTTGGTTGGGAATATCTTTTAAATACTCAATTTCTTCTGGAGTGAAAATTTTTCCAACCGTATTTTGAATTCCCAGTTTCCTAAAAATACCTCGGTTGCCGTCTACTATAATATGTTCGGGTTTTTGAGATAGTTTTAAAATACATTCCTGCATGGCTTTCATAGAAGCATTGAGAATGTTGATTTCGTCTATTTCTTCATTGTGTATATGAGTAACAGCAAAAGTAATGGCTTGCGATTCAATATCGGGACGAAGTTGAAAACGTTTTTTCTCTGATAATTGTTTAGAGTCATTTAAAGTTTTATTCTCAAAATTTACATCTAAAATAATAGCTGCTGCGGTTACTGGGCCAGCTAAACATCCTCGACCTGCCTCATCGGTTCCGCACTCTAATTTTAAATTGCTATAACTTTTACTTAACATTGAATTTTTTATCAAAAATATAATTTTTTACGCAACCTTTTTGATAAAAATGCATCTCTTGTAAGAGAACTATCTGCAAAATTCAATTTATTAAGTAAAAAATTTAACATAAATAAATTAGTAATATTCCGAAGTATTATTTGTTTATTTAAGAAATAATTAAGAAGTTTGCGGAATAACTAACTCAAATAAATTTAATATGAGATCGAAGTTTAAATGGATTTTTACGCTTTTAGTAGCGTTAACAATGCAGTTTTCTTTTGCTCAAGAGAAAACTGTTACGGGGGTTGTGTCTGATGAACTAGGCCCAATTGCTGGTGCTAACGTAGTTGTTAAAGGAACAGCTCGTGGTACTACTACAGATTTTGATGGTAATTATGCTATCAGTGCTAAACAAGGAGAAGTTTTAGTGATTTCTTATGTTGGGTACGTAACACAAGAAGTTGCTGTTGGAGCTGCTAGCTCTTACAATGTTACTATTAAGCCTGCTCAGTTAGAAGAGGTTGTAGTAACTGCTGCATTAGGTGTTAAGAAATCTGAGAAAGCGGTAACTTATGCTGCACAATCAGTTAAAGGTGAAGATTTAACAGAGGCTAGAGAGTCTAATATTGTTAACTCTTTATCTGGTAAAATTGCGGGTGTTCAAGTTACTAATTCTTCAGGTGCTGTAGGAGCTTCTTCAAGAATTGTATTGAGAGGTGCTTCAACAATTACAGGTAATAACCAAGCTTTATTTGTTATCGATGGTATTCCTTACGATAATACAAGTTATGGTAATGCAGGGTCTAGTGGTGGACGTGATTTGCCAAATGGTGCTGCAAGTATCAATCCTGATGATGTAGAATCAGTAACTGTGTTGAAAGGGCCAACTGCTGCTGCTTTATATGGTATCCGTGCTAGTAAAGGGGTTATTTTAATTACCACTAAATCTGGTAAAAATAAAAATGGTAAAATTGAAGTTGCTTTCAATAATAATACAACTTTTTCAAATCCTTTACTTTTGCCTAACTATCAAAATTCATACGGTCAAGGAGCTACTAGTGATTTCTTCGAATTCGTTGATGGTGCAGGTGGTGGATACAATGACGGTGTTGATGAGAGTTGGGGACCTGCTTTAGATAGAGGTTTAGAATTTGTTCAATGGGATTCTTATAAAGTAGGTGGAGCGCCACTTCCTTGGAGATCTTACAAGGATAATGTTAAAAATTTCTATGATACAGGTTTGTCTCAAAGTAATACTTTAACGTTGTCAAGAGGTGATGAATTTTCGAATTTTAGATTATCAGTAGGTAATACTAGTGAAAAAGGTATGATTCCTTCTACAGATTTCAAGAAATTCAATGTTGGTTTAAACGGAAGTATGAAATTAGGTAACAAATTAACTGCAAACGTTAATGTTAACTATTTTAATAACAAAAGTAATAATTTGCCAGAAGTAGGATATACGTCTGGGAATGTTGTTCAGCAATTTATTTGGTCTGCAAGAAACGTAAATTTCTCGGCTTTAAGAGATTGGAGAAACTTGCCTCTTGCTGCTGAAGGAACTGCTGCTGAAGGTACTCCATTAAACTGGAATACAGTTTTCCAAAATAACCCTTATTGGGTATTAGAAACTAATAGAAATACATTAGATCAAGATAGAATTGTTGGTAGTACAGGTTTGAATTTTAAATTTAATGATAACTGGTCAATTAATGGAAAAATTTCGCTTGATCAATATTCTCAAAGAGAGACTTTAAGAAAAGAGATTGGTACTAATGAGTATCAAGATGGTTACTATGCTGAAGTTAATAGAAGATATTCAGAAATCAATGCTGAAACTATTTTAACTTGGAATAAAGATTTGTCAGAAAACTTTAAATTAACATTAAACGGAGGTTTAAATAGTTTAAAAAGGGTTCGTTCAAATGTGATAGGAGAGTTGACAGGTGGTTTAGAGTTACCAGGTTTATTTACATTATCTAATGTGAAGTCAGGTACTACTCCAAGTATTGATAGTAATTATTATGAACAAAGAATTAACAGTGTATTCGGTTTTGGTCAGTTAGCTTTCAAAAACTATGCTTTCTTAGATTTTACAGCTAGAAATGACTGGTCGTCTTTGTTTTCTCCTGAGAATAATTCATTCTTCTATCCTTCAGTTACGGCATCATTAATATTATCTGATATGTTAGGATTCCAAAACTCAAAAGTGAATTATGTAAAAGTTAGAGGAGGATGGTCTAAAGTAGGAGGTGTTGGTCCTTTAGCTGAGTATTCGTTAAATACAACTTATGGATTGTCTAACAATAACTTTGGTACTATTTCAAGTGTGCCAAATACACAATGGAATCCAGATATTAAACCTGAATCAACAACAGGTATTGAGGTTGGTTTAGATGTAAATGCATTCAAAAATAGAGTTAGATTTGCTGCAACATATTACAGCCAAAAAGGAGAAGACTTAATTTTACCTACTCAGGTGTCTTCAGCTTCAACTTTTACAAATGCTTGGTTAAATGCAGCTACAATGACTAACAAAGGTATTGAATTACAGTTAGGAGCTACAATTGTTAAAAATGATAATTTCAGCTTTGATGTTGATTTAAACTTTGCTAAAAATAAAAATGAGGTTGTTGATTTAGGTGGACAAGATTCTTATGTTTTAGGTGGTCAATGGGGTATGGAATTACAAGCTATTCCTGGTCAGGCTTATGGAGCTATTGTTGGTTTCCCTTACTTACGTAACGATGATGGTCAAATTGTTTACCAAAATGGTTTACCTGTAACAAATAATTCTGAATTAGCAGTTTTAGGTAACATTACTCCTGATTGGACTGGTGGTGCTAACTTTACTTTTAAATATAAAAACTTCGATTTAAGTACTTTAATTGATGCTAAAATGGGAGGAGATTTATTCTCTATGACTTATATGTGGGGTAGATATGCTGGTACATTACAAGAAACAGTTATTGGTCGTGAAACTGGTGTAGTTGGTGATGGTGTTATGTCCGATGGTGCAGGTGGATGGATTCCTAACAACGTTGTTGTTGATGCTAAATCATTCAACCAGTTTGCATATAACTACTCAAATTTCACTGAATCTGGTATTTTTGATGCATCATATGTGAAGTTAAGACAAGTGTCTTTAGGTTATTCATTACCTAAAAACTGGTTAAGAGGTACATTTATCCAAGATTTCAAAGTATCTGTTGTGGGTAGAAACCTTGCTTTATTATACAAAAAAGTACCTCATATTGATCCAGAAACTGGTTTCAGTAGTTCAAATGGTGAGCAAGGTCAAGAGTTTGGTCAGTTACCATCTGCTAGAACTTATGGATTTAATATTAATGTTAAATTTTAATTAAATTACTATGAAGAAAATAAGTTTATTTTTTGTTACAGCTTTGGCAGTATTAACTGTTAGTTGTGACAAAGACTTTGAGTCAATCAATCAATCACCGAATGATTCTCAAGTTACTGATCCTAACTTACTTTTGGCTTCTACAATCATTTCTACACAGAATGTTATGTATAATGCCCAAGTAGGTGGCGATATGGGCTTATGTTGGGCACAACATTGGTCAAAAGTTCAATATAACGATGAAGAAAAATATATTCCTCGTAGAGCTTTAATGAATTCTGTATGGACGTCTATGTACGCTAGTGTTATTGGTGAAGCAAAAGCCGCTTACGTTTTAGCAGGAGATGAGGGAAATACTAATTTACAAGCTGCTGCTTTAGTAATGCAAGCTAATGCATTCCAAATTCTAACAGATGTTTTTGGTCCAGTCCCTTTTGTTGAAGCTGGTGTGCCAGGTAATTTTAAACCTGCTTATGATTCACAAGAAGATGTTTATGATGGAATTATCGCTTTATTAGATGAAGCGGAAATGTTATTTGCTTCTGGTGAAGGTGATTTAACAGTAAGTTCTGATTTACTGTATGGTGGTGATGTTACTAAATGGAGAAAATTAGCAGCGTCTTTGAAATTAAAAGCTTTAATGCGTATCTCTAAAGTTAGAAATGTATCTGCTGATGTACAAGCTTTGGTTGATAGTGGAATGTTAATGTCTTCTAATGATGACAGTGCTCAATTAGCTTATACAGCTTCTCAGCCTGATGCAAACCCAATTTATGAAACTATTGTATATTCTACGAGAAAAGAGTATAAAATGAGTTCTGTTTTAATTGGTATGTTAAATTCATTAAATGATCCTAGATTACCAGTATTTGCTCAAGTAAATAATAGTGGTGTTTATGTTGGAAATACTCCGGGTCTTGAAGATTCTTCTAACTACAACGGTTATTCATCTCCGGGTACTTTTTATTTAAACCCTGAATTACCGGGTGTAATGCTTTCATATGCTCAGGTTGAATTATATTTAGCTGAAGCAATTAATGAAGGTATAATTACTGGTACTTTAGCAGATGCAAGAGCACATTATGTTAATGGTATCAATGCTAATTTTGAATTTAATGAATTATCTGCTTCACCTGCATATACGGGAAGTGCTTCAGTAGACTTTTCAACACAAGCTGAAGCAAGAGAAAAAATTGCAACTCAAATGTGGTTAGCATTATATGGTCAAGGAATTGAGGCTTGGACGGAGTGGAGAAGAACTGGTTACCCAGCTTTATCGCCTGTTCAAAATGCTGCTATCTCTGCTATACCTAGAAGATTTTATTACTCTACTGACGAGCAAAACTTCAACCAAGCTAGTTATGCTGCTGCTGTTGCAACTTTAGATCAGGGAGATACTATGTTATCAAAAGTTTGGTGGATGAACTAATAAAAAAAAATGAATATGAAAAACTTATTAAAAATATCTTTGTTTTCGCTGTTATTTTTATCGTTAGCTTGTTCTGAAGATAACGATACTTTAACAGGAAATGGAACAGAAGGAGGTCTAGTAGATAAGGCTACTGCAGCCGTTACTTATCCTCAAGGACAAGCTCCTACAGAATTACTTTCTTCTACATTTTCAATTTTTCAAGGAAATGAAAAAGTTGAAATGGTAGAGGTTTATAAGCAATTTTTTGGTAAAGTTGATGTAGGTACTCCTGATGAAACAATTATGTCTTCTAATAAAGCTTTATTAACTACAGTTATGATGCCTTTAGAAAGTCAATATGAGACTGCAACAATTGAGTATAGCTATAATGATTTAATTTCTGGTTTAACATTTAATGGTGCGCCATTATCTGGTTCTGATTTAGATTTAAATATCGGTGATTACTGGGTTTTAACTTTTGTTTCTCATTTGACAAATGGTGATGTACATGCTAATGTTAAAGCTACTACTACAGTTACTATGGCTTGTGGTTCATATTTAGAAGGTATGTATAATTTAGTTGTTACTATTACAGCTGGAAATGGAGCTGGAACAGTTTATAATTTACCTGGTGAAGAATTAACTAAATTAGGAGGAACTCGTTATAAAGGTACTTCTATTGGACCTTATAACGAAAGAGGTTTAATTTCTGCAGGAGCACAAATTGCTGGTGTAGGTTTAGTTTTTGATGATATTTGTGGTATGGATCTCCTTGTGTCGTTGTAGTGGCTCGTCATATGCCTGTGTCGTTGTTCAGCATGGTCCTTTGTTTGTGTTGTTGTGAAGCATAGTCATATGCTTGTGTCGTTGTGCAGCATAGTCATATGCTTGTGTCGTTGTGCAGCATAGTCATATGCTTGTGTCGTTGTGCAGCATAGTCATATGGTAGCGATGCGCAGGGAACGGCATATGAC
>JAIXHM010000077.1 GCA_030145825.1 Flavobacterium sp.
TTAGGGCATTTTGATTTTTGATTTTAATAATTGAAATAGCCATATTGTTAGCTAATGCTTCTAAGACAGAAACTGTAAATTCATCCCATTTTTCTGTTGTAGTATTAGAATCTATACCAAGATATCCTATTAAATCATCGCGATGTACAATAGGAATTATCAAAGCCGATTTTAAATTTCTATTTTTAAGTTTTGCTTTTAAGTCTTCATTTTTAAGATCATCAACAATGAGGTGAAATGATTTTTTTTGCAATAAGTTTTCAAACATTTCAGGAAGACTTTCAGAATCTAGGTTTTGGTAATTTGGATTGTTTAGATTTAATTCATTAGTATCTGCAAACCATTCAAATTGTTGATTTATGCGATTTGAATCTTTGTGATATTCATAAAAACAGATGCGATCCGATTTTATCAATTTAGTTAATTGAGCTAAAGATTCGTCAAAAACATCGTCGAGCGAAGTCTTTTGAATAAGTTTATTAGTAAATTTTGAAAATAAACCGAGTACTTCATTTTTATATAATAATTGAACTTCTGCTTTTTTTCTTTTATTTGATTCTAAAGCCAGCGCAATAACATCTGAAATAGTTTTTGCAAAACTTATTTCATCGTTTGTCCATTTTTTAATTTCATTAATTTCTTCAAAACAAATTACACCAAATAATTTTCCAGAAATATAAATTGGAATATCTAATAAAGATTTAATATTGTTTTCTATAAAATAATCGTCTTTAAATTCTTCTAGTGTTGCATTTTCAAAAACATTAGAAGCAATTATTATTGGCTCATTTTCTAGTGCTTTAAAATATTTTGGATAATTGGTTTTAAATAATTCGCCTACAGAATTATGTACTTTTTTATGTTTAATGTAAATATTATAGAGTTCAAGTTTAGTTTCAGAATAGAGCCAAAATCCTACGCGATCAATATTTAAACCTTTTGAAGCTTCTTCACAAATATGCTCTAATAATAATTTTTGATTTTCAAATTTTATAAAGTTTAGAGTTGATAATTTATTTGAAATTGCGTTTAAATGAGTCGCTTTTTTAATGCGTTCTTGTTCTTCAATTTCTAGTAGTTTAGAGGCTGTAATGTCTCTAATAATTGATGAAAAACCAATAATTCTATCGTTTTCATTTTTTTTAATTGTTACACTTTGTGAAACCCAAATTGTTTCGCCATTAGATTTTCTTAATGGAAATTCTTTTATGTCAAATTCATTCAAGTTTTTTTCGTAAATGGTGTAGAACTCTATAACATCTTTTTTATATTCATCTGGAACAAAATCTGAAAAATGTTTGCCTAGTAATTCATTCTCGGTATAACCAAGATGTTCAGAAGTAAATTTATTTACATAAACAATGTTTCCGTATTTATCACATTCATAAATGATATCTCTGGCAGATTGAACTAAATCTGAATATTTTTTTTCTAGACTAATTTTTTGGGTTACATCTTGTCCGTTTGCTACAAATAAGTTGTCGGAATATTTATAATCGGTCCACTGAATATATTTGATGCCTCCAGATTTAGTTTTAAGTTTACGTATATAAATATGATTAGGTTTAAAAATTAAGTTGTAATCTATTTTCTTAAATTCTGAATCACCAGTTAACTTCCAAAAATTTTCTCCCATTACTTCTTCAGGAGTAAAACCAAGTATTTTCTCAATCGATTGGCCGCAAAATTTTAAATTTCCATTCCGGTCTGTTGCAATAGTTAAGGAATTAGAATTGTCAATAATACTTTTCGAAAAAATAATTTTTTCATTAGAGTTGAAAACAGAAATCCTTCGGGCATAATTAATGAATAAAATTACTATTGAAAGCACAATGAGAGATATGTTTTCCTCAGGAAACCATTTATTTACTAAAATAGAAAAGATAATGAGTATTAAACTCACAATTACAAATGTTATATAATGATTGGGTTTTGTTAATGCTATGTAAGAATAATATAAAACCATAGTTACCTCAGCATAGGTAATGAAATCAAATTTTCGAGTTAATAGTTTTATAAAAACATAAGTGCTAAAACCTAAAAAATATATAAGTTGGATATTGCTCAGATTCTTTTTAATAAATGTACTTTTCTTTTCTAAGAAAAAAACAGAAAGACATAAAAAACCCATAATAAAATACAAGGAAGATTCTATTGGAGGTCTTTTTATAAAGATCATGTAAAGAATTTCAGCAAAAGGGAAAACTATACCAATAAAGAGGAAATATATTTTGAGTTCACTACTAGAAGTTTGTTGTTCTGATAAATTTTTAACAATGTCTTTATTAAATTTTGATGAACTATCAATAATCCCTTTAAATAAGAGTGTTATGCAAATTAGAAAAGGGATTAAAAACCACCATTTAAAATAAAAAGGAGTTTCTATTCTAAAATTATAGCTTTTGGGCTCACTTAATTCATTGCCGAACTTATCTACGGCCTTGTAGAAAAAAGTGTGATTTCCAAAGTCAATATTTGAATAACTAATCTTGTTTTGTTTTGAAGGTTTACTCCACTCGTTGTTAACACCTGTTAAATAATATGAATAGTAAACCTCTTCTTTACTGCTAGGGTTTAGTGAGCAAAATTCAAAAGTTAAATCATTCTCATCATTTTTAAATTCATAATTTTCTGTGGGAATGTTAAACCACTTATTTGTTTGTCTATTTTCTTTCCAATTAATGTTTTTATTGGCAATGTTAATCCCCGTTAGCGCTATGGGAGATTTATATTTGTTTTTGGATTCGTAAAAATTTAAAAATTTAAAAAGACCTTTAGCGGTACCAAAGTAAAATCCGCCCTCTATATCTTTACATTGTGAACGTATATTTAATTCTAATCCTTTAAAACCATTTTTACCATTGTAGTTAAATATTTTTGTAATATTTCCTTCATTTGTAACGGTTAATTTATCGATTCCGAAATTTGTTCCTAAATAAACGTTCCCCTTTTTATCGGCAGAAAGCGTGTAAGAAAGTCCAGATGTTAAGCCACTTTTAGTGCTAAAACTCTTAATCTTCTCTTTGCAAATAGAGTACAGTTTACTATTTGAAGCAAACCAAAAGTTTCCATAGCTATCTCTTGTAGAACAATTGAAATTAATTTTTGGAATTTTATTGGTGGATGAAAAATTATTGTTTTCATCAAGGCTTATAAGATGTAATCCAAAGTTTGTAGTAATATACCAGTTTTTACTATCTATTTCTTGTATTGAAGTAATATTAAAACTTCCAAATTTTTCTGGTAAAATTGCTTGTGCATGATTTTTAATTTCGTCGAAAATAAATAGACCCGATGTTGTTGCTAATAATAAATTTGTCTTGTCTTTTTTGTGTATTGCATTAATTGTCGAACTGTCAATTTTTGATGAGGTATTTATTTTATTGCCTATATTTTTTTGTAATTTGTATAAACCAAAATTTGAACCTGCGTAAATAGTTTCATTAGATTTAATAATGGATTTAAAAGTTTTTCCGTCAAAAAATATTCTATCCAATTTAAATTCTTGTGAGTCGCCTTCCACATATCTGTAGAGTCCTTTTTTTTGTATTCCAACATATAAATACTCTTCTGTTGATAAAATGCTATAAATATATGGAGATTCTAAACCTGTAATATTTGAATAACCATAAAACGGTTGGAATTGAGAACTAATTAATCCGGTTCCATGTGTACCATAGTATAATTTTCCCACATTGTCTTGTAACATGCAAGTAACATTTTTACCATTAAAACCATGAGCCCTAGTTCTAATGTTAAAATAGTTTTTAGTGTACATTGCAACACCTTCTTCAATCTCGCCTGCTATCCAAAAAAAACCGCTATTTCCTTTTAAAATTTTTGTTACATGAAATGGTCTACCGTCGTTTTGAGTGAGTTTGTTTTCTAAGGTAATTTCTAATGTAGGATTGTTTTTTATAGAAAAAACAAACCCTTCAGATGTTCCAATTATTGCTTGATTTTCTTTTGCTTTAGCAATAGTTACATATTCTTTTAAAATTTCATTTCGAATCTGTTTTAATTTAAAATCAGGAGACAATGCAAATAAACCTGAGTTGGTGCCTAAAAAAAGAATACCTTGAACGTCCTGAAAAATTGAGTTTACTTCATCGAATTTATTTTGATTCGAAATAGTTTGTTGTACTTTATAATTGTCGTCTATGACTAATATTTCATTATCTAAAAAACAGTATATGTGTTTTTTGCTGACAAATAATTTTATTAAGTTTCTATTTTCTTTTGGCAGATAAATTGTCTTAAATATTTTTTCGCCATCAAAAACTAAAATACCCGAGTATTTTGTAGAAAAAACTATATTGTGGTTATGGTCTTCAACTACATCAGTAACAAAAAAACCTTCTTTTTCGTTGTAGTTGTTAAACTGCTCAAAGGAAGTTCCATCATACTTAATTAATCCAGTTCCTTCAGTTCCAATCCAAATTAAATTTCTAGAATCTTGTATGATTGAAGTTATAGAAGAAGAAGGTAATCCATTTTCTTGAGAAAAAACATCATAATCATATACCTGAGCTTTTAAGCTCGGTAAAAAAGAAAAAAATAGAAAATAGAGTAAAATTTTTCTTATCATTAAATCTTGGAGTAAGATTTTAAAGCTATGAAATTAATAAAACTTTATGAAAAATTTTAAAAATAAATCAAATTATTCTTCTAATTAGTGATTTTTGATAAAGCTAAATTAATAAGAGCGTTTTGTCTGCATTAGGTTTTAACATAAAAAATGTGGTAGTTTCATATTTTTTCACTAAAATTGGAGGTTTTTTACCCAAAATATTATGAGATTTTTAAAATTATCGTTTCTTTTTTTATTGTTAGTATCGGCTTCTGTGTACAGCCAAAAACAGTTAACTCTTGAAGAAATTTGGTCAGGAGCATTTCGTACTCAAGGTATGGATGAGTTAAATGCAATGAAAAACACAAACCAATACACAGTGTTAAATTTTGACAGAGCAACTCGTTCCATGCAAATCGATTTATTTGATTACGCTACTTTAAACAAAGTTTCTACAATAATCGATTCTAAAGATTATCAAGAATTAAAGGGAATAGAGTCTTACAACTTTAATGCAAAAGAAAATCAAATTTTAATTGCAAATAATTCAGCTCAAATTTTCCGTCATTCTTTTACAGCCGATTATTTTTTATACGATTTGGCTTCTAAAGAAATCACAAAAATTGCTGATTATCAAATTCAAGAACCCACTTTTTCGCCTGATGGTAGTAAAATAGCGTATGCTTATCAAAATAATTTATATGTATATGATATTGCATCAAAAAAACACCAACAAATTACAACAGATGGTGAGAAAAATGCAGTAATTAACGGTATTACAGATTGGGTTTATGAAGAAGAATTCGCTTTTGTAAGAGCTTTCGATTGGAATAAAACAGGAGACAAACTTGCATTCATTCGATTCGATGAATCTCAGGTTCCAGAATTTTCAATGGATATGTATAACCAAGGGCTGTATCCAACACAAGAAGTATTCAAATATCCTAAAGCAGGTGAAAAAAATTCGGATGTTTCACTTCATATTTATGATCTAAATACAAAGCAAACAAAACAAGTAGATTTGTCGAAATATAACGATTTTTACATTGCGCGTTTGCAATGGACAAATGAAGCGAATACTTTAAGTGCACAAGTTTTAAATCGCCATCAAAATAATTTAGATTTACTTTTTGTTGATGGAAAATCTGCTTCATATAAAGTTGTTTTAAATGAAACAGATAAAGCGTATGTTGATGTAACGGATAATTTAACTTTTTTGAGTGACAATAGTTTTATTTGGACATCAGAAAAAGATGGGTTTAATCACATTTATTATTACGATAAAACAGGTAAATTAAAAAATCAGGTAACAAAAGGAAACTGGGAAGTAACTGCTTATTATGGTTTCGACGAAAAAAATAAAACAGTTTACTATCAATCTGTTGAAAATGGTTCAATAAATCGCGATGTTTATGCTGTTAAAATAGATGGAAAAGGTAAAAAGAGATTGTCAAATCAAACAGGCACTAACAATGCTACTTTTAGTCCCAATTTTCAATATTATATCAACAGCTTTTCAAATGTAACAACTGCTCCAGTTTACACTTTAAATAGTTCTAAAGATGGCAAAACAGTTAAAACTATTGTTGAAAACAAGGCTGTTCAAGATAAATTAGCGACTTATGATGTGGCACCAAAAGAGTTTTTTACTTTAACTACAGAAAAAGGACATAATTTGAACGCTTGGATTATAAAACCTAAAAATTTTGATACTTCAAAAAAATATCCAGTTTTTATGTATCAGTATTCTGGTCCAGGTTCACAACAAGTTGCAAATTCTTGGAACGGAATTAATGATTATTGGTTCATGATGTTAGCGCAACAAGGCTATTTAGTGGTTTGTGTTGATGGAAGAGGAACTGGTTTTAAAGGTGCTGCATTCAAAAAATGCACATATAAAGAATTAGGTAAATTTGAAGTTGAAGATCAAATTGATGCAGCCAAAGTTTTGGGAACATATAATTATGTTGACGCTTCTAGAATTGGAATTTTTGGATGGAGTTATGGAGGTTTTATGGCTTCAAATTGTATTTTCCAAGGTGCCGATGTTTTCAAATCTGCAATTGCAGTTGCACCAGTTACAAGCTGGAGATATTACGATTCAATTTATACCGAACGTTATATGCAAACTCCACAGGAAAACGCAAGTGGTTACGATAATAATTCGCCAATTAATCATGTAGCAAAATTAAAAGGTAATTTCCTTCTAGTTCATGGTACTGCAGATGATAATGTTCACGTACAAAATAGTATGAAAATGATTGAAGCATTAGTTCAAGCAAATAAACAATTTGATTGGGCTATTTATCCAGATAAAAATCATGGAATTTATGGAGGTAAAACACGTCTTCAATTGTATACAAAAATGACTAATTTCATTAAAGAAAAACTATAACCTAACAAACTAACTAATCAAATATGAGCGAAGTTACAGCAAATCAAAAGCATCCAAAAGGACTTTGGGTATTATTCGGAACTGAAATGTGGGAGCGTTTCAATTTCTATGGTATGAGAACCTTATTAACTTTATTTATCGTTAATGCATTAATGATGAGTAAAGAAGAATCTTCTTTAATTTATGGTGGATTCTTAGGGTTGTGTTATTTAACACCTATGTTAGGAGGTTTTGTAGCCGACAGATTTTTAGGGAATCGTTACTGTATAATGCTAGGTGGTCTATTAATGGCTATCGGTCAATTGTTGTTGTTTTTTAGTGCAAGCATATTTAGTTCGAATATAGAATTAGCAAAAACATTATTGTACGTTGCTTTAGGAGTAATTATCTTAGGAAATGGTTTCTTTAAACCAAATATTTCTTCAATGGTGGGTAGTTTATATCCTAAAGAAGAAAAAAGTAAATTAGATACAGCTTTTACGATTTTCTATATGGGGATCAATGTAGGAGCATTTTTAGGTCAATTTATTTGTCCAATGGTGGGAGACGTTGTTAATGCAGACGGTACTCGCGATGTTTTTGCATTTAAATGGGGATTCTTAGCAGCATCATTAGCAATGGTTATCGGAACTGTTACTTTTTACCTTTTAAAAGATAAGTATGTAGTTACACCAGATGGTAAAGCTATTGGTGGTTTACCCAAAAATAATGATGCTTCAGATTTTGAAGAAGGAGAAGCTACTTCAGCTAAATTTTCATCAAAATCAATTGTTATTGCTGCTATTGCATTTGTAGTTTTAACAGCAGTTTTTAATCAATTATTTGGTCAAAACTGGATTTATTCAATTATCTATGGTAGTGGTCTAACATTAGCAGGATTAATTTTATCAGATACTTCTTTAACTAAAATAGAAAGAGATAGAATTTTAGTAATCTATATTGTTTCTTTCTTCGTTATCTTTTTCTGGGCAGCATTTGAACAAGCTGGTTCTTCATTAACATTTATTGCAGATAATCAAACAGATAGAAACTTTTTTGGATGGAATATGCCGCCTTCAATGGTACAAATTTTTAATGGAATATTCGTGGTAATGTTTGCTGTTCCATTTTCAATGTTATGGGATAAATTAAGAGCAGCAGGTAAAGAACCAACATCACCTTTCAAACAAGCTGTAGGGTTGTTATTAATTGCGGTGAGTTATTTTATTATTGCTCACAATGTAAAAGATTTAGGAAATTCAGGGTTATTGGCTGTTAAATGGCTAGTATTGTTATACTTAATTCAAACTTTTGGAGAACTTTGTTTGTCTCCTATTGGTTTGTCATTAGTTGGAAAATTAGCGCCTAAGCGTTTTGCTTCATTATTATTTGGAGTATTCTTCTTATCAAACGCTTCAGGTTATGCTTTAGCAGGAACATTAGGGTCAATTTTACCAGCAACTGGTGAGCAATTTACTAAAGCTGAAGAAGCAGGCATTGATTTACAAGCGGTTTTAGACAAAACAGTAGAGCCTACTGCAGAACAGTTGAAGTTTTTAGCTGAAAATAATATTAGTATTTCTAACCCTGTTTTTGCAGGTTTTGAGATTCACAATCTTTTCGAATTCTTCATGGTATTTGTGGTTTTATGTGGTGTTGCTTCAGTGATTTTATTTATGTTGACACCAACATTAAAGAAAATGATGCACGGAATTAAATAAATTAAATATGAGCCAAAATTCAACAGATCAATTTTTTAAAAGTACAGTTTTAGGTCATCCAGCAGGATTATTCGTTTTATTTTTCACAGAAATGTGGGAACGTTTTTCTTTCTACGGAATGCGTTCGCTATTAATTTTATTTTTAACAGCTTCATTTACTGATGGCGGTTGGGAATGGAGTAGGGAAAATGCTTCAGCACTCTTTGGTTCTTACGTAGGTTTAGTGTATTTGTCTACCATGTTAGGAGGTTATTTTGCTGATAGAATAATTGGTTTTAGATGGGCGGTTGTTGTTGGAGCAGTTTTAATGACACTAGGTCATGCTTCTATGGCAATAGAAACTGAGTTTTCTATTTATTTAGGATTGGTTCTTTTGGTTTTTGGTAATGGTTTTTTTAAGCCAAATATGACTTCAATTATTTCCGAAATGTATAAAGATAGACCCGAGAAAAAAGATGGAGCTTACACTTTGTTTTACATGGGTGTTAATGCTGGAGCATTTTTCGGAATTTTACTTTGTGGTTATTTAGGTGAAAAAGTAGGTTGGAGCTACGGATTTGGTTTAGCTGGAATTTTCATGTTCTTCGGAATGTTACAATTTTGGTTATCACAAAATATTTTTGGAGATATTGGTTTGAAACCAACACCTGAGAGTAAAGCTAAAGCTGAAAGTAGCGATACTGATAAAAGAAATCCATTTACAT
Organism: Flavobacterium sp.; assembly: GCA_030145825.1. Lineage (GTDB taxonomy): Bacteria > Bacteroidota > Bacteroidia > Flavobacteriales > Flavobacteriaceae > Flavobacterium. The sequence goes on from JAIXHM010000077.1 coordinate 9,370, forward strand.
TAATTGATTTAATTTTAATAGCGGTTTCTGCTTTATTAGGGTTGTTATGGATTATTAATGATCCTGCTTCTAAAATTTCTGGTGGTACAATTGATATTTTTGGTTTCCTCGGTGATAATGGGAATAACATTGCTATTCTTACAGCTTTAGGAACTTTTATTGTTCTATTAGTAAGCCGATTGCTACGTTACTCTCAAATTACAAGAGAAAAAATGATTGCAGTTACTTTCTTTGCCTTTTTAACAATTTTCTTTTGGGCAATTTTTGAACAATCGCCAAACTCGTTAACTATTTTTGCTAGCGATTATACGAATAGAGTATTAGAAGGAAGTTGGAGTACTTTTTTCTTAATTATCAATTCTCTTATAACAGTAGTTCCTTTAGCAATTATAACTTGGGTTTTATATTTGCTTTTCAAGCAAACATTTAAAAATTATGCGGTTGCAAATGTAATTTTATCTACGAGTTTTGTAATTATTTGGGGAATAGCAATTTGGATGTTAATCAAAGATTTTTATTCAGCAGGTTATTTAATGTTGTCTGACTCAACTTTAGAGTTTTTAAAAATTGAAAAAGTAACGAAACCAATCACAGAGGTTCCTGCTACATGGTTTTCTACTTTAAATTCATTATTTATTATATCATTAGCTCCATTATTTTCTAAATGGTGGGAAAGCAAGTATAATCCTAATGCAAACGTTAAATACGGAATAGGAATGGGATTATTAGCATTAGGTATGGCTTGTGTCGCAATTGGTGCTACAGGAATTGAACCTGGTGCAAAGACAGCTTCAGTAAGTATGATTTGGTTAATATTGGTATATCTTTTCCATACAATGGGAGAATTGTGTATTTCTCCAGTTGGATTATCTTATGTGTCTAAATTAGTTCCAGCTAGAATGATTGCATTCATGTTTGGAGTTTGGTATTTAGCAGTGGCAATTGGTATGAAAGGTGCTGGAAAGTTTGGTGAAAATATTGATAAAATTGCTAACGAGCACGGATTGAGTTATTTCTTTTGGATGTTGACTATCGTTTCTGTTGTAATTGCTGTTTTGGCTGTTATAATGTCGCCAGTTATTAAAAAATTAATGCACGGTGTTAAGTAGGTTACACAAAATGGCATTCTTTTTGTCTATTTTTGAATAAATTATATTAAGATGAAGAAATATTTAGTTATAGCACTTTTTTTAGTTTCCGGATTAGTTGCTCAGGCACAAGAATTAAAATGGCATACCGACGTTTCTGATGCGGCTAAAATTGCATTAGATGAAAACAAACCGATGTTATTATTTTTTACAGGTTCCGATTGGTGTGGATGGTGCATTCGCTTGCAAAAAGAAGTTTTTCATAAACCTGAATTTGCAAAATGGGCAGCAGAAAATGTAGTCTTAGTAGAATTAGATTTCCCTAGACGCACGCCTCAAGATGAAGCTATAAAAGCTCAAAACTATAACATGCAAAACATGTTTGGTGTAACGGGTTATCCAACAATTTGGTTTGTAAAACCACAATTAAAAGAAGGTAAAAAGGTAAACTTAGAAGCTTAGGGAAGTACTGGTTACTTAGCAGGTGGTCCTGAAAAATGGCTTGCTGAAGCAAACAGAATAATATATAAAAAATAATTATTTCAATATTTTATAGAATCCCTTTACGGCAGTAGCATGGAAAG
>JAIXHM010000078.1 GCA_030145825.1 Flavobacterium sp.
CTTGAACAGTCGTTTGAATGTTTGCTTCAATAGGATCACTTTCACAACTTGAAAATAAAATTGAAAAAAGGATAAAAAAGATTATTTTATTTTTCATCGTTTTGTTTTTTTAGTATTACGCACAACGGTTTCGGCTATGAGTAGTTGCGTTTGTTAGCACTTAACTTAGCAAGTACACACCAAACTGAAAATCCGCAAGGATTTTCAGAAGTAGGCGAGAACAAGCAATTACTTATAGCCATTGTTGTAGCCAGTACTTTTATACATTTAATGTTCCTATATAATATTCAAATGTGCTTTTATATTCGTTGGTCAAAAAGTCAACACTATAATTTTCGTTAGATGAATAAATATGCACTTTGCCTGTTTCACATTCAAATGTTATATCCTTTGCTGAATTTTGCCTGATTTTATTGTGATTTGGATATGAAGCGTAATCAGAGTCATTAGAATGTGCTTCTCCCATCACAATAATATCTGGATCCATTGCATCAATCCATTCCTGTGGTAATTTGGCACTTTTTCTTCCGTGATGTGGTGCGAATAATATATTAGTTTTTCCAAAACTAACTTTGTCTTTTATCTTTTCCATAAAATCAGTTTCCAAATCTCCCATCCAAATTGCTGTAACACTATTTTTTAGTTTGTACTGTATAATACAAGATATATTATTAAATGCTGTTCCGTCTTTTGCTTTTTGAAGTTCAGCTTTGTAGTCGGAATTTGTGGTGTCAGGCCACAATATATTAATCCCAGAACTACCTAATTCTTTACCATTTTTATCAGGTCCATCATCGTTCATCCATTTTCGTTTACAACCTTTATATATGTTAAATGCTTTTGTCGAATCTCTTAATTCTTTATATCGCTTAAAACTTGTAGTTTCTATTGGCTTGGTCGCTTCGTTATCAACGCAATAAAAATTTACAATTTCAATTTCATCATCTAAATATTCTAACTGTTGAATATGGTCTCCGTCAGGATGTGTAGAAATAAATCTTGAAATGTCTTTATACTTTTTTTCTTCTTTTATTTCGTTGACAATATCTTCTCTGTTTTCTGGCTTTAAACAGCAATCGATAATTGTGAAATTTTCCGAACCGTGTTTTATGTAATACATATCTCCAAGTCCAACAGAGAATGATTTTATTATGCTCATAGAATTTTATTTATTTTCTGTTCTTGATGTCACTCGTTTCACAACAAATCCAGTTTGCTTTCGATATGAAAAAACAAATATTGCGATTAGAACTATTATTAAAAGTATATAGGATAAATTTTCTGATATGTTTAGCCAATCAGAAATAGTTTGATAAAGTTTTGATAGAAGTAAAAGACAGAAAAGAGAAATTAAAGTTCTATACATATTATTAATTTCAGAGAACAATTCAATTTTTTGGTCTTTATCACTGGCAAAAATAAAATCTTTATAATCAGCAAATTTTATAAAATTCAATTTTTTGCTTTGAAGGATTGCTCCTATAACTAAAGAACCAAACCTGCTAATTACCAGTCCAATGAAGTAATATAAAAAAGCACCTAAAAAATTATTTTCTTGTACTAAATCATATTTTGTTATTTCACGTAAAATTATCACAAAAATTATTCCTGGAAATAAGTAATTGAAAAGGTTATAAGATGATATTTTGTCGATTATTTCTTTCATTTTTCGTATTGGCTACAACGTTTTGTGGCTTAAATTAGTGGCGTTGTGTTTACCTAAGCCATAACAAATATAGACTTATTTTAGAAAATTCGGAGAATTTTCGGAACAAACACAAAACAAGCCATTGATTTAAACCGCTGTTGTAAAATCGGTTTTATTATAAGGTTTAACTTGTCCGCCTTTTTCAAGTGTCAAGTATTAATAAAAATATTTTTTTATGATAAATTCATATATAGCTATAATAGCAGCTATTGAACCTAAAAACCACGAAGCTATCTCAAGCAATGACCTTTTAGGCGGTTTAGTTTCGTTTATTTTGTTATCATTTTGTATTGCTGGTTTAATAAAGTCGCTACGCGATGATTGAATGCCATAATTATCACCAGCAATATAATTTTCAACAATAACATTTGAAGTTTTACTTTCTAATTCTTTATTTTTAATGAACTCAACGTATTTAAAATATCCGCCTTTTTCTTTTGCTAATAAGCCATTTGGCGAAAGTTTAAAATATCCAGAAGTATTAGGAACAACGTTTATTAAATCGTATTCTTTTAGTAGATTAGTAGTTTCTAAAATTATAGAATTGAATTGTCTTTCTTTATTAGAATCTAAATTTAATTTACTTACAATCTCATTTAGACAAAATATTTCAAATTTAGAACAGTTTATAATAATTAAATCCGCAAAGTTTTCAATTTCAACATCTTTTCCGTTTGGAAAATCAATTGGAGTAGAAGAATTCATTTGTGTCATATTAATTCATTTTTTCAAACTGTTTTACAACGGTCCGCAGCTAAAGAAAGTGGCGTAAACCAGCTCCAAGCCATTCCAAAAATAAACAAAACTTAGAAAATTCGGAGAATTTTCGGAATGAACCTGACCAAGCCATTTTTTTTAACTGCTGTTGTGGGCTGGTGTTATTCTGTCACTTTCTTTAAGTTAAAAAAGACCTTTTCTTTGTCTTCCTCAATTATCAAAAATTGTAAGTAGTCATAATTCTTACTGAATTTTCTAACAATTGCCCATTTATTAAATTCTTTGTCTTCTTTAGCTTTCATATAAAGTATACTGTCATTTTCTACCTTATATTCAAATTCTTTAACTTTTTCAATATCTCTATCACCAAATGCAGAAGCAAAATTTACTAAACCACCATCTAAAGACATTATTCCTTTATTATCTTCATAAAAATTCATTTCTATCTCTACTGAAGAAAGCATTAATGTCGCTAAACCTTTCGCAAATTTGTCGGTTTCATCTTCATTTCCTTCGGTTTTTGTAACTTCATTGATGAAAGGTGTAATGTCAACTTTATATTTACCGATTAGTTTATCACTATCAAAAACATTTTCATTTTTTGATAAGTAATTGCATGAAGTAAACAATACTGCGATAATAATAAAATTAATTATTTTCATTTTAGTTTGAAATTGCTTTTAAGTTTCTCATTACATCCATTGCAACATCTTTGTTGTAATTTTTTATCATTCCTGGAATTCTAAAAATATCTATGAACCACCAAACAAATAAACCTCCAACTGTAAACCAAAAAAGAACTTGAATTCCCCATTTTCTTGTATAAGCGTAATGCCAACCAAGAAAAAACCATAAAACATAAGTAAAACCTAAAGATTTCTTTTTCCTTTTGTATTCTTCTATAAATTCTTCTTGTTTTTGAGCTGACATTTTTGCTAACTCATTTTTAACCATTGAAGGTAAACTTCCCGAAATTGAGTTCGGAACATAAAGTTTGTTTTCTGTTAATTCCATAAAATTTTAATATAGTTTTAATTATTTTTATTAGAGGAAAGTGATTTTGTAACGTTATGTTTTTTTTACACTTGCCCACAACGTTAAAGCATTGTAGTCAGTTGTGGTTAGACTGGCGAAATGTTTAAATTAAATCTAAAACTAACCGAGTAAAAACAAATTATTAATTAAGCCTTAACCCACAATTGCTACAATGCAGTGTTATATGATGGCTTTAAAACACAAAGAAATTATGATTTTAGAAATTATTGAAAAGTGGGAAGAAAACAAGTTTAAACTTGAAGAGTATTTCAAAACTACTAAACAATCTGAATATTCTAATTACAAAGATATTGTGGTTAAATTATTTGAAATAGTTATTGTTGGAGTAAAAAATAAGTGGAACGGAACAGATAATTATGATGTTTCAAAAATTACCGTTATTGATGATGGAGATTATCAAGGAACGCAAATTTTCTTAATTCCAAAAGAAACTTATCAGCCGAGTGTAGAAGATTACATTATGACAAACACTTATTATGGTTCTTGCTCAGGATGCGATACATTACAAGGATTTTCATGTTATGATGATGATTTACCAACCGAAGAACAAATTTCTGAATATATGACTTTAGCACTTCATTTAGTTCAGAAAATGAAGTTTTTAACAGATAGTGAGTAAGCTATCATATAACGTTCCTTTGCTTGTAGCAGTAGCGAAGAAATCGACAGATTTCGGAGCGGACACAACAAATACAAAACAGACTTTAAATTAAACACTAACCAAGCTATTGCTACAAACAAATGTTAGCAGTAGTGTTTTAACACTTAAACAAAATGGATAAACCAACATTAATTATTTTAGGAATTTTGATAACTGTTTTAGTTATTATGATATTGTTAGATAATATCAAAAAACGTGCTTATTTGAAAGGTTATAAACAAGCTGAATTTGATTTAACAGCAAGTTTATTTGATAATGCAACTTGGTTTGGCGGAAGACCTTTATTTTATAATGCATTGTATTTATTTGCTGCTAAATACCGAAAATACGGTTATGTTTCAGCAAGTAGATTTAGAGATGATATTTTAAGCGTTAATCATGAAAAAAGAGTTACAGATTTGCCAAAAGAAGAACTTGAACGTATTATTTAGCAACATTACTGCTAACGGTCAAGTGTATGAGTAGTAGCGGATTTCGGTAGCCGGAACTTTTGATTTAGCACAAACGTAAGCTACTGCAAAAATTTATTTGCTAATTTACGAAAAGCAAATAAATTTGCAGTAGCGACAAGAAAAGTAACAGCCTTAATTTAAGCATTAACCCGCTATTGCTTATACACAATGTTGTACGCTGGCTTTATTCCTTTTTAGCTCTTGGAAGTTTGAAATATTCGTTGTCGGTTTGGTCAAGCTGTTGTTGGATTTTGGCAAAATTTTCTTCGGTCGGCTTTAGGTTCGTGAACTTTCCAATGATATTGCTTCTTCGGTAAACGATAAAAGTATTTTCGATGTTTGGGTTCACCCTGTTCAGGTAAATTTCCGAAGATTTGTCCGAGAACGAAGGAACAAAGGTCAAAGCAATATTTTTTAACTGCAATTCACTGCCCAGTTTTTCCAAATCGGAAAGTCGCTTCTCTTTTGAGTACTGCTTCTCGTTTCCATAGATGAAGTATGCCTTTAAATACTTTTTCCTTTTTTGGCTCTCATTGTCCAAAAACACCAACCATTTCTCAATGTCCAGCCAATTTGGATTATTGCCTACAAAATATAAGATTCCGTGATACCAACCGTATTTACAAATCGGGCAGGTCTTCGTTCCTTTGTCGGGACCAAAGGCGTGAAAAGGGGTAAAGGAACTCAAATCTTCTCCAATGTTTTTTCCTGATTTATCGTGATTGTCAGGTTGTACGGGATAATTGGGAATATTCAGGCCTAATATCAAATTGCGTTCGCCAATCCATAAATTCCTTTTTTTGACAAATCGGATGACACCACTTCCGCCCCTATTTTCCGATTTATTTCTTCTTTGGGAAGTCAATAGCGGGTCATCATCAAATACGAAATCATCCAAATAATAAGTTTTTTCCATATTTTTTTCTTTGACGGTTATATGAATGTGTGCAGGTTCTGCCCTGCTCGGATAGGTTCCGGGCAATACTGTGTTTATGGTATATTTTCCGTCATCTCCTGTTTTTATCCAACCCCGAATATAACCGTGAGTTTGCCCCAATTTGTTTTTTGGCATATTCAATGGTTCGTCTGGCTTTGTTGCATAAATTCCGTGAATGTCGGTGTGATAGTAATAAAGAATTACGTTTGAAGCTGGCGTTTTTCCGTCTCTTTCGTAAACTGTGCCTGTGAGCGAAATTTTTTGTCCGTTTTGCTTCCATCCAGGACTTGTATCGGTTGACGATAAGTCGGTTGGCATTTTGTAGGCGAATGGCATAATTTCGTCAAAATCATCACTTAATGGTTCTTCATTAGAGGTGATAGTAGATTTAGTTTGTCCGTTACAGGATATAAGATTGAAGGCTGAAAACAGGATAACGCCTATTTTAAATAATGCTGTCATAAAAATGTTTTGAGCCAAAAATAGGAGGTCAGGACAATATCTTTTGAATGTCGAACCCCAAAATTTGCTATGTGGTGTGTAGAATGGTCTTACTGGAGTAGGTTTTGCCAGTTTGTTCTGTAGTGTCTGCTAAATCTTACCGTTTTGCCACTTTTGAGGATACAATCATAATCGCCATTTTGTCTTGATTTCAGTTCTTTGACAAAACTCTTGTTGATGATTGCCGAACGATGTACACGAACAAAAAACTTGGAGTTCAGAATATTTTCAAAATCCCGCAATGTCCGATTGTCCAAGTATTTTTTTCCGTCAGAATTTATTGCAGAATATGGCTTTTCGGTTGAAATAAATTCGATGCTTTCTACATTTAAGGAGATAGTTTTCAAGCCAATTTTAATATTGATTCTTTCAGGGATTTCAATGGGTAATTGCTTGTTTTGATTTGAATTTTCTACCGTTCTTGCTATTAGTGGGATGCACACATAAAAAAGTGCAAGAACATAAAACTGGTTGGAAAGGGCAGCATTGAAAATATGGGAGAAATGATGTGTCGGGGAAAATGCAAGATAACTAACCGAAACAAAAAAAGTAGAAAATATGAAAATATGTACCAAGGTAAACGCCCCACCCAAAACAATTGGAATCCCCAACTTTCCAAAATTTCTTTTGAAACTGAAACGTTTCAACAGTCGGATTTGTAAAAGTGCCAAAGGAACGAGAAAAGCCCAAATGCTATTATAAAGCAAAGATTCCGATAGGTAAAACCCTGTGTTCTGAACTCTGCTGTATACATAATCCTGAACTATCGACAATCCGATTGTCAAAACAATAATTCCAATCCATAATTCGGGTTTTTTAAGCCTTGAATTAATTTCAAATGGTCTGTATGTTATTGTTTGTTGCATTGTGTTTTCAGCTTGCGTACAACGGGTTTGTATATGAAAAGTAGCGGATTTTTTGCACGAACTTTTCGGTTAAACACAGACCTTAAATTTATAAAATTCATTTCGATTTAGCACCTAAACCGCTATTTTTTATATACGTTGTTACCCACTGGCTTTATTCCGTTCAGCTTGGTTTTCAGCGTTGGCAAAGACATACTCTTTTGCAATTTTTGGCTTGTGTTTCGGCTGAAGCGAATTGCAAATGTGTATGGCTTTTAGCGTTGGCTTTTTAACAACAACTTTTATTTTCTTGAATTGGTGGACAAGCTACTGTTCCATAAGAACAATAAACACAACAATCTCCCTCTTTTGGTTTTAAAACCTTTTTACAATTTTCGCATTCGTAGAAAAATTGACAAGCGTTTGTTGGCATATCTTCCATTTTTTTATGTCCGCAGTTTGGACAAGTTATTTCAGATTTTAATATAGTTTCCATTAATTTTCTTTTTTGTCGGTTACTTTATAACCTGTTGAGTTAATTGCTTTCTCGATTTCCGTTTCGTTGGTTTTGGTTTTGTCAAACTCAATGATTGCATTTCCATTTTCGTAGGACGCTTTTGAATTTACAATTCCATTGAGTTTATTTACTTCGTGATTTACGTGTTCTTCGCAACTCGCACAAGTCATTCCGCTGATTTTAAATTCAGTGGTTTTAATGTCCGATTTGTCAACTACAATTATTTGTTTTTCTGTGTTTGGGTAAAAAATTCCAGAATAATATGGGAAAGCCAACATTACAATTGCAAATACGGTTACAATTCCTAAAAACTTTTTTGATTGAATAAATTTTGGTTTTTCGTCCGTCTCACAATCACAGTCTATTTCTTTTTGAGGTTTAAGTTTTTGATACCAAGCAAAGCCAAGAACTAAAATTGTCAGTCCGATTAAATAAGGTCTAAATGGTTCAATCCAAGAAAATGTTGAAGCAATTCCGCTTGTTCCTGCGATTAGAGCCAAAACTGGTGTAATACAACATAATGAAGCTGTAATTGCAGTTAACAAACCTGCACCAATTAATTTGTTTTCTCTTTTCATATCGTTTCTAAAATTTTGTTTTTATCAAGTATCTCAAAGAATGGATTTAGCATTTTTTCGTATTCAGCCGTGAGTGAGTAAAAAATCGTTTGAGCATCTCTTTCCGTTTCTAATAAATTTCGGTCTTTCATTTTTCTCAAATGTTGAGAAATAGCAGAAATGTTCATCCCGAGAATATCGCTCAAATCACAAACGCAAAGTCTTTTTTCTTCAAAGAGTAGGTAAAGGATTTTCAGTCGAACGCTATTTCCGACTAATGAAAGTCCATTTGCCAAATAGTCGAACGATTCGTTTAATTCAGAAACTGTGTCTTTGCAACGATTTATTTGTTCAATATCGGCTTGTTGTCTTATGCAAGAATTATTTTCCATATCGCAAAGTTACAATTATTTCTTATTTAAGCAAATACTTAAATACATAATTCTCAAGCGTTGGGAAAATTTTAGCTCTTTTGGTTTTTTAGCGTTGGATTTGTGTGTCGGAAAAAACCGAAAGTGCTAAAATATGCGGTTGGTTTTCAGCTTGTGGGTAACGTTAAAGCATTGTAGTCAGTTGTGGTTAGACTGGCGAAATGTTTAAATTAAATCTAAAACTAACCGAGTAAAAACAAATTATTAATTAAGCCTTAACCCACAATTGCTACAATGCAGTGTTATATGATGGCTTTAAAACACAAAGAAATTATGATTTTAGAAATTATTGAAAAGTGGGAAGAAAACAAGTTTAAACTTGAAGAGTATTTCAAAACTACTAAACAATCTGAATATTCTAATTACAAAGATATTGTGGTTAAATTATTTGAAATAGTTATTGTTGGAGTAAAAAATAAGTGGAACGGAACAGATAATTATGATGTTTCAAAAATTACCGTTATTGATGATGGAGATTATCAAGGAACGCAAATTTTCTTAATTCCAAAAGAAACTTATCAGCCGAGTGTAGAAGATTACATTATGACAAACACTTATTATGGTTCTTGCTCAGGATGCGATACATTACAAGGATTTTCATGTTATGATGATGATTTACCAACCGAAGAACAAATTTCTGAATATATGACTTTAGCACTTCATTTAGTTCAGAAAATGAAGTTTTTAACAGATAGTGAGTAAGCTATCATATAACGGTTTGCGGCTTGGCGTAGTGGCGGATTTTTAGCACAAAAGTTCAATCGAAGAACTGTACTTGAACCTACCACAAAACTGTCATACGAAGCACTGAACCCGCCATTACGCCAAACCGCTGTTATGCGTTCGCCCTTTTTTCCTGTCGTGTTTGTTGTCATATTAATGTCAATAAATAACCGATTAATGAACCGCCTAAAACCACAAAAGCACTATTTAATTTCTTGTATCCAAATGCGATTGAAATACTTAAAACTGCAATTAAAATTGTCCGCCAATCGGTAATGGTGTCCTTGCCCATTTCAAAACAAACGGCTACAATTATTGCGACTGATGCAACATTTACAGCGTCTAAAAATGCTGAAAATAGTTTTGAATTTCGCATCTTCTTCACGATTGGGTTGAGCAATGCAACAAAAACAAACGATGGCAAAAATATAGCGATTGTCGAAACGATTGCACCTGTCAATCCGTTGATTTGATAACCAATAAAAGTAACCGAAGAAAAAACGGGTCCGGGTGTGAATTGTCCAACCGCAATGGCATCAATTAATTGTTGTCTTGTTAAAAGTCCTGTTGAAACCAATTCCGTGTCGAGAAATGCAAATAAAACATAACCGCTTCCGTAAAGTATTGCACCAATTTTTAGGAAAATCCAAAATAGATTGGCGTTGGTTGCAGAAAGGATTGTAGTGTTTGTTATTTGTAAAAAAGTTAATGGTAGAAAACTGTTGATATTGTTTTGCTTATTGTTTCGCACGTAAGCCAACATTAAAGCCATAAATCCTGCTCCAAACATCAAATAAATTTCGTTGATGCTGAATAGTGAACCAAGCAAAACAAGTAACCCAATAACTATTAGTTCAGTTGATTTTAGGGATTTTTTTGCCAATGGAAAAATTGCTCCTAAAATAATAGCAATAATGGCTGGTTTTATTCCGTAAATAAAGGGTTGCACTTCTGGAACTTGCCCGTATTGTTTATACAGATAAGCAAAAAATCCTGTAATAATTACGGCTGGTAAAATGAAACAAAGACCTGCAACTATTAAACCTTTCCAACCGCCTTTTTCGTGTCCGATATGAATTGCCATTTCGGTGCTGTTAGGTCCAGGTATTAAGTTGGTTGCACCAATCAAGTCAAGAAAATGTTGTTCTGTTAACCACTTTCTTTTTGTAACCACTTCGTCTTGCATCATTGCAATATGTGCAGCAGGTCCACCAAAACCAATAATGCCCAGTTTTAGAAAGAGTTTGGCAATATCTTTTAAATCTGCTTTACTCTCCATTCTTCTTCAAAATTTTGTCAGCCGACCAAAAACCACCGCCTTTAATTAGTAAAAATATACTTCCCAAAAGCATTGACCAATCTGTTCTACTTCCGTGCATCATTTCCCAAAAACCTTTTTCGGCTAAAACTTCCGATTTGGTTGTTACAATGGCTACTAACATAATAATGATAAGTGGAATACTTGCCAGTCTTGTAAAAAGTCCGACAAGAATAAGTAGTCCACAAACAATTTCAAAACCGCCAACAAAACTGCCTAGAAATTCAGGCGAAGGCAAGCCAATTTTTTCAAATCGTCCTGCTCCAAGTGTGTCAGCAAATAAAAATTTCTGAATTCCTTCGGAAAGAAATACCGCACCAACCATTAGTCGAATGAGGATTGTCGTTTTAGAATTGTCAGTATTTAATATTCGGTTTTTCATTTTTTGTTTGTCGGTTCATTGTTGCACACGGTTGGTCATAGGGTGACGCACAACGGTCCTTGGCTAGCTGCTGTTGTGGTGTTTAGTTACTAGCCAAACCAAATATACGAATACTTTCGGATTTTCGGAGAAAATTCGGAAGTAGGCGAGCAGCCACAATAACAGCTAACCAATGT
>JAIXHM010000079.1 GCA_030145825.1 Flavobacterium sp.
ATCCCAACCAGCTGTTAAATTAATGTCTAGTCCTTTATGGCGAACAATAATATCGTTTTTGTCGGCTTCAAAACCATCACGTTTCATTTGTAACCAAGATAAATCGCCGTTTGGAGAAAATTGCGGAGCCACATCGTAACCAAGATTATCTTCAGTCAGGTTTTTGGTTGTTTTTGAAGTTACATCATATTCGTATAAATTGGTATTGGTACTAATCGCATATTCCGTTCCAAATTTCTTTTTAGAAACGTAAATTACTTTTGAACCATCGGGCGACCAAATATAATCTTCATCGCCACCAAAAGGTTTTTGTGGGCAATCAAAAGGTTCGTTTATAAGGATATCAGTTTCGTTTCCTTTTTCGTCTGTTATGAAAACATGATTATGAGCACCTTCGTTCCAAGTATCCCAATGACGATAATCTAAACTATTGTAAACTTGAGCTTGGCTTTTATCTAGTTCAGGATAGAAATCTTTTCCTAAAACTTTTTCTGTTTTTACTTCTTTGTTAGATAAAGTGAAGTTGTTTTTGCTGTTTTTATCTTGAATTTGAGCGTTTGCTTTATCTTTTTCAATTTCAACTGCTTTACCGCCTTCAATAGGAATTTGATAATATTTCGAATGCGATTTATTTTCAGCTACAGATGGCGTTGAAACTTTGTAAATTATAAATTTTTGATCTTTTGAGATTCCAAGTGAAGAAACTCTTCTTATTTGCCATAAAAGTTCAGGAGTCATTACTTCTTGAGCCATTGCTGAAATTGAAATCATACCAATAAGGGTTAAAATAATTTTTTTCATGTCTAGTTTATTTCAAAGTCTAAAAGTACGACTATTTTATAACAATAAAAAAGCCCTTCAACTGAAGGGCTTTTAAAATTAATTTTTAATAAATTTCTTTCTCGTTATAGAGTTGTTCTGTTGAACCTCGATAATATAATTACCTGCTTCTAGTCTAGAAACATCTATTCCGTTTGTGTTATTTTTACCATTAAAAATAAGTTGTCCAGTTAAGCTAAATATTCTAACAGCTGCATTATCAGAATTTGTTATAAATAAAACGTTTGTAGCCGGATTAGGATAAATATTTAATTCTTGAGCAACAGTATCAATGTTGTTTTCTTTACCAGAAGAAGTAATATTGATTGTGTAATCTTCTACTTGACCGTATGAGAATGCTTCACAAGAAGAAGGAACTCCATTGTATTTCATAGATACACGCATTCTTGTGCTTCCTAAACTTGCAGTTGAAGGAATAGAAATTGTGCCGCTCACTGGCGTTGTTTTTGAAGCTGTTTTACTCCATACTAATTCTCCAGAATCTGCAAAATCACCATCTTGATTAAAATCAATCCAAACGGCGTATCCTTCACTATAAACTGTTCCGGTCCATAAAGGCGTAATAGTTATTGTCTGAGAAGTACCTCTAGCAACAGTCGTGGAAATTGAAGTAAAATCTTCGTATCCAGCTGTTCCTGTTGAAGTATTATTAATAGTTCCATATACTACTTTCGAAATTCTTTCGTCATTTGTATTGTTTCCTTGAGATGTACAATAAGAAACAGAGTTTGATAAAGTAGTTACAGTAACTGTATTACTAGAACTTGAAATATTTCCGGCTGCATCTTTTGCTTTTACTGTAAAACTGTATACCGTAGCCAGAGATAAACCTATAACATTGTAAGACGTAGAAGTTGAAGTCCCAATTTGAGTTGTACCTTGATAAATATTATATCCTGTAACGCCAACATTATCAGTTGAAGCAGTCCAAGATAAATTTGTAGTTGTTTGAGTGGTTCCTGAAGCAGTTAAACTTGTTGGAGCAGTTGGAGCAGTAGTATCTGCAGTTGCGCCAGAAATATTAACAGTATAGTCTTCTACTTCTCCGTAAGAGAAGGTTTCGCAAGAAGTTGGTATTCCGTTATATTTCATAGAAACACGCATTCTTGTTGCACCAGTTGTTGCACCAGTTGCTACTGTAAAGCTTCCGCTTACTGGAGTTGTAGTAGAAGCAGCTTTGCTCCAAACTAATTCTCCAGAATCTTCAAAACTTCCATTTTGATTGTAATCAATCCAAACAGCATAACCTTCGCTGTAAGTTGAACCAGTCCAAGTTGGAGTTATTGTAATAGTATAAGTATTTCCTTTTGTTAAATTTGTTGAAATACTAGTAAAATCAGTATAACCATTGTTTCCGGTTGAAGCATTGTTGATTGTATTTAATTGAACACGGCCAATATATTCATCGGAAACACTATTTCCTTTAGAAGAACAATATGTTGGTGTTGAACCGCCACTTGATAATGTTGTTACAGAAGCTGTATTACTTGAAGCAGATAAATTTCCTGCTGCGTCTTTTGCTTTAACAGTAAAACTGTATGCTGTAGCTGCAGTTAAACCTGTAACATTATAAGTTGTTGTAGTTGAAGTTCCAATTTGCGTTGTTCCTTGATAAATATTATATCCTGTAACCCCAACATTATCAGTTGAAGCAGTCCAAGATAAATTTGTGGTTGTTTGAGTAGTTCCTGAAGCAGTTAAACTTGTTGGAGCAGTTGGAGCAGTTGTATCTGCACCAGTTCCAGCTGTAATTGTAAAGTTTGCATTTGAAACATCAAAGAAAATATGGTTAGTTCCTTTAACCATGATTCTACATTGTGAAGATGGTGTGTTTGGAATTGTTACTGCTTGAGAACCATCATTTGGAGTTGCAGCTAAAATTGTTGTCCATGTAGAACCTCCATTTGTAGATAATAAAATGTCAACATTTGCGCAATTAACTCCGTTTGCAGTTGTTCCTGCTACGTTCCAGGTTACTGTTTGAGAACTTCCGCCTACATAAGATACTGCTGTATTAGGAGCTGTAACGCTAAAAGGGCCTGCTGTTCCATTTACAGTTACTACCATGTCGTCACTATTGTTTGCCGAACCACCCGCTCTATTATCGCGAACCGTAAATCTAAAGTTTAATGTTCTTGCAACAGATGGTAAAGCTTCAACTGTAATTTCTGAACCTGAAGTTGTAGTTGCACCGGCTAAAAGTCTTGACATTTGTGGGAAATATCTTGTTGGAGATGTAGAAGGAGAATATGATCTAAATGTTGGTCCAGAAGTTTTAGTTGCACTAGCAGCTGAACTAGCTCCAGTTTGAGAACTTGAAGCATTGTCCATTTGTTCCCAAATATAAGTTAATGCATCTCCATTAGCATCAGTCCCTGTTCCTGTTAACATGAAAGGCGTGCTTTTTGGAATAGTATAATCGGACCCTGCATTTGCAGTTGGTACACTATTACCTGTATTTGTTAATGTTGGACAAGATTTTGCTTTGATGTTATTAGTTACTTGTTGGATACTAATAGCATGGAAATAAGCATCAGAATGCGCTTGAATATCTTGTGAAGTAATTCCAGCATATCCCATGATAGTTGACCCAGAACCTGGTTCCATATTAGCACCAGTACCTTCATTACTCATTGAAAAAGTATGATTGGCACCAAATTGATGTCCTAATTCGTGAGCTACATAGTCAATATCGAAATTATCGCCCGATGGAATTCCATCAGCTGGAGAAGTATATCCAGAACCTTTTTGTCCGTTTACACATACACAGCCAATACAGCCTGCGTTTCCACCACCACCATCTTTACCAAATAAATGTCCAACATCATAATTCGATTCACCAATTACTGATGTTAAAGTTGATTGTAATTGAGAATTCCAATTAGACATTGAACTTGATGGAGAGTAAGGATCTGATGAGGCACTTGTATAAATAACAGCATCAGTATTTGAAATTAAAACCATACGAACGCCAAAATCTTTTTCAAAAACTCCGTTTACTCTTGTCATGGTATTGTTGATCGCTGCTAAAGCATTTGCTTTTGTACCTCCAAAATAGGCTGTATACTCACCCGTAACCGACATTGCAAGACGGAAAGTTCTTAGAGTTGAATCATCAGCGTTTGGGCGTAAGTTAGTGCCTGAGGGAATTTGACTCGACAAGTAATCATCAACTAAACAGTCAAATTTTGTAAACGCTTGTCTTTTGTCTGATTTTCTGTAAACGGTGTAAGCGCTTTTATCAGTAGTGTAAGGCTCAATAAAAGTAGCTTCTTTATCTCCATATAAAGTCATGGTTTGAATTCCTAATGGAGAAATACTAAAATAAATTGTAGCAGTTGGGTTTTCGATGCCTTGTCCTACATAGGACTTAATTTCAGGATATCTTGCTGCTAAATCTGGATCCATATTTGATTGTTCCCAAATTTGAAAATTTTCCATTCCACCATTTGCATTTGGGAAAGCAATAATGGTATTAGATGATTTTAAATTAGAATTTCTTTCGGGAGTTTTTTCTAACTTTTTTTGAAGTTTTTGAATGTCTAATTCAAAAAGTCTAGGGTTTTGAATTAAATTTTTATTTGCTTCAACTCTAGCATCACTTTTTTTTGATGTTGTCCGCCAAAATGAATCTCCATTTTGAGCAAATGAAAAACTAGAAATCGCTAACAAAGCGATAGCAAAAAATTTTTGTTTCATAATGATATGGGTTTGATTAGTTGAATCAAATGTATAAATAAAAATGTTATAAAAATTACAGATTTTCTGTAAAAACTGTTAAATTTAACAACATTATTTAATTATATTGTAAAAATATAACAATAATAATTTATTAAAAGTTAATGTCTTTAGGTTATTAAAGACTTAGTTAAAGGTAGTATTTCAAAAAATATGCTTATTTTCACAAAATAATTATTAGCAACAATTAATGAAAAAACTAGCACTACACTGGAAAATACTTTTAGGAATGTTTCTTGGGGTTTTATTTGCCATTTTATTAATTCAATTTGACTGGGGAAAAGGTTTTATATTGGATTGGATAAAACCTTTTGGAAATATTTTCATAAACTTATTAAAGCTTATAGCGGTTCCTTTAATTCTTGCTTCATTAATCAAAGGAGTATCCGATTTAAAAGATATTTCAAAACTTTCCCAAATGGGAGGAAGAACGATAGGGCTTTACATTTTAACTACTATTTTGGCTGTTTCAATTGGGTTAATTGTGGTTAATGTTATTAAACCAGGAAGTTTTATATCGGAAGAAACAAGAATAGAGTTAGTTGGGAATTATTCAAATGATGCAAATTCAAAAATTCAAGCTGCAGAAAATCAGAAGAGTGCTGGTCCTTTGCAAGCTTTGGAAGATATAGTGCCGAGCAACATTGTGAAAGCAGCTTCTGATAACGGTAATATGTTGCAAGTTATATTTTTTGCGGTGTTCTTTGGTATAGCTTTAATTTTAATCCCGCAAGACCAATCGCAACCCGTAAAAGCTTTTTTTGATGGCTTTAATGAGGCGATTCTTAAAATGATTGATATTATTATGCTGGGTGCGCCTTACGGTGTTTTTGCATTATTAGCATCCTTAATTGCTGAATCGCCAAGTTTAGATTTATTCAAAGCTTTAGGAATGTATGGATTAACAGTAATTATAGGATTGGCTATCATGTTAGTGGTTTATTCATTGTTAGTAAAAGTTTTAGCTAAGAAAAATCCTAAATTCTTTTTTAATGGAATTTCTCCAGCTCAATTATTAGCTTTTTCAACTAGTTCAAGTGCGGCTACTTTACCCGTTACTATGGAACGGGTAGTAGATAATTTAGGTGTTGATGATGAAGTAGCGAGTTTTGTGTTGCCTATTGGAGCAACTATAAATATGGATGGGACAAGTTTGTATCAAGCAGTAGCTGCAGTTTTTATTGCTCAGGCTTTCGGAATGGATTTAAGTTTTGGGGTTCAATTAGGAATCATAGCAACAGCAACTTTAGCGTCAATTGGTAGTGCAGCAGTTCCAGGTGCAGGAATGGTAATGCTGGTAATTGTTTTAGCTCAAGCAGGAATTCCAGAAGCAGGTTTAGCATTAATTTTTGCTATCGATAGGCCTTTAGATATGTGTAGAACAACTGTAAATGTAACAGGAGATGCAGCCGTTTCGATGGTAGTAGCAAAATCTGTAGATAAATTAGCATAAAGATGGAAAACTTTCATTGGACCAAATTATTTAATCCCGAGTTTTATATTACTATGGAGTTTGGTGGCGTACCTGTAGGGATTTATATGGTTCTATTTATAGTTTTTGCAGAAACGGGTTTGTTTGCGGGGTTTTTCTTGCCTGGAGATAGTCTACTTTTTTTATCTGGAATCTATTCGCGTGAACTTGTCGAAACTTTCTTTTACATACCAAGTGATTTTTCAAATGTTACTGTTTTATCGCTTTTAATTGCTTCGGCCGCAACATTAGGAAATGTTTTTGGTTATTGGTTTGGAGCGAGAAGTGGACAATTTTTGTATGAAAAAGAAGATAGTTTCTTTTTTAAGAAAAAATATTTATTTGAATCGCAAGTTTTCTTTGAAAGACATGGGGGGAAAGCTATAATTTTTGCTCGATTTTTACCCATAGTTAGAACATTTGTACCCATAATTGCCGGAATTGTTCATATGGATAAACCTCGATTTATGTTTTACAATATTTTGAGTTCAATCCTTTGGTCATTTGTTTTAGTTTTTGCCGGACATTATTTATATGGTTTTTTTCTAGAAGAATTTGATTTAGACTTAAAAAAGCATATCGAGAAAATAATCTTGATTTTAATTGCTGTAACTACTTTCCCATTAGTTATGAAAGCAATAAAATCAAGAAAAAAACCAGAATCTGAAGATGCAGCTTAGTTATTGGGAATTAAAAAATTGGTTTACCAATGTCGATTTTACTATTGTTGGTAGTGGAATTGTAGGTTTGCATTGCGCATTAGCACTTCGTGAACGATTTCCAAAAGCAAAGATTTTAGTTTTAGAAAAAGGTATTTTACCACAAGGCGCAAGTACTAAAAATGCAGGTTTTGCGTGTTTCGGAAGCATTTCTGAAATTTTAGACGATTTAAAATCACATTCTTTAGATGAGGTTGTTGCGCTTGTCGAGAAACGCTGGAAAGGTTTGCAATTACTTCGTAAACGATTAGGAGA
The DNA here is from genome assembly GCA_030145825.1 of Flavobacterium sp. Taxonomy (GTDB): domain Bacteria; phylum Bacteroidota; class Bacteroidia; order Flavobacteriales; family Flavobacteriaceae; genus Flavobacterium. The sequence goes on from JAIXHM010000079.1 coordinate 7,024, forward strand.
TGAGGTTATCGATTTTAAACCTTATGGTGGTTACGAACTTTTTTTAAAGGATGATGAAGCTTTTTTTGAAGATTGTATTCAAAAAATTCCATTTATAAACGAAGTTTTAAAACCCATTTTTAAGGCAGATGTTTTTGAAAAGCAAGTAGACCGATTCAGTTTTCAAAATACTTTCGACTATTTAATTTTCAATCCTTTTGAAGGTCAAATCGATACCGGAAACATGATGCAGGCTTTGCTTAAAGAAGCAATCTTAAATGATATTTTAATTTTAAATCAGCAAAACGTTTCTTCCTACCGAGATTTGAATGACAAAGTTGAACTAGTTACCAATGAGTTTTCATTTACTACCAATAAATTACTTTTTGCTACTAACGGATTTGCTACCCAACTAACCGAAGGTAAAGTGCAACCTGCAAGAGCTCAAGTTTTAATTACAAAACCCATTGAAAACCTTGATATAAAAGGAACATTTCATTTAGATAAAGGCTATTATTATTTCCGAAATGTTGGAAATCGTATTCTTTTTGGAGGTGGACGAAACTTGGATTTTGAAGGAGAAACAACCACCAATTTAAACCAAACAAAAATTATTCAAGATTCGTTAGAACAATTGCTTAAAAATGTAATTTTGTCCAATTATGATTTCGAAATCGAACACCGCTGGAGTGGTGTAATGGGAGTCGGCAATCACAAAAAACCAATTGTAGAACAACTTTCTGAAAATGTATATTGTGGTGTTAGAATGGGAGGAATGGGAGTCGCAATCGGAAGTTTAATAGGACAAGAACTGGCAGATTTATTATAGTTATATGGCAAAAAAAACTACTTCAAAAAAGAAAACTACGCCTACAAAAAAAACTGTAAAAAGAACAACTGGTCAAAAAATATTCCGATTTATTTGGAAAACTTTTCTATGGTTTAACATTATAAGTGTATTTTTTGTGTTACTCTACAAATTTGTTCCTGTTCCCTTTACACCATTAATGGCAATTAGAGCATTAGAGCACAAAGAGGCTGGAAAAGAAATGACATGCTCGCATGATTGGGTAGATATCGAATATATTTCACCAAATCTTCAAAAAGCAGTTATTGCAAGTGAAGATGGCAAGTTTTTAGAACACAATGGTTTCGATTTCGATTCTATGCAAAAAGCATTTGAAAAAAATCAGAAAGGAAAAAAAATTAGAGGAGGAAGTACTATTTCACAGCAAACTGCAAAAAATGTTTTTCTGTGGCCTGGAAGAAGCTATATTCGTAAAGGTTTTGAGGCTTATTTTACAGTTTTAATTGAACTATTGTGGAGTAAAGAACGCATTATGGAAGTTTATCTTAACAGTATTGAAATGGGAGATGGAGTTTATGGAGCACAAGCAGCATCTAAACATTGGTACCATAAAGAAGCTAAAAGTTTATCTAAATATGAAGCTGCAGGAATTGCAGTAATTCTTCCAAATCCAAGAAAATATAAACCAGTTAATTCAGGACCCTATATTAATCGTAGAAAAGCTACAATAGCTAAATATATTGGCTACGTAAAATTGGAATATTAATGCAAACGGTCTTAATTACAGGAGCTTCTGGTGGAATAGGAAGAAAAACAGCCGAATATTTTGCAAAAAATGGTTGGCACGTAATTGCAACAGTAATTAGCTTCAATGAATTAAACGATTTAGATAAAGTTCCAAATGTGTTTTGTTACGAAATGAATGTAACTAGGACAGAAAGTATTGAGAGAGCCAAACAGGAAATTTTGCAAAAACATTCCAAAATTGATGTAGTAATTAATAACGCTGGAATTGGTTACAGAAGTTTTGTGGAATTATCTGAAGATTCTAAAATCGATGCAATTGTTAATGTAAATTGGTTAGGTGTTGTAAAAGTTTGTCGTGCTTTTATTCCAAAATTTAGAGAGCAAAATTTTGGACAATTTATCAATATTACTTCAGTAGCGGGATTAGTAAATTTACCTCTTGGAAATTTTTATCATTCAACAAAACAAGGAGTAGAAAGTTTTTCAGAATGTATGGCCTACGAACTAAAGCCATTTAATATTAGTGTTTCAACAGTTCAATTTGGTAACGCACCAACTGATTTTCAAAAGAATGTAACAAAATGTTGTGCAACTCCAATAGAATCTTACAATAAATTAATGCTTAAAATTTCGGAAGTATTGGCCAAAAAATCGGGTAAAAATCAAGAATTACCACAACAAATAGTTGAAAAATTATTTTTAATCGCTTCAAATCCTAAAAAATCTTTTACACGTTATACTATAGGTTTCGATGCAAACGCCATGAAATGGTTACGTCGCATTTTAGGTTATAAATTATTTGATGCTTTGATAAGTAAAGTAACTTTAAAATAGTTCTACCTGCTAAAACTATCATTTCGTAAACTTAAAATGCTGTTTTACAAATTGAAACATTTTTCATTTACAGAAAAAAGTATATTCGTTTTAAATTTTAAAGAACATGAAAACGCTATTAATCTCAATCTATTTTGCAATCATTGGTTTAAATGTTGTTAATATTACTGAAACCGAATCTGTTTTAAAAGAAGTAAAATTTGAAAGTAGTTTTACACTTATTAATGACACTAAAGAGAAAGTAACCATCCACACAGGAACAGGTATTGTGAGTTTAAATAAAGGTTCCAAAACAAGTATAGGTTGTAATGTAGGTAAAGAAGTTCGATGGGCAAATGATGGCAAAAAAGGCGACGTTATTTTTAAAATAGCCAATGATATGTGTGGCGAAACACTAAAGCTTTCAAAGTTTGTTAAATAATTGAAATCCCGACTTGTTCGGGATTTTTTGATTTTTAAAAGTAACTTTTTATTGTATTTTCCGACTAATTAGTCAAAAAACTAAAATTATGCAAGCACACGAAATAGATTACCATATTTATGGTGAAGAAATGCAATATGTAGAAATAGAACTAGATCCGCAAGAAGTTGTAGTTGCAGAAGCGGGAAGTTTTATGATGATGGAGAATGGTATCAAAATGGAAACTATTTTTGGAGATGGAAGTCAACAAGAAGGTGGGATTTTTGGCAAGTTATTATCAGCAGGAAAACGAGTTTTAACTGGAGAAAGTCTCTTTATGACAGCTTACCAAAATATAGATATGGGCAAACGTAAAGTCTCTTTTGCTTCACCCTATCCAGGTAAAATTGTTGCCATAGATTTAATGAAATATGGTGGAAAGTTTGTATGCCAAAAAGATGCTTTTCTTTGTGCTGCAAAAGGTGTTTCTGTTGGAATCGATTTTTCAAGAAAATTAGGTCGCGGATTATTTGGTGGTGAAGGTTTCATCATGCAAAAATTAGAAGGTGATGGAATGGCATTTGTGCATGCAGGAGGTACACTAGCACGTAAAGAATTACAACCTGGTGAAGTTTTAAAAGTAGATACAGGTTGTATTGTTGGTTTTACAAAAGATGTAGATTATGATATTGAATTTGTAGGCGGAATTAAAAACACGATTTTTGGTGGAGAAGGTGTTTTCTTTGCAACACTTCGTGGGCCTGGTGTTGCTTACATTCAATCGTTACCTTTTAGTCGATTAGCAGATAGAGTCATTCAAGCTGCACCACAAATGGGAGGAAAAGACAAAGGAGAAGGAAGTTTATTAGGTGGCTTAGGAAGAATGCTAGACGGTGATAATAGTTTTTAATAATAATTAAGATAACATAAAAAAAGCCAACTATAAGAGTTGGCTTTTTTTATATAGAGCATATTTGTTATCTAAATAATGGTTTTGTTTGTTAATTTAAGTCAATTTTAATTATTGATAATAAGTGTTTTATGTTTATATTTTGTAAGTTTATAATCTAAATTTTAGAATTTATGTAATATATTGTTTTATAATATGGAGTTCTATTTTTTTTTGTAATTG
>JAIXHM010000080.1 GCA_030145825.1 Flavobacterium sp.
GGCGATAGAGGTGATATTGTGGGTGCTAATAGTAGAATATGGCATCCTGAAAATCCTTATGGAATGACTTTGGTTCCAGGAGGTTCTTTTATTATGTGTAAATCAGATGATGATTTAGCGAACATTCAAGATGCTCCTACGAAAACAGTAACGGTTCGTTCATTTTACATGGATGAGACCGAAATTACAAATGCTGAGTATCGTCAATTTGTTAATTGGGTAAAAGACTCAATTGTTAGAACAAGATTGGCTATTCTTGCTGATGAGGTGGGTCAAAAACCCGCTGAAGGAGGTCGTGGAGGTAAAGATGGAGGAAGTATTGGTGATTATGCTTTCGCTGATGCAAACGTTGAAGAAATGTCTCCGTACGACAAATATATGTATGAAAACTATTACAGTGTAGGTACAGATGATGACATGTATGCAGGAAGAAAATTGAATCGTAAAATGAAATTGATCGATGATCCTCAAAAATATCCTGACGAATATTATGTTGAGGTAATGGATTCAATGTATTTGCCAGAATCTGAGTCATATAATGGGTTAAAGACTATGGATGTGTCAAAATTACAATTTAGATACAGAGAAGTAGATTGGAATAAAGCAGTTAAGAAAAAAGGAAGAAAAGGTCTATATGATGATAATCCTCCAATTGAAATATATCCTGATACAACAGTTTGGATTAAAGACTTTGCGTATTCATATAATGAGCCAATGCATAATGATTATTTTTGGCATGCTGCTTATGATGCGTATCCAGTGGTTGGTGTGAGTTGGAATCAAGCAAAAGCTTTTTGTGCTTGGAGAACACTATACAAAAACTCATATATTAAAAAGAAAAAAGGTAGAGATCAAGTAAATTCATTCCGTTTACCAACTGAGGCTGAATGGGAATATGCTGCAAGAGGTGGTATTGAGTCTGCAACATTCCCTTGGGGAGGTCCTTATGCTAAAAATGATAGAGGTTGTTTTATGGCTAACTTTAAACCAAATAGAGGGGATTATGCTGCTGATGGTGCTTTATATACTGTAGAAGCTAGATCTTATGAGCCTAATGATTACAACTTATACAATATGGCAGGTAATGTTTCTGAGTGGACTCAGTCAGCTTACAGTCCTTCTTCATATGAATTTGTTTCTACAATGAATCCAAATGTTCCAGATCGTAAAAACCAAAGAAAAGTGGTTAGAGGTGGTTCTTGGAAAGATGTAGGTTACTTTTTACAAGTAGGAACGCGAGATTTCGAGTATGCAGATTCAGCAAGAAGTTACATTGGTTTCAGAACTGTTCAAGATTACATGGGAACAGCAGCAACTGGAACTAGACCAAAATAGTATTTAACCAATTAATTTATATTTAACTTAACTAACTAAAATTTATTTATTATGGCAATTTTAAGTAAAAAAGTAATGAATTTCCTTTATGGAATGGGTGCGGCGGTAGTAATTGTAGGAGCATTGTTCAAATTAATGCACTGGCCAGGTGCAGGACCAATGCTTATCATTGGATTATTAACAGAGGCTTTCATCTTCGGATTGTCGGCGTTTGAAGCTCCAGAAAAAGAATTAGACTGGTCTTTAGTTTACCCTGAATTAGCAGGTGGTGAAGCTAAGCCAAAAGATAAAAAAGCTGAGAAACCAGAAGATGCTCAAGGTTTATTATCTCAAAAATTAGACAACATGTTAAAAGAAGCTAAAATTGACGGTGAGTTAATGGCTAGTTTAGGAAACAGTATTAAAAACTTTGAAGGTGCTGCAAAAAATATCGCTCCAACTGTTGATGCTATTGCTTCTCAAAAACAATATGCTCAAGAAATGGTAGCGGCTGCTGATAACTTAAAATCTTTAAACAGTTTATATCAAGCGCAATTAGTTGGTGCTGAGAAAAATGCTCAAGCTAATGCTGAAATCGCTGAAAATGCTGCTAAATTAAAAGAGCAAATGCAATCAATGACTTCAAATATTGCTTCATTAAATGCAGTATACGGAGGAATGCTTTCTGCTATGAGTAACAGAGGATAATTTATTTTATCACTTTATTATTCAATTTTTATTAATTTAAATTTAAACAATTTTAAGAAATGGCAGGAGGAAAGTTAACCCCTAGACAGAAGATGATTAACCTAATGTACTTGGTTTTCATCGCGATGCTAGCTTTAAATATGTCGAAAGAAGTTTTAACTGCTTTTGGTAATTTTAATGATAAATTCGATGAGTCAAACAAATTGACTGATCAATCAAATGAACAATTATTATCAGCTTTAAATACAAAAGCAAGTGACGAACCAGCTAAATATGGTGAGCCTGCTAAAAAAGCTCAAGAAGTTGCTAAAATCTCTAAAGATTTTATTACTTTCTTAGACGGTGTTAAGGCTGAAGTTACTGAAGGTTTCGAAGTAGACGAGAAAACAGGTAAATTACCATTCGAAGCTATGGATAAATCAACTATCGATGAAAAATGGTTCCAAGGTGATGGATATTCTCCAAGAGGTACTGAAATCGTTGGTAAAATTGAAAAATATGTTGCTGATATAAAAAAGGTATTAGGTGTTGATGTAAAATACAAACCTTTTATTGCAGAATTAGAAAAGAAATTCTCTACTGCAGATATCACAAACAATGAAGGTGTAAAAGTTAAATATTTAGATTATAAAACTAAAGGTTTCCCTGCGGTTTCTACTTTAACTTTTGTTACTGCTTTGCAAAATGATGTTAAAAATACTGAGGCTGGAGCTTATAACTTATTTTTAGGAAATTCATTAAAAGCAGCTGCTTCAATGAAAAATTTCCAAGCTATTGTAGCCTTAGACAAAAATGTGTTCTTCGAAGGAGAAAAAGTAACGGGTAAAGTTGTATTAGGTAAATATGATGCTTCAACTGTTCCTACAGCATTCAAGGGGCCAGGTAAGATTGATAACGGTCAAGCTGTAATCGAGACAACTGCTGGTGGTATTGGTGAGCATCCAGTTGCAGGTACATTTACTTTCATGGAAGATAGCAAACCAATTGAAATTCCTTTCAATGGTAAATATGTTGTTGTACCGAGACCTAAGAGTGCTAACGTTTCAGCAGATAAAATGAACGTAGTTTATAGAGGTGTTCCTAACCCTATGACAATTACTTTCGCTGGTATCGCTGATTCTGATGTTACTGCTTCTGCTCCTGGTTTAACAAAACAAGGTGCTGGTGGTAAGTATACTTTAAATCCTGGTTCAGGTACAGAGGTTACAATTAATGTAACTGGTAAATTACCAACTGGAAACGTTACAGATAAAAAAGTATTCCGTATTAAAGGTATTCCTTCACCAACAGGTTTAATTAGAGGTGAGGACAAAGCTAAAGGACCTAAATCAAGTTTAGAGGTAGCACAAGTTTCTGCTATGTTAGAAGATTTTGACTTCCCTATTACTTGTACTGTAACAGGATTTAATATTAAAGTTCCTGGACAACCAACTATCGTTGTGTCTGGAAATAGATTAGACAGTAGAGCTCGTTCTGCTGTACAAAAAGCACAAAAAGGTGATGTTATTGTTATCTCAGATATCAAAACAAGATTTGAAGGTATTAACCAAATCCCTAAAAAAGTTTCACCTTGTACATTTGAAATTTTATAATAATTTCTGATTATACAAAACCAAATAAATTAAGACTTAACAATGAATTGGAGAAGATTTATATTAGTAGCAGCAATAGGTTTAAGTTCAACTTTTTCTTTTGCACAATCTAATTTATTAAATGCAAAGACTCCTGATCAAATCGGGAAAAAAACTGAAGCAGAATTAGTTGCTGAAAATGATTTACCATTACCTTACGGTTATGTAATGGATAGAGATATTTTGATGGGAAAAAGAGTATGGGAAATTATTGATCTTGATGAAAGAATCAACTTTCCATTATATTATCCTGTTGAAAAAGATTTAGGGCCAGACAGAAAACCTCTTTATGATGTTCTAAAGCAAGCTATTCAAGATAGTGTTATAACTGAGGTTTACGAAGACAGTTATTTCATTACTAAAAAAACAATCAAAGATATTCAATCGTCTTTATTTGCAATCGATACAACGGATGCTGGTAGAGAACAAATGAATGAAGATTTTGATGCTTACAGAGCTGGTACAAAAAAAATCGACGAACAATATATCAACAAATATGAAATTGAAGCTGATTTAGTAAAAGCTTATAAAGTAGTTGGGTATTGGTATTTTGATAAAAGACAAGGTGAATTAAAGTACAGAATGCTTGGTATTTGTCCTGTTGTTCCAGATGTACAGGTTTATAAAGATAATCCTGATACTGATGAAATGGTTGAGTTATTTTGGGTTTATTTCCCAGCAGCTCGTGATGTTTTACACAAATCAAAAGCTTTCAATAATAGAAACTCAGCAATGCCTTTTAGCTTTGACCATGTTTTAAATGCAAGACGTTTTGGTGCGGTAATTTACCAAGAAGAAAATGTTTATGCAGATAGACAAATCAAAGATTATTTAAAAGAAAACGCTCAAATGCAGTTATTAGAATCCGAGCGAGTAAAAGAAAAGATCCGCGACTTCGAACAAGATATGTGGAACTATTAATATAAATTTTTCTCCAATTTATTGCAAAACTCTCATCTAACAGATGAGAGTTTTTTTATTTTTGTACTATGATAGATTTTATAATTGTTGGAAGTGGTTTAGCTGGAGTTAGTTTCGCTAATATTGCTTTAGAGGCAGGTAAAAAGATTTTTGTTTTTGATAATCAATCTCAACCTTCTTCTACTGTTGCTGGAGGAATGTATAATCCAGTTGTTTTAAAACGTTTTACTGAGATTTGGAAAGCTCAAGAGCAAGTAGACTTGTGTCAAAAAATCTATCCTAAATTGGAAGCGAAACTTAAGGTTAAGTTTGATTTTCCAATGCAATTATTTCGAAAGTTTGCTTCAATTGAAGAACAAAATAATTGGTTTGTGGCATGTGATAAACCTTCACTTTCTCCATTTTTAAATTCGAATATTAATTATGATTCTTATGAATCTATTAGTGCTTCATTTGGTTTTGGAGAAGTTTTTTCTTCAGGTTATTTAGATATTAAAACCTTAGTAAATTCCTATCAGAAGTTTTTAGAAAATATAGATAGTTTCTCATCAGAAACTTTCGATTATAACAATCTTATTATTGAAGAAGATTATGTACAATATAATGCAATAAGAGCAAAAAAAGTAATCTTTGCAGAAGGTTTTGGTTTGCATAAAAACCCTTTTTTTAATGACCTACCTTTAGATGGAACAAAGGGTGAATTGTTACATATTAAAGCGCCTGACTTAAAACTTGATAAAATTATTAAGTCAAGTATTTTTGTGTTGCCTATTGGGAATGATATTTATAAAGTAGGTGCAACATATGATTGGAAAGATAAATCTAATATTCCTACTGATGCGGGTAGAGAAGAATTAGTAGAAAAATTGAGAGAAGTGATACATTCTGATTTTGAAATTATTGAACATTTGGCAGGAGTTAGACCAACAGTTAATGATAGACGTCCTTTGGTAGGAACTCACTATGAACACAAATGTTTACATGTTTTAAATGGACTTGGAACAAGAGGAGTTATGCTGGCGCCGTATTTAGCTTTAAATCTATTTAATAATTTAGAAAATAATAAGGAGTTAGAAGATGAAATTAACATTGATAGATATTATAAAAAAAGAGCTAAATCTTAGCTCTTTTTTTCTTTTAAATGTTCTTTCCAATCTTTGTCATAACTTACAAAAAAATTAATCCAAACATTTCGAGATATTCGCATCATTAACGGAAATAATAAAACTAAAGTTGCTATTATCGAAATAAATGCTGTTTTCAGAGATGTTCCAATAAAAACATATGAAATAATAAAGGCTGCAATTCCTAATGCTACACCTAAACCATAACTTACATACATAGCGCCATAAAAAAATGATGGTTCAATTTTATATCTTGTATGACAATGGCTACAAGTTTCATGCATTTTGTAAATTTTACCTAAATTGTAAGGATTATTGTCTTCATACATGCTTTCTTCTTGACATTTTGGACAACTTCCTGTTAAAATGCTATTGAGTTTCGTTCCTTTTTTTAACATTTGCAAAAATATTTACACAAAGATACTACAGGATAGTTTGATATGTGTAACAATTGTAACAAAATATGCTTAATATACATAACTTATCGGTTTCTTTTGGTGGAACATATTTATTTGATGAAGTAACCTTTAGACTTGGTGCTGGAGATAGAGTAGGTTTAGTTGGTAAAAATGGTGCAGGTAAATCGACAATGTTAAAAATTTTAGCAGGAGATATTCAACCTGATTCTGGAGTTATAGCAACAGAGAAAGAAATTAAACTTGGCTTTTTACGACAAGATATAGACTTCGAACAAGGTAGAACAGTTTTAGAAGAAGCTTATCAGGCTTTTGAGGAAATTAAACGTGCCGAGTTTAGAATTGATGAAATTAACCATCAGTTAGCAAATAGAACCGATTATGAAAGTGAAAGTTATCATGATTTGATAGATGAGTTAAGTGAAGTTACACATCAATATGAAATTTTAGGAGGTTACAACTATGTTGGAAATACCGAGAAAATCTTGTTAGGTCTTGGTTTTAAACGCGAAGAATTTAATAATCCTACCGAATCTTTTTCTGGAGGATGGCGTATGCGTATCGAATTAGCGAAATTATTATTACAAAACAACGATATTTTGCTTCTAGATGAGCCAACAAACCACTTAGATATCGAAAGTATCATTTGGCTTGAAAATTTCTTAAAAGGCTTCCCTGGAGTTGTAGTAATCGTTTCTCACGATAAAATGTTTTTAGATAATGTAACCAATCGTACTATCGAAATTTCACTTGGTAAAATTTACGATTTTAGTAAACCGTATTCACAATATTTAGTTTTACGTGAAGAACTTCGCGAGAAACAATTGGCAACGCAAAAAAATCAGCAAAAGAAAATTGAAGAAACCGAGAAATTAATTGAGCGTTTTCGTTACAAGGCATCAAAAGCAGCAATGGCGCAATCGTTAATCAAAAGATTAGATAAAGTTGAACGTATTGAAGTAGACGAAGACGATAATTCAGTAATGAGTATTTCTTTTCCAGTATCCGTTACACCAGGAAGAGTAGTAGTAGAAGCAGAGCACGTTTCTAAACATTATGGCGATAAAAAAGTTTTAAGCGATATTTCAATTCTAGTTGAACGCGGAAGTAAAATAGCATTTGTAGGACAAAATGGTCAAGGAAAATCTACGTTTGCAAAAGCAATTATGAACGAATTTAAATATGATGGAGAAATTAAACTCGGACATAACGTTCAATTAGGTTATTTTGCTCAAAATCAGGCTGAATATTTAGATGGTGAAAAAACGTTGTTAGACACTATGATTGAAGCGGCAAACGATAGCAATAGATCAAAAGTACGCGACATGTTAGGTGCATTTTTATTTAGAGGCGACGATGTAGAGAAAAAAGTAAAAGTTTTATCTGGAGGAGAACGAAACAGATTGGCTTTGTGTCGATTGTTATTGCAGCCTATAAATGTTTTATTAATGGATGAGCCTACGAATCACTTAGATATTAAATCGAAAAACGTTTTAAAAGCTGCATTGAAAAATTTTGAAGGAACTTTGCTTTTGGTTTCGCACGATCGTGATTTCTTGCAAGGTTTAGCAAATACAATTTATGAGTTTAAAGATCAAAAAATCAAAGAATATTTAGGCGATATCAATTTTTTCTTAGAACAGCGCAATGCTCAAAATATGCGTGAAATTGAGAAAAAAGATGATGTGTCACTTCGAACGGAGTCGAAAAGCGAAACAAAAGAAACTAAAAGTTTAAGTTACGAAGATCAAAAAAAGCAAAAATCTCTTCAAAACAAGCTTAGTAAAATAGAAAGTCAAATAAATGAATTAGAAAAAGCGATTCAAAAAGACGATGAAAATTTAGCTAAGAATTATGAGAAATTAATTGAAGATACTAATTTCTTTACAGCATATGAGAAAAAGAAAAAAGATTTAGAACAATTAATGGAAGATTGGGAAAATGTACAAATGGAAATCGAAGATTTTAATTAGAAGCTATTTCCTGCTATACGCTATATTTTTTATTTTTATCTCGACTTCGCTCGATATGACAAAATAAAAAGATACCGCTTCTATCAGGGCTATTTATAATAAAATCAGCTAATAAACATATTATTTAAATGGATGTCTTGGTTGCCAATGAACTTCGGGTTCAAGTTTAGGAAAAATTTTATCCATAAGTTTATTTACCCATTTATTGGTATGTAAAATAAATCCCGACATGTTTACAGGTTCGGCTCCAATAGAACTTTTAATTTCTAAAGCAGTCCTTCCAAATATAATTTTTTTAAAACCATTTTCAATACCAAATTCGGTCATATTATAAAGCATGTTTAAATAAAGCATGCTTTCTTTTTGTATAGATTCGTCGTAACCTAAAAAGTAAGTTTCAAGAGTTTCTCCATTTAAAAGAATTGTGTGAAAACCTACGAGTTTTTCATTTAAAAAATAGCCGCAAATTCTAAACCTGTTTCCGCATTGTTTTTTAAAGGTAGAAAAATGGTGTTTATCTAAGAAGAAAGTATTAAACGGCGCATTTTTGGCAACATAATAATATAAGTTATAAATATTGGTTTCATATTTAACAACATACTCATAAGATAATTCTTTAACATCAATACCTTCAATTTTTTTATGTGCTCTTTTATATTGATCTCTGTATTTTTTTGAAAAAGCTTGAATGTAATCTTCTTTAGTTTTCCAATTTTTATTCAAATAAAAAATCATATTGGGTTGTGCCGAAAATTCGTACAAAGAACCAAAATCATATTTTTTTAATTCAACAGAACATTCTGTGTAGAAATCTTTAAAACTTACAATATGAATGGTAATTTTCTTTTCTTTAAAATATTGAATTAGTGCTTTTGAACATTGCATCATAACATCGCTTACATGCTTAAAATCTATAGGTTTTATAAATGTATAACCGTTTTGACCAGTTATCATATTATTACCTATAAACAAAACGTGTGAGGCAAAATTTCTAAAAGTAAAATTTCTAATTTTTGTTTTGAAACAATTATCTCGTTCTCCGAAAGATTCTAATTTATTTAAATCGAGATATTGAGCCAATGAAGTTCCTATTAATTCTTCGTTTTCGAAAATTCCAATAAAAAAACACTCCATATTAACAGGAGCCGATTTCTCTAAAACATTTAAATAAGGAGTTTGTAAAAAATGGTTATCATGCGATACATAATCCCAGTTTTCAGGAAGCTCTGTAGTAGATTTATAAATTTTAAAAGAAATGTTTTCCAAGGGTAAAAAAATAATCGTCTCACACAAAAGTAAGACGATTAGAGTATAATTAAATGTTAAAAAACTAACATATTTTTATTTCCATCCGCAAATAATGGCTCCCATAATAGTTAAAGAAACTACCCAGTAACCACCAGTTACGAGCATATATTTCCAAGATTTTTGTTCAAATAAACCGTTGATGGCAATAATTGGCAACACAAAAAGTAATCCCATCATAAATCCGTGTAAAGCACCATGTTTAAACGTACGAAAAGCATCTTGGTAATCATTCATGAAATTTTGATAAGAAGGTAAAGCTTCGCTTAATTTAGCTGGTCCGCCAATCATAGCTAAAGCTCCCATTTGGTGAATTACCATTGGAGCAACTAAAAAAACAATAATGAGGGAATAGATAAAGGTAAGTCCGAAAATTTTTAACATATTACCTTTTTTAGCTTTTTCTTCAGTCATACCCGATTCTTGCATCCAGATAGTTCCGAATACTTTTGGGTTGTACCAAATAAAGCCTACTACGAAAGTAGATAAAGCTGCTACAACAACAGCAATTGGATTAAATAACATAATAAATAGTTTTAGTTGTTAGTCTATCAAATATATTGAAAAATGAAGAGATTTTTAACTGTATTATAGAGGTTAAGTGTGTTCTCTAGAAGAAGAATTCTTAAATAAGTTAAAAAATAGGTGTTTCTACGTATAAAAATAGGTGTTTTTACGTATTGTTTTTTTTAGAACATGAAGCTAATTTTAGAATGTAGAAATGATAAAGTAATTTTTTTGTTAGGTATGGGTTATTTTTTACGAGTCATTTCTACAAAAATAATGTAAAAAACAGATGAAAGTAGCAGTTAATAATAAAATGATAGTAAATCCTAAGACATTTTTCTTGTCTATATTGGGTTTAGCATATTATTTTTTAATTGCTATTTTCTTGTTTAGAGTTGATTTAGTTGATAAAGTTGAAAGTCCATTATTATTAGATTTAGATTTTTACTTTATTGTATTCATTAGTATACTATTATCATTTTCATGGTTTTTAATGAATTACTTTTTAACTCATTTTTTATTGATTTACAAGCTTCAAAATAAAAGAAAAAGTGAACCAGACTTATTTATTAGTACTATGATTTGTTCAATAGGCTATTTGTCTTGTGCACTTTTAATAAATTATATACTGGATTATGATTTTGGGCATTTCATTGCCTATGCCTTTTTATTCTTAGCAATAAGAATAATTTGGGCAGTTTTTTCTTCTGCTTTTTTTAAAAAGTAGTTTATTTTCGCTAGTTATTCGATAGTTTCTATACTTATCAAAATTTTAATCATAATCCAGTATTTTTTTCTTTTTTATAAAAAAATCTTTTTATTTTTATAACATTATTAACCTTAACAACAAACTTATTATGGCTATTAC
>JAIXHM010000081.1 GCA_030145825.1 Flavobacterium sp.
TTAAAAGCAAATGAGGCCTCAAATCTACTTGTAAAAAACATCTCTTAAATTCTAAAACTTTTTCCGTGTAATTCTATAAAATTAAAATTTCCTAATATCCTATCAAAAACCCTTCCTCCGTATCTAGAAAGCTTATTTATGGCATGTTCTATGTTATTTGGATACTCACTGTCATAATTCATTGTAATGATTGTATTCATCTTTTTGTTTTCCAACCGTTGAAATAAAACTTCTTCAAATAGTTCTGATTTTCCGAATCGTGAGGCTTGTTTTTCCGCAAGTATATCATCAATAATAAGATGACCTTTGTTAAGACTTTCTTTAAAATCATACATGTTTTCGTCTTCGATAGATTCAAATTTCGATACAGCGTTAACAGTTGTAGTAAATTTTAAATTTACCTGATTACTTCCATTTATGATTTGTTGAAAAACTCTCAATATAGAAGTTTTTCCACATCCAAAACCACCAACAATCACCAATCCTTTATTTAAGTCAATCTTAGTATTTGGATATTCAAAGAGCAATGAAGAGTTGTAAAAATTTTCTTTTTTCTGAAAGAAGTAAATGAGTGTAAAGACTAATGCTTTATTTTCTTCAGTACAAAAAAAATTTCGTCCTTCAATTTCTAGAAATTTTGCCTGAAATAATGAATATAGTTCTTTAGAATCTATTCTTTGGTTCAATAATGGTTTTCGTTCAATAGTTGTTAAATTCCCCTTTGGATTATTAACAAAATTATTAATGTTTAGTACCATAACTTATCGATTTAAATAAAAATTGTTAGGTTCTTTTTTGTTTGATACGCTTGAAAAAACTTTCCAATTGGAAATTCTACTTTCAAGATTCCAGTATTTTTCGTCTTCAAATTTCAGCCGCCCAGTTTGCCTATTTTCTTCGGTCCAATAATCGTAAAAGCTATCTAGGGTTTCTTTAGAAAATTGACTTGAAAATTGGAAAATTTGATTTTTAAAAACATCTTTTCTTTCTTTAATATCTATTTCTTTATTTACTTTATTAGTTGTTGTTATTGGATTGTTATTAGTTTGTGGTTCATTTGTTGAATAACTGAAATTTTGTTTGTGACTTAAAATTTTAAAATCGTTATAAATATCTGATTCACTAATTTTTATGAGTGTGAATTTGTTTGTGCTTTTCATGCAGATATATCCCGAAGATTTTAATTTTTTTAAAGCATATCGAATTGAATTAACAGTGAGTCCAGTTTCTTTACTTAAATTATCTAAAGAAGTAATTAATTCACCTGGGTTGATAGTAATTCCTTGCCATTTTTTGACAGTATAATTTGCTTTTAATAATAAATGAACCATTAATCGGAATGAGTTTGCATCTTGATACCATTCCCAATCTAATATATCTCTACTAAGTTTTATAAATCCTTTATTCATAATTTCCTTCTTTTAAATAAATTATTATTTCTTCTTCGATATCAAAAAAAGGTAGTTCTCCAAAATGATTTATTTGCATATTTTTTACTTCAAAAAATCTTTTAGTAAGATGTTTTTTTAAATCTTCAATATCCTTTTTTGTGGCTGGTTTATTCTCTGCTTTAGTAAGTAAACTAGTAAGAGAATTTACAGCGAAAGTTCCAACAGCTGCGTTTCCAATTCCTGCAAAACTCATTTGATCAATTTTTAGTTTTGATTGATTTTGTTCATTTGAGTTTTGAAGAATAGGCTTATTCAAAGAGCTTACTTTATTAATTTGACAAGCTCTTGTTCTACAACTTGCGCTACAATACTTTTGTACTTTTCTTCTTTTTGGAATGTAGTTCTTACCACAATATCCACAGGTATAATTAAAATTATCCATAAATTTTGCGTAAGATTAACGGTTAAACATTGGTTTATTAGCTAAATACTCATTGACTTTCGAGTCTAGCTCTTGTTTTGAAGTGCTTTTACCAGTCTCTAACCAATTCAAAATATCTTGTTTAGAGAATCGCAACATTTTCCCTTTCTTTATAAATGGAATAGTATTACGATGAACATGGCCGTAGATAGTTGGTTTGGTTAAACCAATGAATTTTGAAAGTTCATCGATGTTTAAAAATTCATCTTCAGGAGTTACATTTTGAGGTTGAGTTTGTAACCCTTTTTTTAGGTTTTCTGAAATTAGCTCTGCAAGTACTTTTATTCCTTCCTCTGAGAGCATGTAAATTTGTTGACTCATGATTTATATTTTTTTATTTTGAGTCAAAAGTATTTTGTAATGTAAAGTTTTTTTTTGCTTTTAGAAAGCCTTTAGAAATCTTTTAGAAAGTTAAGTGTTTTATAGTCAATTGATTAATTGATTTTATTGTTTTCTAGGATAAGTACTTTTATTATAAATTTTGATTAATTTTTTAAACTTTTTATGTAATCATATACTTCAGGAACTTTTAAATCTGCTAATTTTTTTGTCAAGTTTTCTTTTATTTTCTTTTTGAAATTAGTATTTGTTGAATAATCTAAGCCTTTTGATACTTGATTGTAAAATTTTTTAGTGTAATTAGTTTGAAATAAAGTAATATCATCAATGTCTTGACAAATTCTTATAACTCTTAAAAATTCTGCTAAATCTAGACTTCTATTTTCATATTTTTTGATTTCAATAACTTTATAAAGTGCATGTAAGATTATATATTTTTCATCTATAGAAAACTCTTTTAAACTATCTTTTAATTCATTGTTTAAATCGCTAGAAATTTTCTTTTGAGTTTCAATTAAATTATTTTGACCACCAAAGTTTTCTAAAATTAATTTTTTGTTATACATATTAAAGATCTTTTCAACTTTTTCAAGTGTGATAATTTTTTCGTGATCACTAAAGAATGAATTATCAAACTGACTATAGTCATCAATTTCATAAAATAGTTCTAATAATTTTAAAAAATATCCTTCTTCAGATTCTAATTTATTGTAGAAATTATTTTGTACATAGTAAGATAATAAATGTTTTACAAAGCTTTCATAAGTTAAATCGTTAAAATCTTCTTTTATATATTCCTGCTTTTTAGCGATTTCTATTTTGGAAATAAAAATTTCATAGATCTCGTTATTTAAAGTATTATAAATTGAATCAGTCTTTTTGGAATCATAAAGTGATTTGTGATTATTCAATATTATTAAACAGTTTTCAAAATAGCCTCTATATTTATAAATAAATGATTTACATATAAAATTATTATGTAAATCAATTGATAAATTTTTAATTGAACTTTCAGCTGTTCTACCTATTTCAAATTTTTTTTTTAATGACTCGATTATGTGTTTTTTTAATCGATTGATTTCATTTTCTGTTATTTTTTTATGTTTTTTAAGAAATTCCATCTAAATCTAATTTTATTCGGTTAGCGGCTTCAATTTTGTTTTTGTCTAATACTTTTGTATATATCTGTGTAGTGCTTACGTTTTTGTGCCCTAATAATTTTGATACAGTATAAATGTCTGTTCCATTTGCTAATTGTAATGTTGCATAACTATGTCTAAAGTTATGAAAAGAAATTTTCTTTTTTATTCCACTTGCTAAAAGCCAATCTTTCAAAGGACGAGTTACTTGCGTATATTCTATATTTTTAAAAACTAAACCTTCAGTCGTATTTTGTGATTTTAAAATTGCAACAGCAGTATCATTTATAGGATGATTTTTGGTAGACTTTGTTTTTTGCTCCTTCAACTTTATATAGTAACCTTGGTGCTTGTCTTCAAAAATGTTTTCCCATTTTAAATTATGAATATCAACAAAACGTAATCCAGTTAAAGCAGAGAAAATTGCCATGTGTTTAACGACTTCTTTTTTAATTGGAGTATTCCATAAAGTTTTTAATTCGTCTTCAGTTAAGTACTCTCTTTGTGTTTCTTCTTCCTTAATATATTCTGCATCTTTAGCCAAGTCTTTATCTATAAAGTTGTCCTTATAGGCTTGCTTCAATACATATATAAAGTGTTTAAAGTAAGTAGATGCAGTATTTCTAGATAATGTTTTGTATTCCTCAATGTTTCGATTAACTTCTGCATTAAGCAAATAGTTTCTATATCTATTAACAAATTGGTTATCTAAATCTTTAGAGGTTATTCCTTTTGAACAAAACATTTCAAAGTGATTATAGGAAGATTGCCAAGTATTATAATTTGATTTACTTCCTTTATTATAGTAATCATCTACAATATCTTTATAGAACTTTAAAACATCTATACTAATATTAACGTTGTCTTTAAAGCCATATTCTTTATTTCGAATTTGTACCTCTCTTTTAGATCGAATAGAATTAGCAATAATTAAAGTTTCTTTATTATACTTTCTTTCTTCAGGAGTCTTTGGATTTTGATAAATATGCATGTTCAAAAATTCCCTTCTAGTTTTAATTCCAGTTTCTGGATTTATAATAGGAGGGTAGTAGTCTAAATACAAACTAACTTTATTTGTTTTTAGTTGTTTTTCTCTAAGTGAAACTTTTATCATGGCGCAAAAATTCTATCTATATCTTCTTTTCTAACTAAAACATGTTTGCCAACTTGTTTCTTTTGTATTTCTAGGCGCTTTATTAAATTATACAATGCACCATTTGAAATATTATATTTTTTTTGAATTTCATCAATAGTGTAAGAGTTTTCTAAATTAATCAATTCTTTCAAATGGCTTTTATCTATATTGATGTCATTTAAACTTAAATCAAAATACATATCAATATCTTTTCTTCTTATTAAGGTTTTTCTAGTTGAAAAATTATAAGCGTTTAATTCTTTTGTTTGAATCAAACGGTAGATAGTTCGTAAAGACATGTTTAGTATGTAAGCCGCTTCTTTTGCAGTTAAAAAATCTTTTTTGTTTAATTCATCAATATTAAGAATATTTAACTTAGTTGCTTTTTCAGTGGTTGCAATTTTATTTTGTTTTAGATTTTGTTTGTATCCTTTTTGATTACATCTAAGACTACAATATCTAGTTTTAGTTGTTTTTGCAACAAATTCCTCTTTGCAATATTCACACTTTTTATTGATCCTAATATTTGTTTTCATTTTACAATATTTTAGGAAAATTTAGCCTCTAATTTCACTCTTTTATAAATTTATGTATTTGTTATTAAGAAGAAATAAGTGCCAAAATTTCACTTATAAAAATAAAATTACAAAAAAATAATTTTCGAGGTACAAGGGAGGTACAAAATGTTGAAAAATTGTGCGAAATGTTGAAAAGTTGAAAAGTATTGTAAAAAAAGAAAAACCCCCGAATTTCGGAGGTTTTCTTTGTTTTTTTATGTAATTTTATGTAAAGTTATTCTTACATTATTTACCGATACAAAAATTCGCAAAAATATTTCCTAAAAGCTCGTCGTTAGTAACTTCCCCCGTAATCTCTCCAAAATAGTGTAGTGCAGAACGAATATCAATTGCCATTAAGTCAGAAGAGATACCAGCATCTAATCCCCATTTAACTTTTTGAATTTCCTCTAAAGCTTTCAATAAAGAATCATAATGACGTGTATTCGTAACAATAGTTTCATTATTACGTAAAGCGCCAGTATTTACAAACGAAAGTAAAGTGTTTTTCAATTCCTCAATACCAATATTTTGTTTAGCAGAAATAAACAGAGTAAACAGTTTTCGGTTTACTGTTGAAAGTTCAGCTTTATAATTATCAATTCGAGTATTTATTGCAGTAAATGTTTCTTCAGATAACAAATCCCTTTTATTAATAATAACAATTAAAGATTTCTGCGGATATTGATTTTGAATTTTTCCAATTTCAGTAATAAAATTATCTAATTGCTTGTCAACTGTTAACTGTAAGCCGTCAACCAAATACAAAACTACTTGCGCTTGTTCAATCTTCTCAAAAGTCTTTTTAATACCAATACTTTCTACATGATCTTCTGTATCACGAATCCCTGCCGTATCAATAAATCGGAAACCAATTCCATTAATTACCAATTCATCTTCAATAGTATCACGAGTAGTTCCAGCAATATCACTTACAATCGCACGTTCTTCGTTTAATAACGCATTTAATAAAGTCGATTTACCTACGTTTGGTTCACCCACAATCGCTACCGGAATTCCGTTTTTAATAACATTACCTACTGCAAACGAATCAATCAATCGTTTTAAAACAAACTCAATTCGGTTTAATAAATCATAAAAAGCTGTTCTATCTGCAAATTCCACATCTTCTTCACTAAAATCGAGCTCCAACTCAATTAGCGAAGCAAAATTCAATAATTCTTCACGCAATTTGGCAATTTCATTACTAAAACCGCCACGCATTTGCTGCATCGCAATTTGATGAGAAGCTTCGTTGTCACTCGCAATCAAATCGGCGACAGCTTCCGCCTGCGATAAATCCAATTTCCCGTTTAAAAAAGCACGTAAAGTAAATTCACCAGCCTGAGCCATTTTCGCTCCTTTACGAAGCAATAACTGAATAATTTGTTGCTGAATAAAAGTAGAGCCGTGACACGAAATTTCCACTACATTTTCACCTGTATACGAATTCGGACCTTTAAAAATAGAAACCAAAACTTGGTCATACGTTTTGCCTGCATCAACAATATGTCCTAAGTGAATGGTATGTGTTTTTTGTTTACTTAAATCTTTCCCAGAAACCGATTGAAATACTCCCGAAGCAATACTAATAGCGTCTTTACCCGAAAGACGAATAACAGCAATGGCACCAGCACCCGAAGGCGTAGCTAAAGCAACAATAGTTTCCTGTAAAATCATAAGTTTTATTTTAATCGTTTGCAAAGATACAAAAGTTATGCTTTGGGCGTGCCCTCATTTTATTCGGTCAGGCTGTTCACTGTATCTTTTTTGTCACATCTAGAATTTGATATTAAGAGGAGCAAACTTTTGTTTGCGGTTAAATGTCGAAATGTCAAAAAAGGATGCCGTTCCCATCCTTTACGCAAATAAAAAACCGTAATCACTTTTCAGTTCTTACGGTTTTTAGGTTAAGGGTTGGTTATAGTTCTTAAGTAAACAGTAGTCAGTTTTTAGTTAACAGTAATTCTGAAAACTGTAAACTGCGACTGTAAACTAATAATTAGTTGCTCAACATAACAGGCATAACAAGCATTGTAACAGTTTCACCTTCGTCTAATCCATCAACTGGAGTTAAAATACCAGCTCTATTTGGCATAGACATTTCAAGTTGAATTTCATCACTTGTTAAGTTACTCAACATTTCCGTTAAGAAACGAGAGTTAAAACCAATTTGAATATCATCACCTTGGTAATCACAAGTTAAACGTTCATCTGCTTTGTTTGAGTAATCAATATCTTCAGCAGAAATGTTTAATTCTGTACCAGCAATTTTTAAACGAATTTGGTGCGTCGTTTTGTTAGCAAAAATAGCTACACGACGAACAGAGCTTAAAAATTGTGTTCTGTTAATCAATAATTTATTAGGATTCTCTTTTGGAATAACTGCTTCATAATTAGGATATTTTCCATCGATTAAGCGACAAGTTAAGACATAGTTTTCAAAAGAAAATGTTGCATTAGAATCGTTGTATTCAATTTTAACTTCAGCATCAGAAGCTCCTAAAATTCCTTTTAAAATGTTTAAAGGTTTTTTAGGCATAATAAAATCTGCCACTTGAGATGCTTTAACATCAGCACGCGCATATTTTACCAATTTGTGCGCATCAGTTGCAACAAAAATTAAACCTTCAGGAGAAAATTGAAAAAACACACCACTCATTACCGGGCGTAAATCGTCGTTTCCAGCAGCAAAAATAGTTTTGCTAATTGCAGTTGCTAAAACATCTGCAGGAACTAGAGTAGAAGAAGGTTCGTCTAAAACTACAGCTTTTGGAAATTCTTCTCCAGCAGCATAAGCAATAGCATATTTACCAGAATTTGAACTAATTTCGATAGTGTTATTATCTTCTACCGTAAAAGTTAAAGGTTGCTCTGGAAAAGTTTTTAAAATATCTAATAATAATTTAGCAGGAACAGCAACACTACCTTGGCTTGTAGAATCGATTTCTAAAGTAGCCGACATAGTTGTTTCTAGGTCAGAAGCAGAAACTACTAAACTAGAATTATCTATTTCAAATAAAAAGTTATCTAAAATAGGTAAAGTATTACTACTGTTAATAACACTACCTAAAACTTGTAATTGTTTTAATAAGTACGAACTTGATACAATAAATTTCATTTGTTCTTCTTTCTATGTTTTTTTATTGGTCAAACGAATGCAAAGCATTTCATTATCACTATAATTTAAAATCTTTAATGATTTTGAAATACAAATATATCTTAAATCTATCCAAAATCAAAAAGTTATTTATTAACATCTATTTGCTGTAAATGCGTTTTCTTAGGTATGTAAATGCGATTCCAAAAATTAATAAAAGAGCTATTGGTAATCCGATAGTTAGCATTTGAGCCCAACTGTAATTTTGATAAACTTTTTCTTTATCTAAAAGAGGTAGCTCCACATCTTTACTACGAATGTTAATAAGTCCGGTATCATCAAGCAGATAATTTACACAATTCATTAAAAATTCTTTATTTCCATAAAGATTATTGGTCCATTTATCGAAACCTAATTCTAGCGGAACACCTTTTTCTAATTGATTTTTAATTACATCACCATCCGAAATAACAATCATTTTGTTATCAATGCCTTCAGCTTTAAAGTCTTTTTCGGTAAAAGGTAATACACGATTTGTATACATCGATTTAAACTTACCTTCAAGTAATACACCCACAGGTAATAATCCTTTACCAGTGTAATCTTCTGGTTTAGTTTCTTCATTAACCATTTCTAGAGAAATAGCTGCAGGTAAACCAATAGTTCTAGAATATTGAGAACTAGAAAGTAAGACTGTTTTATTAATTTTGTTATTTAAAAGTTCAATTGGCGATGCAAATTCAAACTTTATACCTTCCATGTTTTTAACTAATGGATGATTTGAAGTAGAATAAATATAAGGTGAAAACTTCCAAATATATTGTTCGTATTGTGTTTCACTTCCTTGTCTGCCAGAAGCCAATTTTATTGGAGTTCCTTGTTCGTCTTTATTTAACAAAGGATTTAAACGGAAGCCGTAACTAAAAAACATATCGGTAAGATTAAGCTCTCGAGGTAATGCAACTGTTTGTCCATATTCGTTATTTAGGTCTTCAAAATCGACTAAAGCGTTATCTACTAGCCACAAAGTTTTGCCTCCGTTAATGATGTATTGATCTAAAACTTGCTTTTCTTCCTCACTAAAAGCTTCTGTTGGTTTAGCAATAATAGCTAAATCATATTTTTTTAAGGCTTCTAGAGTTTCATTTGGTTGTTGTTTCCCAACTGAATCTAGTGTAAATGGACCTATATAATAACTTTCTTTTACAGTTTGTAGGAAATCTGCTAAATAACGATCTTCTAACTCACCATTTCCTTTAATAACAGCAATTTTCTTTTGTTTTTCTTTTGTAATTTTAGATAAAGCTTCCGCAAATGCAAATTCTAAATGCTGCACAGAACTGATAACTTTTTGTTCTGTAGAAGCTCCCATTAAATTTTTTAATAAAGCAACTTTAGTTTCTTTTTCTCCGTAACTCGCAATTGCCCAAGGGAAAACTACTTCTTGCGATTGCTTTCCTTTGTCATCAACAGTTATACTTAAAGGTTGCATCCCTTTTTCATAAAACTGTTTCATTATTTCCACACGCTCTTCTTCCTTTTCAATAGGATTTACAAATTCAAAATTTACATTAGAATTGTAAGCTGCAAATTCTTCTAATAGTTGTTTGGTTTCGTCTTGTAATTTTCTAAATTCTCCTGGAAAATTTCCTTCTAAATAAACTTTAATCTGTAACGGACTTTCCACACTTTCAATAATATTAAGTGTAGTAGGAGAAAGTGTATAACGCTTGTCTTGGGTTAAATCGAAACGTTTAAATACATATTGACTACCGTAGTTTATAGCGATTAAAACTACAATAGTAAAAAGCAGTTGTTTTAAAGCTGTTTTTTTCATTAACTTTTAGTAGTTTTAAGTTGAAACACGGTTAAAGATAAAAAGGTAATTGTTACACTTACAAAGTAAATAATATCGCGAGTATCGAGTACGCCACGACTCATACTCTTAAAGTGATAATCCATACCTATTTTTGATACAATTGAATTATTTTGTTTTAATGCCGTTGCAACACCTTCAAAGCCGTAGTAAATAATAAAACAAATTAGTACAGCTACAATAAATGCAACTATTTGATTATCAGATAAAGTTGAAGTAAAAACACCAATAGAGCAATAAGCGGCTACTAAAAATAATAAACCAAAATAGGAACCCATCGTACTTCCAAGATCAATATTACCAGTTGGGTTTCCAAAATATGAAATAACCCAAACATAAACTAAAGTTGGTAATAAGGCAATTACAATTAATATAAAAGCACCAAAGAATTTTCCATTAACAATTTCCCATATAGAAAGTGGTTTAGTAAATAGTAATTCTAAAGTACCTTGCTTTTTTTCATCTGAAAAACTGCGCATGGTTACAGCAGGTATTAAGAATAATAAAATCCATGGGGAAATTTTAAAAAACGGACTTAAATCAGCAAAACCTGAATTTAAAATATTATATTCTCCTTCGAAGACCCATAAAAATAAACCATTTAATAAGAGGAAAATTCCTATTACTAAATAGCCAATGGTTGAACCAAAGAAAGATTTTATTTCACGTAGCAATAATGCTTTCATATAAATTAAAGTAAATTTTGGATAAAAGTATTGTATTTT
>JAIXHM010000082.1 GCA_030145825.1 Flavobacterium sp.
CAAGATTTAAAATTGCGCCACATACATGTTATTTTACCAATTATGATTTTTTTATCAAGTTATTTTTTAATAAAATCAAATTTAAAAATCATTAGTATTAATT
Source organism: Flavobacterium sp. (assembly GCA_030145825.1). GTDB lineage: Bacteria > Bacteroidota > Bacteroidia > Flavobacteriales > Flavobacteriaceae > Flavobacterium. The sequence continues at coordinate 104 of JAIXHM010000082.1, forward strand.
TATTTTTTTTGATTACAACTTTATCTATTATGACACTTTATATGTGTTTAAAAAACAAACAATTTTTGAACCCATTTGAACATTATTTTGGATTAGGAGATTTACTTTTTTATTTAGCAATAGCACCTTTGTTTTTTCTATATAACTACATACTTTTTTTTGTTGTTTCAATGCTTTTTGCAATTATAATTCAAAAGCTATTTCAAAAATTTATAAGACATGATTCTGTACCTTTAGCAGGACTTTCTGCTTTACTTTTGCTTATAATTTTAGGGAATGACTTACTGTTATCATTTCATAAAATCACTTTAATTAAACTATAAATGGGAAAAATTATAGTTAACAGTGATTTTATTCATGTTGTGTCTACAGATCTGGCAAATTATTATAAAATTGTACCAAAAGAAGTAAATGAAAATTTAATTTTGTTTTATTGTATTCAATCGAATAATACTTTTGAAATAAAAGAGGAGTTAGAATTATTAATTGGCAAACAAATTGATTTAATTTCTGTTGAAGAAAGTGAAATAACAAAAGCACTGTCAATTTATTATAGAAAAGAAAGAATTAATAATTCTAGCAAAACGTTAACTGTTAATTCGAATGATTTTTTGGAAGTTTTACTTTCTGAGGCAAAAAGCTTGAAAAGTAGTGATATTCATTGTGAAGTTTATGAAAAATCTGCAAGAATTCGATTTAGGATTGATGGACAACTTATTGAACGCTATAAAATTGAAACTGAAAATTATTTAGAGTTAGTTAACAAAATTAAGATTCGCTCAAAATTAAATATTACTGAAAAACGTTTGCCCCAAGACGGTAGAATTACAACTGAAGATTTTGATGTCCGTGTCTCTATATTACCAACGCTTTATGGTGAAAAAATTGTAATGCGTTTATTGGGTCAAGATGCTTCTAATATTGATTTAACATCCCTTGGATTTCAAAAAGAAGAATTAGACAAATATTTAGAAGCTGTAAAAAAGCCTAATGGAATTATTTTGATTAGTGGACCAACTGGTTCAGGTAAAACTACAACACTATACGCGACATTACGTCTTTTAAATGATACAAAAAGAAATATTGTTACCGTAGAAGATCCAATAGAATACACTTTAAAAGGAATTAATCAAGTTCAATTAAAAGAAGATATTGGATTAACATTTGCATCGGCATTAAAGTCTTTTTTACGTCAAGATCCTGATGTCATTATGTTGGGTGAGATACGTGATTCTGAAACAGCTTTAATGGCAATTAGAGCTTCTTTAACGGGACATTTGGTTTTGTCTACAATTCATACAAATTCAGCAATTGGAACTGTTTCAAGATTGATTGATATGGGAGTTCCTCCATACTTAATTTCGGAAACACTTAATTTGTCTGTAGCCCAAAGATTGGTTCGAAAGCTTTGTAGTCATTGTAAAGAAGAAGTTTCTTTCGATATAAATGATTTTCCCGAAAGTTTTAAAATTCCATACGAGCCTAAAAAGATATTTAAGGCAAAAGGATGTAATGAATGTTACCATACCGGTTATAAAGGTAGAACTGCAATTTATGATGTAATAAATATAAATTTAGCCATTGCAAATGCAATAAAAAGTAATACTATTGCATCGCATTTTGAAAAGGATGAAAATTATAAATCGCTTCCAGAAAAAGCGTATGATGTTTTTGCTAAAGGTGAAACATCATTAGATGAAATATATTCGATTTTATTAAACGTATAATAATGTTAAAAAAACTTTATGTTCTAATTGCTTTTTGTTTGATTACGGCAAATTCTTTTGCTCAAGAAGACTATGCAGTTTTAGAACAAAAATTTAATGATTTTGCTAAAATAAAACCTAGTATTAATGAAGTAGTAAAAATTGATGTTTCTGGGTTGTCATTATATGATTTAATTAGGGCAATTGCAGATGAGCATCAATTAAATGTTGATGTAGATAATAGTCTAAATATTCCAGTTGTGAATAATTTTCATGATGTTACAGTCAGAGATGCGTTTTTGTTTCTAACACAAAAATATGATTTAGAAGTTGGTTTCATGCGTAATATTCTATCTTTTAACAAACGTAAAGAAGTTAAAATAATAGTTAAGAAAGAACCAAAAATTGTTGATGTTACTTATAATCCACAAAATGATTTTCTTTCTATTAAATTGCAAAATGATTCATTACCATCGGTAGCACAAGCAATAATTGATAAATCAGGAAAAAATATTGTTTTGGCTCCCGATATTAAAACGATGAAAGTATCATCCTATATTTTGAATCGTCCTTTTGATCAAGTTATCGAAATGATGGCTAAATCAAATGAGTTAATATCAACAAAAGATGAAAATGGTTTTTATTTTTTAGAAAAGAATACCGAGCCAAAAGAAGCTTCTAATAATAACGCTTCTGGGAATAGAAATAACCTTAAAAATAAAACTAAAGTTTCTTCAGATAATGAAGGTTTTTATGATGTTGTGGTTGATGAACAAGGTTTTATTGAAGTAAAAGCAAATCAAGCTGATGCAGCAGAACTTTTAAAAGAAACTGCTGAAAAATTAAATATCAATTATTTTATTTACGACTTACCAAAAGATGAAAAAACATCATTGATGGCTTCAAAAATTACTTTTGATGATTTATTAGAGCATATTTTTAAAGGAAAAAAATTCACCCATAGAAAGCAAGATAATTTTTACTTAATTGGGGAACAATCAACACAAGGTTTAAGATCAACGGAGATGATTGCTTTAGAAAATCGCTCTATAGAATCAGTATTGCAATCATTACCGAAGGTGTTTTCCGAGAAGGTCGAAATTAAAGAATTTATTGAGTTAAACTCTTTAATTGTTTCAGGGGCTAAAAGTACAATTGAAGAATTGAAATTATATATACAACAAATTGACAAAGTAGTTCCATTAGTTCAAATAGAGGTTATTATTGTTCAATACAATAAATCGTATGATATTCAAACTGGATTAAAAGCTGGCTTGGATAGATTAAACCAAACCACTACTCAAGGAGTTTTATACCCTACAACCGACATGTCTCTAAATAGTTCGTCTGTTAACAATTTAATTGATGCATTTAATGGACTTGGATTTATAAAACTTGGAAAAGTAACGGATGCTTTTTATTTGAATTTACAAATGTTAGAGAATAATTCGATTATTAAAATTGAATCGACACCTAAGATTGCTACTTTAAGTGGTCATGAAGCTAATCTTTCTATAGGAGAGACCAGTTATTATTTTGAGCAAAACAATAGATTGCTGCAAAACAATATAGGGACTGGAGGTGATATTCTTCAATCTGGAACTTGGAAGCCAACAGAGGCTAATTTAAGCGTTAAGATTAAACCATTCGTTTCAACAGATGAAAATGTTACATTGAATATAAATGTTGAAAAAAGTTCATTTTTAGGAAGGGCTGGGGAAAATGCTCCCCCAGGGAAAGCCTCTCAAAAATTTGAATCTTTAGTTCGAGTACGTAATAATGAAATGGTTCTTTTAGGAGGATTAGATGAATTAAAAAAGGAAAATTCAGGAACAGGTGTTCCTCTTATTTCTAGAATACCAATTTTAAAATGGTTTACAAGCAGTAAGAAAAAATCAAAAGGAGATTCTAAGTTGCATATTTTTATAAAACCTACAATAGTTTACTAATGAAGCGATTGTTGTCTAAAATATTTTCGATAAATCAAATTCAAGTGGTTGGTGTTTACCAAGATGCCAATTTTGAAAATTATGAGGTTTTATCATTAATGAAAGATAATAATAAGTTAACGGTTTTAAAAAAGGAGGTAACTAATGATAAAAATAGACTAATAACATTAATTGATGTTAAAAAGCCAGTTGTTCTCCTATTAAATGGAAAAAGTGTTTTAAATAAAAAAATAGATTTTTCAAACGAAAGTGATTTAGCATGGCAGAAAAATATTGATTATAATTCTATATTTCATACAAGTTATAAAGCAGAAAAAGCTTTATTCGTTTCTTTTTGTAGAAAAAATGTTTTAGAAGATTGGTTGATTTTTTTTCAAGAAAACAAAATTCAAGTTATTGATTTTTATTTGGGAAATTTTGCCACTTCAATTTTGAAGGAACAATTAAATCAATCAAATATTTTTTCAAATTCGACAGAATTGATTTTTAATGAAAATGAATTAGTTGATTTTTTAAAAAATGAAGTTGTACCTATAACTGATTATTTAATAGGAGAAGAAAAATTAAATTCTTTCTCATTACCTACATACGCATCAGGAATAAACTTTTTTATAAAGTCAGATAGAATTACAAAATCTGTATTAGATATTGCTAATATAGAAGAGCAATTATATAAAAAAGCTTTTAATGTTATAGGTATTATAATACTGATAGGGTTTTTTATTTCACTTTTAATAAGTTATTTTGGAATTCAATATTATGCTTCAAAAAATGCTGAGTTAAATATCCAAAATATTTACTCGAACAAAGCTTTTCAAGAAATTGTTGATTTAGAAAATCAAAAAAAAGACAAAGAAGCAATAATTAAAGATGTGGGTTTGTTATCTAACAAGTTTTTAACCTATTATGATTATGAATTATTACAATCAATACCAAATGAAATTTTATTAAATAATATTAATATTAATCCTATTAAAAACGAAGTTAAGAATAATAAAAAAATTGAATTATCAGCTGGATTGATAGAAATTGAGGGATTAACGGTAGATGAAGTCGCGTTTAATAATTGGTTGAAAAGGATAAAAGAATTTGATTGGGTTCAAAAATTTGAAATTGAAAGTTTAAAAAAGGACAAAAAAAATAATACTCAATTTTCAATTTTGATTAAGATAAAATAATGTTTGAGCAATATTCATATAAACAAAAAACAATTGCCTTATTAATACTGACTGTGTTATTGAGCATTACTGCTTATAAACGTTCTTTTTCAAATTTAATTTCTGTTTATAAAGAAAATAAAGATTTGATTGAGCTTTCCGAAGAAATAAATAGCAAATCAAAAAATCTTGAAAAGCTTTCTAAAGATATTGCAAAATATGATAATTACTTAGGGGACCAAAATGTAGCAAGTGAAGAAGCACAACAAGAAATAGTAAATTTTGCAACTTTACATAAAGGCGTATCTATAAATAGTATGCAAAGTATACATACATTTGATGGAGAAAATTATAAAGCATATACTAATCAGTTAGATGTTACTGGGGGAATAAATGATTTATTAGTTTTAGCTTATGATTTTGAAACAAAATTTAATTTATCAAGAGTAATTAATATTCAATTTTATAAAATTAAAAAAGGTAATTCTGTTGAACAATTACATTTGAAAATTGTTTTTCAGAATTATGAAATGAATAAAAAAATTTAGATTATGAAAATATATTTAAAAGCATTAGTTTTTTGTGTTTCGACTTTGTTGTTTGCTTGTGATGATATTATTGAAGAAGATTTATCAAATGATATTGTTCAAACAATATATCCAACGGAAGGTTCTGTTATAGAAAGTAATGTGGTTTCTTTTTCATGGAATGAATTGGACGGAGCTGATGATTATCGTGTTCAAGTTTATGATTTAAACCAAGTTAAAGTACATGATACTTTAGTTAATAAAACTTATATTTCATTACCATTGACTCAAGGTGGTTACCAATGGAGAGTTAGGGGAGAAAATTCAGCCTATCAATCAACTTATTCTTTTCCTATTTATTTTGAAGTAGAGGAAACATTAATCTTGACTAATCAACAAGTTTTTTTAACAAGTCCATTAAATAATTACATTACTAACAATGTAAATATTTCTTTGAATTGGGATAATTTAGCCGCTGCTGAATTTTATAATCTGGAAATTGTAAAAAATAGTTCTTTAATTGTTTACCAATCAGGGGATATTACAGATACAAATTTTACATTAGGTAATACTATTTTAGATGAGGATGCTATTTATACATGGAAAGTTAAAGCTATAAACAATACAAATTCTACTGAAACAGTTTTTAGTTCAAGAACTCTATCAATCGACACTGTTGTTCCAAATCAACCTCAAAATACTTTGCCAGCTAATAACTCATCTCAAAGTTCGGCTACAACAATAAATTTTAGTTGGACGATTCCAGCTGATTCTGGACTAGTTCAGTCGTCAATTTCATACACAATTGAAATTGCATCAGATACTGCGTTTTCAAATATTTTACAAACTTCAAATGTAAATGGAACAAATTTTTCGCAAAGCTTTTCAACAGTTGGTGATTATTACTGGAGAATTATTGCGAAAGATGCCGCAGGAAATGTTGGGACAGCGAGTAACTCTTTTAAATTTACAATTAACTAAAAATGAAAAAAAAACAGATTAACATAGCATTGATTATTATTGTATTGGCTCTTTGGGGAACAGTGTTTTATAAGTATGTTAATCGTTTTTTTAGTAATGATAATGAAATAGTTTATAATCAAACTGAATTCTCTTTACCTATAACTAAAATTGAAAAAGATACTTTTGAGTTAAAACTTTTAGAAAGAGATCCTTTTTTAGCTAAAACTATGCTTAAAAGAGAAAGTAACTCAATAGTTAAAAAGGCTTTAAATAAACCTGTATTTAAAAAAACGCCAGTACCAATAATTAATAAACCATTTCCGATTGTTCAATATTTTGGTTACATCAAATCTCAAGATAAAAACCAAAAATTAATTTTATTAAAAGTTAATGATAGATTGAAGAGAGTTAGGTTAAAAGACAATATTGATGGTTTAGTTGTTGAACAAATTTACAAGGATTCAGTTGTTTTAAGGTATAATAATTCTGCAAAATCAATTTCAAAATTAAAATAAGTTTAAAAAAGTTTGTGTATAAAATTCTTTAACTTATTTTTGTTAAAATTTTAACAAAAATATTAGTGCAAAAAAGTGTTATTAAAATTCTATTATTTGTTAATGTAATCTTAATATTAACTATAATTTTATTTCTTTTATTTGAAAAGATAAATAAGAATGAAGAAGTTGTTTTTGTAGACAAAGTAAAAGTTTTTGAAGAATTTCAAATGACAAAAGAATCTAAATCTTTTGGTGAAAAAGAATTTTCTTCTAAGAAACAATTTTTAGATAGTTTATATGCTAAACTTCAAAGAGATTTGGATCAAGATGAAAAAGAGGTACTGATGAAAACCTTTATAGAAAAAAGAGATGAATTAGATTCGTTTAACCAAAATTTTGGTTTTCAAGAATCAGAAAAGATTTGGAGTAGACTCATTCAATATAGTGAAGAATTTTCTAAGAAAGAGGGTTATCGCTTAATTCTTCTTTCTGAGAAAGGCAGTAATATTTTGAATGCTGATGTAGAATTAGATGTTACTAATAGTTTTATAGAATTTGCAAATAATAGATATAGTGGTTTTAAGAAGTAGTATTTATATTCTATTTATCTGTATTCTTTTCTCTTGTAAAAAGGAGAAAGAAAATTCTGCGTTACAGAATGACGGTTTAATAAGACAAAAACTTTACAGGCTTGAAAAAGTTGGATGGAAATCTAAGACGCAAGTTGAGAAAATAGATGACATTAATTTTACAGCCACTGAAGTTCCATTGGAATATTATTTATTAAAAGATAAAGGAAATCAAGATTTATTTTTAATCGATTCTTTATACAAAGAAAATAAATCAGAACGAATTTTCGAATTTACTTTTGAACATGAAGATGAAGAAGATTTATTGCAGAATGAATTTACAACGCTTAGTTATGAAAATGGTGTAAAATATATGTCTTTTACCATGAACGATGATTTTTATGTGGTTACTTCTAAAAATGATACCATTCAATGTTCGGGAGTTAATTTTGAACGCAATTTTAAAATTGCACCTTATCATAAAATAATGCTGTTTTTTTCTGGAATTCCAGAGAATGATCAAATACAATTAATTTACAACGACAAACTTTTCAAAAAAGGAACGGTTAAATTTCAATTTAAAGATACTTATAGCGAAATATTATTATGAAACAAATCAGATCTAGTAAGTTTTCAAAATTTGTAGCCTATTATTTGGCTATAATGGTGTTTTTACAAATCACGCAACCAATGCAAATGTATGCTTTAACTTCTGGTCCTAAACAACCAGAATTTAATGCCTTTACACCCATTGGGACTTCAGATATGGTAGATTTAGCCAGTGGAGACTTTAATTACAATATTCCAATTATGGATGTTGGTGGTTATCCTATTAATCTTGCCTATAATTCAGGTATAACTATGGATCAAGAGGCTTCATGGGTAGGTTTAGGTTGGAATTTAAATGTTGGTCAAATTGAAAGACAAGTTAGAGGGTTGCCTGATGATTTTAATGGAGAAGCAATTCAATATACAAATAAATTAAAGCCTAATAGAACTGTTGGATTTACTTTTAGAGTAAATGGACAATTAGTTGGAGCTGAATCTGGAGGAAGTAATGGACCTTCAATAGGAGGTGGAGCATCTTTAACATTGCAACATAATAATTATAGCGGTATTTCAGCGGTGCCTTCTTTTGGCTTATCATATAGTATAAGTGACGGTGTTAGTGTCGGAATGAATATTACTTCATCTGCTACTGAGGGTGTAAGTGTTAGCCCATCAATTAATGTTTCAACAACACATGATGAAAATGCCGATATGGATTTAGGTCTAAGTGCTTCATTAGGATTAAGTTATAATTCAAGGCAAGGACTTCAAAATTATAATTTGAGTGGAAGCTCTTCATTGGTTAATGGATTTAATAATATAAATGGTGCAGGTAGAAATGATAGAAAAACTGGATTAACATCGGGTTCAGCAACTTTTAATTTTATTAATAATACGTTTACCCCAACTATAAGGAATGAATTTAGTACATTTTCAGGTACTTTTAGTGCTTCCTTAGGTGGACATGCTTACTTGTTTGAAGGAGAAGTAGGAGCAACCGGTTTTTTCTCCAGTATGAAATTAAAAGATAAAACCACAAATGAAAAAGCTTATGGTTATGAGTTTACACAAAATGCTAATGAAAATGATTTATTGGATTATAATAGAGAAAATGACAGGGCTGTAACAAAAAATATAAGAGTTCTACCAGTTACGAATTATACCTATGATACCTATTCTATGCAAACACAAGGTATGTCGGGCAGTTTTAGGCCATATCAAAGCCAAATAGGTTATGTTTTTGATCCTAAGAAATCAGACATAAGTAGAAGTGGTTCTTTAGGTGTTGAAGCAGAATTTGGATGGGGTGTACATTTTGGAATTGATGTAGAATATGCTCAAAGTGATGTTAATGCTGGTGTTTGGAATACACCAGTTACAAATTATTTTAAAAAGACGTCATCTGAAAAGTTAGAATATGAAAATACATATTACAAATTTGGAAGTGATTTTACTTTGAACAATGAACTTTCATTATTAAACAATAAACTAGGAGAAAATAGAGCTATCGATTTTAAACTTTTAGATGTTAATAATTTAAGTAATACTTATAGAAAAAAAGAATTTTCATTTGCAAGTGGAAATACATATTCACCTATTTCAATTAATCAAAAAATTAAAAGACAATCCAGAGAATACAGAAACCAATTGGTTTATAAAATAACTAGTGAAGAATCTGAAGGAGATGTCTTTATAAAACAAAACAATAATGCCAAAAAACACCATACTGCTGGTTATAAAGCTATTAATAACGATGGAAGCACATATGTTTTTGGAGAAACAGTTTATAATACTGACAAAGAAGAGGTAACCTTTGCAATACATAAAAACGATTTGCCAGAGGCAAGTAATAACAACGGAATATTTGTACCAGATGATTTCTCAAATTACGGTGAATCAAACGAAAATGGTATAGATCACTATTATAATAAAATAATCACTCCAAGTTTTGCCAATACTTATTTGTTAACTGCTGTTTTATCTACTGACTATGAAGATGTTACTGGTAATGGTCCATCAGATGATGATTTGGGTTCATATACAAAATTTGTGTATGAGGATTATGGTAAATATAAATGGCGTGCACCATATTATGGGGCGTCATACAATCCAGGGTTTAATTCTGATAGAAACCATAAAAAGGCAAGTTATACTTATGGTGAAAAAGAATTAAAATACATATCACGTATTGAAACAAAAACACATGTAGCTATTTTTGAGCTGTCAGAAAGAAAAGATGGTTTAGGGGTTGATAATGAAAAGAATACAGCTAAAAATTTTAATTCTTCAAGTAAAATGTATAAGCTTGATAAAGTAAAATTGTATTCTAAACCAGAAGCTATAAAAGCAAACTTATTGAACGATGACCCTAATGACGATTTAGATATTGCACCTATAAAAACTGCACATTTTGTTTACAATTATGATTTATGTAAAGGGATTCATAATAATAATGAAGATAATTCATTAAGTTATAATGAGACTAGTAATAAT
>JAIXHM010000083.1 GCA_030145825.1 Flavobacterium sp.
TTATTTAACAGTGCTACTCAGGTTTTTGATATTTCAATCAATTATTTAGGAACATATTCAATAAATAATCTTTATAAAACAATTACAAAAGATGAGAATTGGAATGTATTAAGTCAAAAAAATAATACAACAGAAGAATTTAAAGATAAAGATGGTAAAATTGTTTTAAAAAGGACATACGAGAATAATATAGCACACGACACTTATTATGTTTATGACGACTATGGTAATTTAACCTATGTAATTCCACCATTAGCAGATGGAAGCACTACAAAATTAGACGGATTGTGCTATCAATATAAATACGATAAAAGAAATAGATTAGTTGAAAAAAAATTACCAGGAAAAGATTGGGAATTTATTGTATATGATAAACAAGATAGGCCAGTAGCTACAGGTCCAGCTTTTTCTCCATTAGGGACAGGTTCAATAGGTTGGCTAATAACAGAGTATGATGTATTTGGAAGAGTGGTTAAAACAGGATGGAAAGCAATGTCTGTTGATAGTAATAGTAGGTTTTCAAACGAGAATTCTATTAGTTCTGGTGCAAATCCTTTTATTTTAACTCAAGATGATATTTTAACAGAAACATATTATGATGATTATAACTTTAGTAATAATATTTCAATTCCAACTGATGTTGAGAGTCAAACAGTAGCATCTAATGTAAAAGGTCTACAAACAGGAACTAAAGTAAAAATATTAGATCCTTTAACTCCAAATGTATTTGAAATATCATATGTTTTATACGATGAAAAATCAAGAGTTATAAGAACATATAGTGAAAATTATTTTGGAGGATATACACAAATCGATACAAATTATGATTGGGCAGGTAAAGTAATATATACTATAACAAAACATAAGAGAGATACATCTGCGATTGAGATAATTGTTAGAGATAGTTATGAGTATACACCCCAAGACAGGCTTTTACTTCAAAAACAACAAATAAATCAATTACCTGAAGAATTAATTGTAAAAAATACATACGATGAATTAGGTCAATTAATTAATAAGAAAGTTGGAGGGTCAGATACAACTGGAGTTGTAGGATTACAAAAGGTAGATTATACTTATAATATTAGAGGCTGGTTAAAAACAATAAATGATGTTAATGATTTAATAAGTGAGAATGATTTATTTGCTTATAAAATAACTTATGATGATTATAATGCAGTTTTAAGTAATGATGTAGCTCCTACTAAACTTTATAATGGTAATATTTCTTCAACTTATTGGGCAAGTCTAACTGATGGAGGAATAATTAGAAAATATAATTATGTTTATGATAAATTAAACAGATTAAATTCAGCGACATATTTAAAATCTGGAGCAATTGGTAATTATGATGAAAGTTTAACATATGACAAGAATGGAAATATATTATCATTAATACGTTATACAAATGTTTTTGACTCTAATGGTGTTGAACAATCTTTAGAAATTGATGACTTAGAATACACTTACGATAATGATAGTCCAAATCAATTAATAAGAGTAGTAGACGACACAAACTCACCACAAGGTTTTAAAGACGATAATGATTTAACTGACGATTATGAGTATGATATTAATGGGAATATGGTAGAAGATGAAAATAAAGACATCGAATTAATAACATACAATCATTTGAATTTACCAATGGTAATGTTTTTTGGTAATGGAAATAAAATTGAATATATTTATGATGGCTCTGGAAGGAAAGTAGCTAAGAGAATAGATGATTTATTTGGAGATGAAAGTGCTACAACTAGCTATTTATCTGGAGGGTTTCAATATAAAAACACTAATTTGCAAATGTTTCCACATGCCGAGGGCTATGTAAATGTTACAAGGTCTAGAGTAAGTAGTGGTTTTTTATTTAATTATGTTTATAATTATAAAGACCATTTAGGCAATATTAGGATGAGTTATACTTTTGATTATAGCATCAATGATTTAAAGGTTTTAGAGGAGAATCATTATTATCCTTTTGGCTTAAAACATGAAAATTATAATAACAATTTAAATACTTTTTTAGTAGCTGAGGAAATAGTTGAAATTAAGAATCCACCAAGTTCTATGCCTACCGTAGAGTATACAAATTACCAATATAAGTATAACGGAAAAGAATACCAAGACGAGCTAGGGCTTAACATGTACGATTACGGAGCAAGAAATTATGACCCTGCACTAGGTAGATGGATGAACATTGACCCGTTAGCGGAAAAATATTCTTCATTCACACCTTATAATTATGCTGTTAATAATCCAATGTACTTTATTGACCTTGATGGCATGAAAATTATAAATGGTGATGAAGAAAAGAGAAAAGAAGCTGAAGCAAAAAATAAAGAATGGAAAGAAAATTTAAGAAGTAAGGCTGAATACCTTGGGGTTTCTGTAAATGCTTCTAGACGAGAATGGAAAAAAGCAGCTATAGCAAAAGAAGGTAAGGAAGAGTGGACTAGAACTAAAAGAACATTAGATGGCGCTTCTGAAGCTGCTGACAATTTGGAAAAATATACTTCAGCGTCAGAAAAAACGGAAGCTAAAATTAATGAATTAAAAACTGAGGCACCATTATTGTTTGAAAAAATGGATGCATTAAGTACAGATATTTATTTTCAATCTGTTACAAGTTTAGGGGAAAATGACGGTCAAAACGATACAAACTTTGATTTAAGTGACCCAAATAATGTTGGTTTGAAATCTGAATTTGGTAAAAATTCAACAGTTATTAAAACAGTTAATGTCCCTTCAGGAAGTAGAACTACATTAGAAGTTTCACAACATGAGTTAGGACATGCTGATTATATAATAGAGAATACCCAAACATATTATCAATGGCTAAAAGAGAAAAATTTAATTAATAATGGACATGATGGGCATGCAAAGGGAGACCCATCAGGAAAAAGAGCTGTACAATTTGGCCCTAAAAATTTTAAAAAGAAGTAAATGAAAAAAGTGTTTTTTTTAATATTGTGCTGTTTAATTTCAAATTTAAATGCACAAAATCAAGAGTTAAAAACTATTGATACTTTATCAATAGTTTTTAAAGCAAAACTTTTTACAGTAAGTCAACATGAATTTGAAAGTAGAGATGATTTGATTTCAAAAATTGATAAGATTCCTTATGAAACTTTTGGTGCAAATGAATTTTTATTTATCAAAATTAGTGGTAATTTTTATTGTGAAGACAATAAAGACCTTTTTACAGTTAATTGGTGTGATTGTGATTATTATTTATGCTATTCCAAAGAAAAAAATGTTTTTTATTTTTTAGGAGGATTTAAAGAGAATAACATAAAAGAATTTGCAAAAGAATACTATAGTTCACTATTTATTTCAAATTGGAAATATAAAATAAAAGATGCCAAATTGAGTGAATTTTTAAAACATCTTAATTACAAAAAAATAAAAAAAGCAAAAAAATGTTTTAAAGAATGTATAGAAACATTTAATTAATAAAAAGGCGATTCCTAACCGTTTCGCCTCACAATCCACAAAGCCATTACAAAGCCCATAAACATCACCAAAACAAATAACCAATACACAATCATTCAAACGATTTAAAAGGTCTTAAATGAGCCGTATTGAGGTTGTGTGTGGGGGAATAAAAGGTTTAAATGTTCGTTTTGTACGTATAAATACGTATGAAAATAAGTATAAATACGTATTGTGTTTTACTTTTTGGTATCTTATCTTTGAAATTGAGGTAATCCGTAAAATTGAAATTAAAAAAATAACTAATTTCATTAACTTTTAAATAAGTTTATATGATTGAAAAATACGAATGGTTAAATAAAAAGACTCCAAGAGCAGTTGACCAAATTAGATTGTGGCCTGAAAATCCTAGATTGAATCCAGAAGAAAACCATTTAACTTTAAGTGATTTTGCAGAAGATTTAACATTTGAAAAAGCTGATAGAGATGATTTTTATAATCTCGTTAATTCAATTGTTGAAGACGGTTTTGTTCCTGCTGACCCTGTAGTAGTTTGGAAAAACACCGATAATAATAAATATTACGTTGCAGAGGGTAACAGACGACTTGTTGCTTTAAAATTATTGAGGGAACCTAACAAAGCACCAAAAAGTATTAGAAGTTTTATAAGAAGGGCATCTAACAAAATTAATTTATCTGACATTGAAAAGATTCCTGTAAATGTTGCTCCAACTTTTGATGATGCAGAATGGTATATTAATCAAAGAAACAGTTCGTCTTCTTTACAGAGAAGATGGTCAAGTGAACAACAAAGGAGGTGGGTTTCAACTCTTTACGATAAATATAATGGAGATATTGATAAAATTATTTCAGTAACAAAGCTTTCAAAAAGTGAGTTAGAAAATATAATAAGATTACTAAAAATAAAAGATTTTGTAAAATTGTTTGAAGTCAAATCTAAATTGTCTGAAGATGAATTTTCAAAAGCAAATTCTTATCGTTTTCCAATTACAATTTTAGAGAGGTTTTTTAACTTTTCGTTAGTTAAAGAAAAGTGGGGACTTGAATATGAAGGAATAGATGTAAAAATAATATCCAATAAAAGAAGCTTTTTTAATGCTTTTGCAGAATTAATTAAAAGAATTGTAAATAATAATGATGATAAAATTAATACCCGTTTAACTAAAGATGATTTAGACGAAGTATTAGCAAGCTTACCAACGGTTCTTTTTGACGAAGATGATTTAGAAGAAGTAGAAAATAATAATAGTTCTTCTGAAACTGAAAATAACCAAAGTTCTACTAATGATACCAATCAAAATTCTGGTTCAGCAGATAATGGTCAACAAGATGGAAATGGTCAAGATAATAGTGGTCAAAGTGCTACGATTCAACATTTAAAAGGTAATCCTTCTAGAAACAAAATGGTTCTGCCAATTTATGAATTACATACAAGCAGTTATAGATTATTAGGTATTTTTAATGAATTAAAAAAAATATCACTAGGATATAAAAATATAGTTTCAGCTTCTTTAAGAGTTTTCTTAGATTTAGCAGTTTTAAATTACATTGAAACAGAAGGTATTGAAAATGACTTAAAATCGTATTATAGAGAAGATTTAAAGAATATTCCTTTAAAGAAAAGATTGGAATACATAAAGGCTAATAAGTTAAATGGCAAAACTCAAATAATTGTAACTAAATTAATTGACCCTAGTCAACAATATTCTTTAGATGTTCTTAATGGATATGTTCATGGTCAAGATTCTCATTATTTAAATAAAGAATTTTTGAATGGGTTTTGGGATTTTTTATTTCCTTTGTTCCAAGTTTTATTAGACATTAGAGAAAAATGAAAATATATTCCCCATTAAGATACCCTGGCGGTAAAAATAAACTGTCTGCTTTTTTGGCCAAGATTTGTGTTGATAACAATGTAAACGGACATTATGTTGAACCTTACTCAGGTGGTGCATCAGTAGCTTTATTTTTATTAATGGAAGGATTTGTTTCCAAAATTACAATCAATGACCGAGATAGGTCTATTTATGCCTTTTGGTATTCAGTTCTTAATAAGACAAATGCGCTTTGTAATCTTATAGAGAATGCTGAATTTACTATTGATGAATGGAGAAAACAGAAAGAAATTCAAACACGAAAAAAATCGGCCGACTTATTAGAATTAGGTTTTTCAACTTTTTATTTAAATAGAACAAATCGTTCAGGTATAATTAATGCTGGTGTAATGGGTGGTATTGAACAACAAGGAAATTATTTAATGGATTGTAGGTTTAATAAAGTTGATTTAATTGAAAGAATAAGAAAGATTGCATCAAAAAAGAAACAGATTAGACTTTACAAGAAGGATGCTATTAAATTAATTGATAAAATTCAACATGAGGCAGAAGATGATAATGTGATATTTTATTTTGACCCCCCCTATTATTTAAAGGCTAGTACGTTGTATATGAATCATTATCACGATAAAAATCATAAATCTGTTAGCGATAAGATTAAAAGCATAAGAAATATAAAATGGGTTGTTTCTTATGATAATGTTCCACAAATACAAGACTTATATTCAGAATGTCCTAAAAAAGAATTTTCATTTAAGCACACTGCATTTGAATCAAGGGAAGGTAAAGAAATTCTTTTTTTTAGTAATAATTTAGTAAAACCCGAAATTGAGGAAGATTGGAATCCTGTAAATTTTAAATTAAGGAAAGAAAAATTGATTTACATTTCAACATAAAAAAAATCCTAAGTGTAAAGCTTAGGATTTTTCTTTTATGTAAAAATCGATTTTGCAATTAATCAATTGGATTCTCTAAGAAATCACCCAGTTGAGTTTCAAAATCTACAGGTCTTTCGATTCGGTATTGCGCTTTTAATGATATAAACTTACTGTTGATGCTAGAATATTTTGTAGGATACAACCTAAGTAAATTTTTCTTCTCGAATACCTCAACTTTTAACCAATATTTTAAAGCTTCAAATGCTTTTTTGTTTGATTCAGGATTTTTAACCTTTGCAAGCTCAGTATTATAAAACTGCTTCAAATATTTATCCGTTACTTTTTTCATTCCTTTTAAGTCCGATTTAGCGAAAAATGGATAAAATTCCTCTTTATATATATCGCCATAATAATCAATTAAATCGACTAATGTTCCTAAGTAATTATATAATTCGTCATCATCAATTGAATTATCTGTAACCGTTTCAATATTCTGCGGTTCCACGTCAGTTTCCTGCAATTGAATTTCGTCGATTATTTCCTCCAGCTCTTCGCTTGTTTTCAAATCAGTTTCATTTTTCAGATTGCCGAAACTTGAAATCGAATAATGATAGCTAAAGCCGTTTCCTTTGCCTTTTGGAATTTTACTAATTTTTAAAAATCCGTTTTTTTGAAGACTTTCAGTTGCTTTAGCCAACTTGTTTTTTGACCAGTTCAACATCTTGCGGTAGTATTCTAAGCTTACTTTTGAATTGCTCGGGGTGTCCAGTATTAACTGGAATAATCTAACGGCAGAATCCGTCAGGTTTGCATTAGTGATAACATTTTTAGGAGTTTGAACAAATCCGTTTTCAAGTCCAATTATAGCTGTGCTATTAAGAGTTTTTTTCATAGTATACCTTTTTTATTTTTTTATAATTCCTAATTGAGTTTATACTCGGAAAGGAACCTTGAAGGTGCTACCAACAAGGAACCGAGTACGCAGTATTCCTGCTTTTGTATAGATATACACATTAATTGAAAAAAAGTAAAGGAAATTGAATGATATTTTTTTCTTATTGAAAAATTATTTAATACCGATTTGGTTTATAAATAATAAATTGAAGTAGATTTTTATAATTGAATTGGAATAGACTTCCCTCATTTTGAGGGAGGAAATTGGTAAAGTTCCCTCATTTTAATTGAATAGTTCCTTCTTTTCGCAACCTTATATCATATAGATATATTACATAGCATGTATGCGCTATGCGCTATACATTAAAACAGAAAAAAAAAGAGAATCGCCCAGTAGGGGCTCATCATCTTTTTTTCTGAAAACAAAAAAAGTTAATTAAAACACTCCAACTGCGTAAGCATATTTAATTTAATTCATTCCAATAGCCGTAGGCTTGAATTAAAGCTATATACTTCAATTATATTAAGAAAATAAAGGAAAATCTACACCAACGAAAATAAAGCCCCAGCGGGGCTATAAATAGGTATATTTAGAATTACCTCAACGATTTATACAGATTGCAGAGTAATCCAAAAATTATAAGAATCAGTCCAAAGAAAATTTGGAAAAAAGCCGAAATCAATATGAATACACCACCAACAGAAGCCGAATTGTTGTATCGATTGCGTTGATGGTTCTCAATTCCTGTCATGAATTTGGAAGCGACCAAATCATATTTTAAATTGGTCCTTGATGAATTGTCAGTAGGAAAAAAATCATTAAAACTTGTCTTATTACTCATGTTTACAGGTATTTATACTCTGTGAATGTACCAAAACCTTATGAATATACCAAGTAAATGCACATAAAACCAGGTGTTTTACGCATCTAATTGACAACTCATTGCTAGTAAGGAACATTTTTATTTTATGAAATGAATATATCCCCCTCATGTTCGTAACTTCAAGGTATATAGGGTTTTATTATCTTTAAGTCTGCGGTGACCTCTCTCTTGGGTAAATTTTATTTCTTCATTTTTTGAAGCACTTAGATTGGTTTTCAAAATTTCTAAAAATTTTTTTCTAAAAATTTTGACCAAATCCTATGGGGAAAGTATTTATTATAAAAGAATTTTATGAAAAGAAAGATAAAAATCAAGTTCTCACAACTGAAAGAAATATTAAAAACTGAAGAGCCTAAATTTCCATTGATATTGATTATGGATGGGATAACTGATAAAGAATTGGCTGAGTTGTATAGGATATTAAAAAAGAAAAAGAGGAATTAGTTTTTCTTTTTAGGTATTAAATCATCAAGTAATTCACTTGTTGAAACATTTAACGCCCCTGCAATTCTTATTAGTGTTGTAACCTTCATTTCTTGAGAGCCACGAATATACTTTCTAAGATTAGTTGCATCAAGATTGGCATCGTGTGCCACATTCATAACAGTTAGATTTTTTTCAACTATTAACGTCTTTATCTTTTTTCCGAGAAGTATTACTTCATTTTTTTGCTTTTTTTCCATAGGTGGAAATTAGATTAAAGATGTCGTAAACAACTAATTTGTTACGACAGGTTGATTATAACCTATTTTTCATATATATTTGCTCTGTAACTATAAAATTGAAACAATGAAAAAAATCTTAACTCTATTATTTTTCGGAATTTTATTCTCTTGCAGTAATGATGATTCTACTACTAATGACAATACAAATCTTGACCCGAACCCAACGCCTACTTCATATACTTTAGGAGGTATTGGTCCAGGGGGAGGA
Source organism: Flavobacterium sp. (assembly GCA_030145825.1). Taxonomy (GTDB): domain Bacteria; phylum Bacteroidota; class Bacteroidia; order Flavobacteriales; family Flavobacteriaceae; genus Flavobacterium. Next base: position 8,875 of record JAIXHM010000083.1, read on the forward strand.
AGAATTTTTTCTTTAGATGCTAATGGTCAACACGGTCTTGAGGTATCTGCTGTTCTAGGTCAAGTTAAATGGGGTTATGAAGGAGATGGACCATATAGTATAATAACAGGTTTAGGAACTTCAATAGGTACAGGAGCAGAAAACACAAATAAAATAGTAACCTATTTCGGAAGCGGAAATGGTGTCTATGCTGCTAAATTATGTAATGACTTAATACAAAATGGTAAAGATGATTGGTATTTACCTTCAAAGGACGAATTGATAAAAGTTTATCAATATTACAAGTATGGACCAGCTTGTTTGGATTGTTTTAGTATTAATGAAACACTTTGGAGTTCGTCTCAAAATCAGAGTGGTAATAGCTGTCCAGTATGTCCTTGGATAATTGATTTAGGTGGATTGTCTTCTAATTACCCAGATTCAGTAATCAAATATGAATCTCCACATCCGAATATTACTTTACATGTTAGAGCAATTCGTAATTTTTAAAGAATAGAAAAATTTTAATAATTAATTATAATAGAATGAAAGCAACTTTTTATTTATTTGGGTTTATACTACTTGTATTAACAGGGTGCAATAATAAAGCCACAAATGAGGGTACAGGTTTAAAATGTAATGAAATTCAATCATGGAAAAATGATGAAGATATTATCAATTCAATTCAAGGTACTTGGGAAATGAAGAATGATGATTATTATGGAAGAAGAAGATTTCAATTTACTGGTAAAAATGGCAAGAGTTGGAAAAAAGAGTTAAATAGTAATGTTTGGGTAGAAGATGAATCTTTTAAATTTCGTTATTCGGAAAAATATGAATTTAATACCAAAAGGAACCAAGGAAATGAGTATTTACTAAATTTTGAAACAGGATTGGGTTCATATACTTTTGAAGTTAATTGTGTGTCAGGTTTCTTTGTGCCATCAGACAGATATACTTATGGGGTTTCACTTTTGAAAATATCCCAATAAAAAAAGAGCCGTTATAGGCTCTTTTATATTGTAAAACAATTTTACTCAATTTGGGATTTTAGACTTTTGACCAGATGAGCAACAACATCAACAGAAAAAGCTAAACCTAAAGTTTTAAGTTTTTCCGTTTTAGAGATTTTAGGAACACCATCAACATAGTTATCAGGAATGGTCATCAATCTTGAGTATTCTTTAATACTTGGGTGACGGTAACAACCGTTTGGGAAATCTAATTCATTAGGGTTACTTCCCGATTTTCCAAAATACCCAGATTGTTCTAATATCGATGGATACCTCAACAATTTTTCTTCAATAGGTAATTCCGCAAAATCTTTATCCCTATAGATAATGTTTCCAATATTCATCTTGAAATGTCTAAATATTCCATTGGTTAAAGTTACATTTCCCGATAGAATAACATTAGCCTTTTCTCGGTCCACATAACCGTTTTCTAAAATACTTGAATAATTAATTTCAATTGGCTTTGGAATTGAAACATTCGGAATATTAGTCCAATATAATCTTCTTCTATGGGCTGGAGTTATTAGAGCAGAATCAATTTTTAAAACCTCAACATCATTAAATATATTTTGTAGTTCAGAAGTAATTATATCTCT
>JAIXHM010000084.1 GCA_030145825.1 Flavobacterium sp.
CAATATTTCCACCAACATCAATATGAATTATGGTAATTTTATATTATAATAAATAACAAAGTTGTTGGTAAAAATAGACAAAATTCCATCTTTATAACAAAAATTTGAAAAGGTATTTTTAACAACAACAATTTCATATGTTTTATTGTTAGAGAAATACAAAATTTTTTGATTTTTCATATATAAATAATCATTTTGACTAATTATTTCATAATTTTCAGCATCTGGAATTTTTTCGTAAGAATTTATTTTGCCAAAATAATTAATACTAAAAAGTTCATTTTCTTCATTGAGCCAGTAGAAATTATTGTAGCTTGAACGAGTTAATTTTATTTTTTCGTTTAGTGGATTTGAGATGAGTTGAAACTTGTTTTCAATTAAATTAAATAAACCAAATTTCATAGATATCGAGTCGAAAAACCACAAGGAATTTTGTCTTGACAGTCCAACATTTTCCCATATTAAACCAAAGTTGTTTCCATTTACTTGTGTAGTCTCATTTAATTGATTGTCTAATAATACAATTGTATTAAAGTCTTTGTAAAATAATACTATTTGCAGTGGGTTTTGAATATCTACAAAGGTTAATTTACCTAAAGTTAAATTTTGATAAGAAGTATTTTTGTTATTGCCAACTTTTACTAAAGTGTTTTTTTTGATGAAATAATAATTTTTATAAGCATCAGTTCCAATAAATTGATTTGCCTCAAAATGAACGGAATCTATTACAGTTGAATGAATTACTTCTTGTGAAAAGCAAATAAAGTTAAGTGATAACAAAAAATAAGTAAAAAATTTAGGCATCTATTTAATCCATTTTTGTTTTGAACAGTCTAAAGTACTATTTTAACTCTTAAAATCTATAAATTATTGTAACAAATAACGCTTTTGTTAGTCTTTTAATATATAAATAAATTTTACTATAATGAAAAAAGTATTTTATATCATTTTTGCCAGTGTTTTAACAGTTTCTGTTGACGCTCAAAACTTTCAAGGAATGGCAGTTTACGAATCTAAAACAAGTACTGCTGAAATGATGAAAAACATGCCTAAACGCAATGACATTACTCCAGAAATGCAAAAAAACATGGAAGAACGTTTAAAAAAAATGTTTGAAAGAACCTATGTTTTAAATTTTGATAAAACTACATCAATCTACAAAGAAGAAGAAAAATTAGATGCGCCTGGTCAAAGTAATCAAGGGGCGCGAATGATGATGAGCATGACAGGAAATGGTGGAACTAATTTTAAAAATGTAAAAGAAAAAAGATATGTTGTAGATAAAGAGGTTTTTGGGAAGCAATTTTTGATTAAAGACACCTTAACTAACTTCAATTGGAAAATGGAAAACGAAACAAGACAAATAGGTAATTATACTTGTTTTAAAGCGACAACTGTAATTCCGGTTTCAGATTCAGATTTTAGAAGTTTTAGATTTAGAGGTAACAAAGACGAAAATGACATAAAAAAAGATTCAACAAGTTCAACAAAAACAAACTTTATGGATCAAATTGAAAAACCAAAAGAAAAAACAATTGTAGCGTGGTATGCACCTGAAATTCCTGTAAATCAAGGTCCAGAAAATTATTGGGGATTACCAGGTTTGATTTTAGAAGTAAATGATGGAAGTACCACTATTTTGTGTTCTAAAATAGTCTTGAATTCTAAAGATAAGGTAGAAATTAAAGAGCCAAACAAAGGTAAAGAGGTTTCACAAAAGGAATTCGACGAAACACTAAAAGCCAAATTAGAAGAAATGCGTGAAATGTTTCAAAATAATAGAGGTGGAGGACACGGTTTTGGTCCAAGATAATTTTTATGAAAAAAATAGTATTTCTATTAGCAATAGTGTTATGTAATAGTGCTTTTGCTCAAAATATAAAATTTGAAGGTTTTGTAAAAGATTCTCTAGGAAATGGTTTAGAAATGGCTAATGTTATGGCTGTTAATAATCAAACAAAAGCTATGGATTCTTATGCTATTACAAATGAAAAAGGAAAATATTTTTTAACTCTAAAAGCTAATACTCCTTACACTATTAAAGCGAGTTATATCGGTTTTTCTTCTTACGAGAAAAACGTTACTACAAGTTCTCAAAATATGACTTATGATATAAGTATGAGTCAGGGTGTGCAGTTGCAAGATATTGAAGTTGTGTATGAAATGCCTGTAACAATTTCTGGAGATACTATTGTATATAATTCCGATTCTTTTACAAATGGAACAGAGCGTAAATTAGAAGATGTTTTAAAGAAACTTCCAGGTGTTGAAGTAAATAAAGATGGTGAAATTCAAGTAGAAGGAAAAACGGTTCAAAAAGTAATGGTGGAAGGAAAAGATTTTTTCGATGGAGATACTAAAATTGCTACCAAAAACATTCCTGCAGATGCATTAGACAAAATTCAAGTACTTCGTAATTACAATGAAGTTTCTAATTTAAAAGGTTTGGAGAATAATTCTAATGAAAATATAGCTATTAATATCAAATTAAAGGAAGGTAAAAAGAATTTTTGGTTTGGAGATATTAGCGCTGGTATTGGAGTTGGACACGAAGAAGATCGATATATTGTAAATCCTAAGTTGTTTTATTACAGTCCAAAATACAGTATAAATGTTATTGGAAATATCAATAACATTGGAGAATTGCCCTTAACAATGCGCGATTATTTTAAATTCACTGGTGGATTTAAAAATATGATGCAAAAAGGAGGTTCTGCTTTTAATGTTTCTTCAAATGATTTAGGGATTTTAGGATTACGAAACGACCAAGCTGCTAATATTGATACAAAATTTGGTGCGGCTAATTTTAGTTATAATCCTTCAAAATCTTGGACATTAAGTGGTTTCGGAATTTTCTTGGGAAATAAAACAAATATTGTAACCAATAGTGTTAACGATTTACCAGAAGGATCTTCTCCAAACGATAAAGAAACACGAAACGAAGTATCGGAACAACAAAGTAATTTAGGGATTTTTAAACTAAGTTCGAGTTATGTTCCTTCTACAAAAGTTCATTTTGATTATGATGTTTTTTCTAAATTTTCTAATCAAAAAGAAGACCAACAAGTTATTTCTTCAGAAATTGGAGAAATCTATACAAACAAAGAACAAAAACCGTTTAGCATCAATCAGAACTTAAATTATTATTATACGCTAAACGATAAAAATGTTTTTGCTTTTGAAACGCAACATTTATATCAAAAAGAAGATCCATTTTATAATGCAAATTTAGAAACGCTTCCTTTTGCGTCATTATTAACAGGATATGTAGATGAAGGAGCTGGAGTTAGAGATGATATTTCACAAAATCGATTGGTAAAAACAAGTAAATTAGATGCTAAGTTCGATTATTATTACATGTTAACGCCAAAAAGTAATATCAACTTAACTTTAGGAAACACTTATTCGTATCAAAATTTTAATTCAAGCATTTTCCAAATTCTCGATAACGGAACGGTTAATAATTTAGATGCCGAAGAAAATACAAATGATGTAGATTATAGTTTTAACGATGTGTTTTTAGGATTGCATTATAAGTTTTTAATAGGAGAATTTACATTTAATCCAGGTGTAAGTTTGCATCATTATAATACTAAGGATTCACAATTAGGAACAGATCATACTACAAATTTTAATAGAATATTGCCTGATGTTTTTGCACAATGGCAAATTAAAAAATCGGAAACATTAACATATAATTTTTCGTTAACCAATAATTTTACTGATATCGTAAAGCTTTCGGAAGGTTATGTGTTTTCAAATTACAACAGCTTGTTTAGCGGAAATCGTTATTTAGAAAATTCACTTTCACAAGTACATAGCCTAAGATATTTTAAATATAATATGTTTAATTTCGAAAATATATTTGCGGCTTTAAATTACACAAAACAAGTAGATGCGGTTAAAAATAAAGCTTTGTTAACGAGTATTAACCAAGTTTCAACCGCAGTAAATATGAATTCAAATTTTGCCGATGAAACTTTTACAGCAGCAGGAAACTACGGAAGATCATTTAAAAAATATTACAAAGCTTCATCAGGTTTAAGTTTAAATTGGAGTAAGTTTAATAATATTCGTGTTTTCCCTGCTGAAGAGGTAGTGCAAACAACTGAATCGTTTACTCAAAATTATAATGTTAGTTTTTCTACAAATTATAAAAAGCTTCCTAATTTAAGTTTAAAATATGGTTTTACTATTAATGATAACTCAAGTGACGTTTTCTATACCGATAATCCCTCGGTCGAATTAGAATATTACTTTTTAGATGCTTTTTCTTTTGTTTCAGAATACAGTTATTATCATAATAGAAATAAAGGTAAAACTATCGATTCTGAATACGATTTCTTATCGGCTAGTGTAATGTATCAAAAGAAAAATAGTAAATGGGAATGGAAATTATCCGGAACCAATTTGCTAGAAACAAAAGGATTAAATTCTAATAGTTTCAATCAATTAGGCGGAACTAGTAGTTTTTCTAGTTATGTGGTCCAACCAAGATATATTATTCTAAGTTTAAAATATAATTTATAAAAAAAAAGGAGCTTTTAAAGCTCCTTTTTTTATGTATGAAATACTTCTTTAATTTTATCTACAAAGTCTAATTTTTCCCAAGTAAATAATTCAACTTCCGTTGTAATAGTTTCACCGTTAGGAGAAGTAAAAGTTTTGGTTACCACTTCTGGAGTTCTTCCCATGTGTCCGTAAGCAGCTGTTTCGCTGTAAATTGGATTACGAAGTTTTAAACGCTGCTCAATAAAGTAAGGTCTCATGTCGAAAATTTCGGCAACCTTTTTAGCAATTTCTCCGTCATTTAAAGCAACTTTTGCTGTTCCGTAAGTGTTAACATAAATGTTTGTTGGTTCTGCTACACCAATAGCATACGAAACTTGTACTAAAACTTCATCAGCAACACCAGCAGCGACTAAGTTTTTAGCAATATGACGAGTTGCGTAAGCAGCAGAACGGTCTACTTTACTTGGATCTTTACCAGAAAAAGCACCACCACCATGAGCTCCTTTTCCGCCGTAAGTATCAACGATAATTTTTCTTCCAGTTAAACCAGTATCTCCATGTGGTCCGCCAATTACGAATTTCCCGGTTGGATTAATGTGATATTTAATATCGCTATTGAACAAATGTGCATATTGCTCATTTTTAGCAATAACTCTAGGAATCAAAATTTCAATTATATCTTTTTTGATTTTAGCTAACATCGTTGGTTCGTCAGCAAACTCATCATGTTGCGTTGAAACTACAATAGCATCAATACGAACCGGTTTGTTATCATCAGAATATTCTAAAGTAACCTGAGCTTTTGCATCAGGTCTTAAATAAGTAATAGCCGAATTTTCTCTTCTTAAAGCAGCTAACTCTTGTAAAAGTTGGTGCGATAATTTTAAGGCAAGTGGCATATATTCTTCGGTTTCACTAGTAGCATACCCAAACATCATTCCTTGGTCACCGGCACCTTGTTCTTCTTTACTTGCTCTGTCAACTCCTTGGTTAATATCTTGTGATTGTTCATGAATTGCAGATAATACACCGCACGAATTAGCTTCAAACATGTATTCGCTTTTTGTGTAACCAATTTTCTTAATTACATCTCTAGCAATTTGTTGAACATCTAAGTAAGTACTAGATTTTACTTCACCAGCTAAAATAACCTGACCTGTAGTTACCAAAGTTTCACACGCTACTTTAGACTCAGGGTCAAATGCTAAAAAGTTATCAATTAATGCATCTGAAATTTGATCCGCAATTTTATCCGGATGTCCTTCACTAACAGACTCTGACGTAAATAAATAAGCCATAATAATTTAATTTATTAAAAAGTGAGGGAAAATTAATTGCAGGAAAAGCTAAAAGGAGTAAATGTACTGCTTTAGCATTTTTTTAATGAGGTTGCAATCAGTCAAATTTTTCCTCTAATTAGGCTGCAAATTTATGAAATGGAATTGAAAACCAAGTGTTTTTTAGAAAAAATTATGATTTTATTTTTAAGCAAAATGATAACTCTTTGAATTTTCTTTAAAAGAATATTTTAGCAGTATAAAAATCTATTTAAATGTTAAATTGTAAATTAAATCAGAAAATTTTACTAATTTTATTTACGGTTACAAGAATAGTTGTAAATTTGCAAGATTCAAAATGTAAAAAATGAAATTTACTTGTTGCAATAAGTGTGCTTGTATGGGGATAATATCCGCAGGGGTTTGCTGTTGCATATAGTTAAGAAAACTTTATATATAAAAGCCTCTGTGAATTACACAGAGGCTTTTTTGTTTTTAATATTATTTATTTAGAAGCATGGAAAATAAATTAAAAGAATTATTTGAGTTTAAACAGCAACAACAACTTTTTTTGTTTGATAAATTCAAGGCAGAAATTTGGAGTGAGGAACTTTTTAAATGTTTGTTTTTAGCAGGTGAAGAAAGTTGTCGGTTTGATTTGTTTGAAGAAAAAGTAACCGAGTTGAAAAGTGAGCTTACGACTTTTTTGAAGCAATTACAAGTCGATGAAGCTTCAGGAGTCACAGCTTCTTTTTTTGAAGAATTGTCTGTTATTCACAAGCTTTTACTAGCAGATTTAGACGCTATTTTTGAATTTGACCCGGCAGCAAAATCGCGTAGTGAGGTGCTGATGTCTTATCCTGGTTTTTTCACTATAGTAGTTCATAGGATTGCCTACTTTTTTTGGAACAAAGAAGTGCCAGTTTTTCCAAGAGTTCTTTCGGAATATGCACATTCGAAAACCGGAATAGATATTCATCCTGCGGCTAAAATTGGAGAACGTTTTTTTATCGACCATGGAACTGGAGTGGTCATCGGAGAAACGGCAGAAATCGGTAATGATGTTAAAATTTATCAAGGAGTAACACTAGGTGCTTTAAGTGTGAGTAAAGACAAAGCCGAGCAAAAAAGGCATCCGACTATTGAAGATGGTGTGATTATTTATGCGAATGCAACTATTTTAGGAGGAAAAACAATCGTAGGAAAAGGTTCCATAATTGGCGGAAATGTTTGGTTAACCGAAAGTGTTCCTTCTCAAACTTTGGTTTTTCATAAAAGTGAAGTTATTGTAAAAGATAAAATTGATACCAGTAAAATAATCGATTTCAGTATATAATTGTAGAATAATAAAACCAATAAATATGAAAGCAAATAATATTTTAGAAACTATCGGGAATACACCAGTAGTTAAATTGAACAAATTGTTTGGTACTAATAAAAATGTATTCATCAAACTAGAAAGAACAAATCCCGGAAATAGTATTAAAGACAGAATTGCTTTGGCAATGATTGAAGATGCAGAAGCAAAAGGTTTGTTGAAACCCGATAGTGTTATCGTAGAACCAACTTCTGGTAATACGGGAATCGGACTAGCTTTGGTGGCTGCGGTGAAAGGATATAAAGTGATTTTAGTCATGCCAGAATCCATGAGTGTGGAACGAAGAAAATTGATGGAAATTTATGGAGCTGAATTTGATTTAACGCCTCGCGAAAAAGGAATGAAAGGTGCTATTGAACGCGCTGCAGAATTAGTGAAAGAAATTCCAAATGCATGGTCGCCTTCTCAATTTGATAATCCTGCCAATGTGGAAGTGCACCAAAGAACTACAGCTCAAGAAATTTTAGCTGACTTTCCTGAAGGAGTAGATTACGTAATTACAGGAGTTGGAACAGGCGGACACATTACGGGGGTAGCTTCGGTTTTAAAAGAAAAATTTCCGAATGTAAAAGTAATTGCAGTAGAACCAGAAGCATCGCCAGTGTTAAGTGGTGGCGAGCCTGGGCCACATCCATTACAAGGAATTGGTGCCGGATTTTTTCCTAAAGTTTACAGACCTGAATTAATTGACGAAGTAATCACTGTTGGTAAAGACGAAGCATTTGATCATGCTAGAAATATTGCCAAAGAAGAAGGAATTTTAGTGGGAATTTCGACAGGAGCTTCTTTAGCGGCGGTATCTAAAAAAATCGAAAGCCTTCCTGATAATGCAGTAGTTTTAACATTTAACTACGACACGGGAGAACGCTACATTTCTATTGAAGACTTGTTTTAATCAAAATGAGCATTTATTAGATTTTTTTTTTGATTTTTTATATAATCGTAAATATAAATCTAAAAAATAATTTTTTAATAGTAAATTTTAGAAAAATAATCTATTTATTTTTTTATTGTAGAAAATAAATCTAATTTTGCCCTGTCAAATTAAAAGAAATAGAAAATGAACTTTACAATGTGCAATATGTGTATGATGATGTGGAACAATCCGCAGAGGAAACCTATTGCATAATTTTAAAAGTAAATTAATTCAATATAACCTCTGTCGAAAGCAGAGGTTTTTTTATTTCTAAAAACACAACAAATATGAAAATAGCCATTTACAATCCAAGACGATGTTGTCGAATGTGTAGCTGAAAAGCAAACTTCGGAACAAAAAATCTTAATACTTAATACAAATATCTTAATACTTAAAATAACATGAGCACCAATAAATTTGCAACAAACGCTTTACATGCAGGACACGTTACAACTAAAAATGCAGGAACAAGAGCCGTTCCAATTTACCAAACCACATCATACGTATTCAATAATTCAGATCACGCAGCCAATCTTTTTGGTTTAGCTGAAGCTGGTTTTATTTACACACGATTAAATAACCCAACAAATGATATTCTAGAACAACGTTTAGCCAAATTAGAAGGCGGAATTGGAGCTGTCGTAACCGCTTCAGGAACCGCAGCAATCTCAACTGCTTTGTTAACGTTGTTAAAAGCTGGCGATCATATCGTTGCTTCCAATAGTTTATATGGCGGAACATACAATTTATTAAACGTGACTTTGCCAAGATTAGGCATCACCACAACATTCGTAGATCCATCAAATCCTGAAAATTTCTTAAACGCTGCTCAAGAAAATACCCGAGTTTTCTTCGCCGAAAGTTTAGGAAATCCAAAATTAGATGTACTCGATTTAAAAGCCATTTCAAAAGCCGCACAAAACTACAAAGTGCCTTTTATTGTGGATAACACAGTGGCAACACCCTTTTTGCTGAACCCAATCGAATACGGAGCCAACATCGTAATTCATTCGTTAACCAAATACATCGGTGGAAACGGAACTTCGCTTGGTGGTGTCATCATCGATGCAGGAAATTTTGATTGGAGCAACGGAAAATTCCCGGAATTCACAGAACCTTCAGCAGGTTATCACGGATTAAAATATTATGAAGCCTTAGGAGCAGCTTCGTTCATAGCAAAAGTTAGAATCGAAGGGTTACGTGATTTAGGTGCTTCTTTGAGTCCGTTTAACGCATTTCAAATTATTCAAGGATTAGAAACATTGGCTATTCGAATTAAAAAGCACAGTGAAAACGCTTTGGAATTAGCCAAATGGTTACAAAAACGTTCCAAAGTGGCTTGGGTAAATTACCCTGGATTAATTTCTTCAAAATATTATGATTTAGCACTAGAATATTTACCAGAAGGACAAAGTGGCATCGTAACTTTTGGGTTAAAAGGTGGTTATGAAGCTGCTAAAAAAGTAGCCGATGAAACTCAATTTTTCTCATTGTTAGCGAATATTGGCGATACAAAATCATTGATTATTCATCCAGCAAGTACAACGCACCAACAATTGTCAGAAGAACAACAAATTACAACGGGAGTAACGAAAGATTTAATTCGTTTATCCGTTGGATTAGAAGATATTGAAGACTTGAAAGCCGATTTACAAAGTGTTTTCGAAAAATTGCCAGTTCAAAATTTAGTTTAGGTTTTTGTTTGTTTTGAGGCTGCCGATAGACCTACCTAAAGGCAGCCTTTTTTTAAAAAGAAAGATGAGTACAATTCAAAAAATAGTATTCCAAAATGTTCCATTGCAAAATGGAGTACTTCAAGCAAAAGTGATTTTGTCCTATCAATTGTTTGGGCAACCTGTTGGTTCAGCTCCTTTGGTAGTGGTGAATCATGCTTTGACAGGAAATTCGCAAGTTATTGGTGAAAACGGTTGGTGGCAATCGTTAATTGGTGATAATAAAATTATCGATACCAAAAAATATGCAGTTTTGGCTTTCAATATTCCGGGAAACGGCTATCAAGATGCAGAAAATTTGATTGAAAATTATCAAGATTTCACCACTTACGATATTGCTAATTTATTTTGGAAAGGAATCGATTCGTTTAAAGTGAATCAAGTTTTTGCTGTTATTGGCGGAAGTTTAGGCGGAGCAATTGCTTGGGAAATGGCTGCTATTCGACCAAAAGCGATTGCAAATTTAATTCCGGTTGCAACAAATTGGAAAGCTTCTGATTGGTTGATTGGAAATGTATTAATTCAAGATTTGATTCTGAATAATTCACAAAATCCAATTCACGATGCTAGAATTCACGCC
>JAIXHM010000085.1 GCA_030145825.1 Flavobacterium sp.
CCTTTAAGATTAATTAAAGAAGGTAGAAATGCTATTTTTCCTATGGATGATTATTCTAATGAATTAATTTCTAGTAAAAATAATTTATCGGGTTTCTTGTATACCAATGCTAAAAAGTTAATGACTTCAAAAAACAAGTTTGATTTTCGTCAGGCTTTTGATGATTTAAGTTATTTAGACAAATTGAATCCAAATTATAAAGATGTTCGTGCTTTAATGGATGAGGCGCAATTAAAAGGAACCGATTTTGTTCATGTGTATACCAAGAATGAAACAAACATGGTTATTCCGCAACGTTTACAAGACGACTTATTAGATTTTAGTACTTACGGATTAAATGATAAATGGACCGTTTACCACAACAATCGTCAGAAAAATATAAATTATGATTATGGAATGATTGTGAATTTTCGTGGAATAAATATGTCTCCAGAACAAATTCGAGAGAAACAATTTATTAAAGAAAAACAAATTAAAGATGGTGTAAAAAACCTTGTTGATGCTAATGGTAATATTGTAAAAGATAGTTTAGGTAACCCAATAAAAGTAGACAATCTTAAAACGATTTCGATAAACATTTATGAATTTACACAATTTAAATCGTGCCAAGTTACCGCAAAAGTTGATTATATTGATTTTAGAACAAATCAATTAATTGATGCTTTTCCTGTTACAAGTGAATTTGTATTTGAATACATTTATGCAAATTACAATGGTGATAAACGTGCTTGTGACGAAAATTATTATCAATATTTCGAAAGAAGAGCTGTTCCCTTCCCTACAAACGAACAAATGATTTTTGATACTGGTGAAGATTTAAAAGCAAAACTGAAGGCTATTATTACCAATAATAAATTTAGGAGATAATCATTTATTTTAAGAATCAATGAAAAAACTGCTTTTCATATTATTTATAATTTTAATTTGTAGTTTTAATCAAGAAAAAAAAGATTGCTCAATTATTGGGAAATATAGAATTGAGTATGAAAATAAAAATATAAAAACATTAAATTCAAAGATTTCTTTTAAAGATAGTACATATACAAAAAGCTTTGAATTAGGTGAAGTAAAAGGAAATATTAAAAAGTTTAAAGATCAAAATGGTAAATGTATTTTCTATTTATATGATGAAGTAAATAGAAACATTGACTCTACTAAACTTTCAAATATTAAAAAAAATGGAATTATTGACAAAATTAAAACTTTAGGTCTACCTATAATGGAATTTACAGAACCTTTAAAAGATACTATCGAATTTAAAGTTGTTTATTCAGGTCAACTAAATGTAATTATAGAAAAGGGAATTCTTGTAAAAGAATAATAAAAAAAGCAACTCAATGAGTTGCTTTTTTGTTATCTATATTTTTCTAAAACCTCTGCTTGAATCTCGCTATGCGAAGCATTGTAAACCGCTACTCCATTTTTAATTAGAATCAATTGTGGCGATTGATGCACAACCTGAAAACGATTGGCTATTTCATTTGAAACATCGCGATGATTTAATAAATCTAGGAAATATAAAGCTACTTTTTCCTCTAAATCATATTCATTCTCAAATTGTTTTAAAGCAAACCGACTTATACTACAACGTGTGCTGTGTTTGAAAATCCCTATAGTTTTATCTTTCGAATTTTCTACAATTTCATCTAATTGAGAAACATCCGTTAAAGGAATCCACTTCACATTTGAATTTACTTCGTTCTTATCACTACTAAATATTTTATCAAAAAAACTCATATTTTGTCAGATTTAACGACATTTTGACTTATTAAAATATTCTAAAACACTTAAAATCAGTCATTTTGTCTTATTTTTTATATTGGAACATAAATTGACTATTTCCAACAAAGTTAAACAACTTAAAACGATAAACTATAAACAACAAACGTTAAAAATATATGAACTTAAAAAACTTAACTATTAAATCGCAGGAAGCCTTACAACAAGCACAACAAATTGCGCAAGGTTTCGGACATCAACAACTCGAAAACGAACACCTATTTAAAGGTATTTTAGAGGTTGATGAAAATGTTACACCGTTTCTTTTGAAAAAACTAAACGTAAATGTTGACTTATTTAAACAAATTTTAGACAGCACTTTACAAAGTTTTCCAAAAGTTAGTGGTGGCGAAATTATGCTTTCACGAGATGCGGGTTCTACTTTAACTGAGGCGAACATTATCGCTAAAAAAATGAACGACGAATATGTTTCTATCGAGCATTTAATTTTAGCCATTTTTAAATCGAAAAGCAAAGTGGCACAAATCTTAAAAGATCAAGGTGTAACAGAAAAAGGTTTAGAAGCTGCCATTGCTGAATTACGCAAAGGCGAACGTGTGACCTCAGCATCGGCCGAAGAAACATATAACGCATTAAATAAATATGCAAAAAACCTTTGTGAATTAGCTAGAAATGGAAAACTTGACCCAGTAATTGGTCGTGATGAAGAAATTCGTAGAGTTTTACAAATTTTAACGCGTAGAACTAAAAACAACCCAATGCTTATTGGTGAACCTGGTGTTGGTAAAACTGCTATAGCCGAAGGCTTAGCACATCGAATTGTAGATGGAGATGTTCCAGAAAACTTAAAAGATAAAATCATTTATTCACTTGATATGGGTGCGCTTATTGCAGGTGCAAAATATAAAGGTGAATTTGAAGAACGACTAAAATCAGTCGTAAAAGAAGTTACTTCTGGTGATGGAGAAATTGTATTGTTCATTGACGAAATTCACACATTAGTAGGTGCTGGTGGCGGTGAAGGTGCTATGGATGCAGCAAATATTTTAAAACCAGCTTTAGCTCGTGGAGAACTTAGAGCAATCGGTGCAACCACTTTAGATGAATACCAAAAGTATTTTGAAAAAGATAAAGCACTTGAAAGACGTTTTCAAAAAGTAATGGTTGATGAACCTGATACGGAAAGTGCGATTTCAATTTTACGTGGTATTAAAGAGAAATACGAAACACATCATAAAGTTCGCATTAAAGATGATGCGATTATTGCTGCAGTTGAATTATCGCAACGTTATATTACCAATCGTTTTCTTCCGGATAAAGCCATTGACTTAATGGATGAAGCGGCTTCTAAATTGCGTATGGAAATCAATTCGAAACCAGAAGAATTAGATGTTTTAGATCGTAAAATCATGCAGTTAGAAATTGAGATTGAAGCGATTAAACGTGAGAACGATGATGTAAAACTGAAATCGTTAAATCTTGAACTGGCTAATCTAAAAGAAGAACGCAACGAGATTTATGCTAAATGGAAATCAGAGAAAGATGTTGTTGAAAATATTCAAAGTGTAAAACAAGAAATTGAAGATTTTAAATTAGAAGCTGAACGCGCTGAACGTGAAGGCGATTATGGAAAAGTGGCCGAATTACGTTACGGAAAAATTAAAGAAGCTCAAGAAAAATTAGATGCTTTACAGAAAGAATTACAAGAAAATCAACAAGGGCAAACTTTAATAAAAGAAGAAGTTACGCACGATGATATTGCTGAAGTTGTGGCTAAATGGACTGGAATTCCGGTAACCAAAATGTTGCAAAGTGAACGCGAAAAATTATTAAAATTAGAAGACGAATTACACAAACGCGTTGTTGGTCAAGAAGAAGCCATTGAAGCAATTAGTGACGCCGTTCGTAGAAGTCGTGCTGGTTTACAAGATGCAAAAAAACCAATTGGTTCTTTCCTATTCTTAGGAACAACTGGTGTGGGTAAAACCGAATTAGCCAAAGCATTAGCTGAATATCTTTTCGATGATGAAAATGCTATTACGCGTATCGATATGAGCGAATATCAAGAGCGTCATAGTGTAAGTAGATTAGTTGGTGCACCTCCAGGATATGTAGGTTATGATGAAGGCGGACAATTAACAGAAGCGGTTCGAAGAAAACCCTACTCTGTTGTGTTGTTAGATGAAATTGAAAAAGCACATCCCGATACTTTCAACATTTTGTTACAAGTTTTAGATGAAGGTCGCTTAACAGATAATAAAGGACGTGTAGCCGATTTTAAAAACACCATAATTATTATGACCTCAAATATGGGAAGTCATATCATTCAAGAGAAATTTGAAAATTTGAAGGGAAGTGTTGAAGCTGCGGCAGAAGCTGCTAAAGTTGAAGTTTTGGGCTTATTAAAACAAACGGTTCGACCAGAGTTTATTAATCGTATTGATGAAATTGTAATGTTCACTCCACTTACGCAAGCTAATATTAAACAAATTGTTGGTTTACAATTAAAAAGTGTTACTAAAATGTTGGCACACCAACACATTACAATGGACGCAACTCCAGAGGCTATAGATTATTTAGCCACAAAAGGTTACGATCCTGAGTTTGGAGCAAGACCCGTAAAAAGAGTCATTCAAAGAGAAGTTTTAAACGAACTTTCCAAAGAGATTTTATCTGGAAAAGTAAAAACCGATAGTATTATTCTTTTAGATAGTTTCGACGGAAAATTGGTTTTTAGAAATCAGGAATAAAAAATAGTTTTTTCATAAATTAGATTTGATTAGTTTTTAAAAACACTCGGCATTTATTGTCGGGTGTTTTTTTATATATTTGAGAAACTAAACCCAACAAATTATGAAAAATATTATACTACGAAATGGAATTTTTGGAGGTATTGCAGTTTCTCTAGTAATGGCTGGAATGACGATGTACATGAAAAATAATCCAACAAATGAACCTAGTGAAATTGTAGGTTTTGCAAGTATGATTCTTGCTTTCTCATTTTTATTTTTAGGAATTAAACAACAACGTGAAGCACAAAATGGAATAATCACATTTGGAAAAGCATTTCTAACAGGATTAAAAATTGCTTTATTAATTTCAACTATTTATGTTTTAGTTTGGCTTGTTATCTATTATAACTTTTTTCCAAATTTTATGGAACAATACAGCGAGATGGTCCTAAATAAAATGGCAAAAACAGCTACTCCTGAAGAAATAGCTAGCAAAACTGAAGAAATGAATATGATGAAAGAATGGTATAAAAATCCAGCTTTTATAATTCTTTTAACTTATGCTGAAATACTTCCATTAGGAATTATTTTTTCATTAATTGGTGGATTAATTTTTAAGAAAAAATAATAAAGAATTAAAAAAAACAAAACGCACTTTTAAGGTGCGTTTTTTAGTTTTGGTTGGTTTATATTATAATCCGCTGATAATTTCTCCATTGGGATCTAATACTAGCTTTTTAAATTTGTTGTCTTTTTTGATTTTTACATGATATTGTTTTTTAGTGATATCGCCATCTGCTTGAGCATAATGAAATTTATCATCTACTATTCCCCAACCAGGATAAGCTTTTAAAACAGAAGAAATGACTTTATCTGGAAGCTTTACATTTTTGTATTTTTCTACAACACGAATTAATTTTCCATTTTGATTATAAGTTGCAGTTAAAGTCCCTTTATCATTTTTCATCATTACTAAATAAGTATCATAACCTTCATAATCTTTCCCTAAATCATAGGCTACAAAATATTTTTGTAAATTTCTAACTCCTAAATCAGGATTTTTATCAGGTAAATAAATAGAAAAATCGTCACCAATTTTACTAATAACGATTTCTGGTAGTTCATTTAAGTCTAGTTCTTCAGCTTGTGAAGAATTACTCAAATTTATCTGAGAATAACACAACGGTGTAACACAGTAAATAAAGAATAGAATTAGTGTTTTCATAATGTTTTGATTTTTGATTGATAATTGAGATTAATAGCAAGGCTTAATAATTACTTCCCCTTTTTAGTTACTATTTTTTTTAGGTTACTAAAGGTACAAATCAAAACAATTAACTATGGTTAAATAACTTATGTCTAATACGTTAATTTCATGTTATTTATATGTCAAATAGATTAAAATTCAGTCAAAAAAAAATTAAACAAAGTAATTGTTAACATATTACAAAAAATGTATAATATTAACAATTTTAGGCTACATATTTTACAATTTTAGGCTACATATTTTACAATTTTAGGCTACATATTTTACAATTTTAGGCTACATATTTTACAATTTTATAAATAAAAAAAGCTTGACAGTGTCAAGCTTTTTTTATTTTTTTTTACCGTCTATAATTGCTCCTGTACCGGCTCCGATTCCTGCTCCAGCTAAACCTCCAATTATTGCACCCTCTCCTTTCTTTTTACTTACAATAGCTCCAGTTGCTGCTCCAACACCTGCCCCAATAACTGCTCCTTTTGCCGTATTACTCCAACCTTTTCTTTCTGTTGTGGTTGTTGTATTTTGATTCACATAAACTACCTTTTCTTGTTCTGCTCTTTTTACAGAATCAATTATTCTTTGTTTCTCCATTTCCATTTTAATAGAATCTATTGTAGCTTCTTTAGCTAATTCGTCAGACGACTTATCTGTATTTTTACACGAAATAAACGATAAAACAGCAACTAATAATGCCCCTAAATTTTTCATAACATTTAATTTAATATTGATGAAACAAATTTAAATTGTTAGTTACAAGATCACTTTATATCTTTTTAGTGCATTTTTACAAAATTTTAATCCATAACTTTTCTAAATTTGTAAACAACCATAAAAACTATTCTATTTTAATGCTACAGCTCAATTTTAATCCGTTTCCTAATTTAGAATCTGAAAGACTAAGTTTCCGAAAATTAAATAATGAAGATGCTCCAGAAATTCTAAAACTAAGAGGAAATGCAGAAATCATGAAATATATTCCGCGTCCTTTGGCAACAACTTTACAAGAAGCTTTGGAGCACATAAAAATCATCAACGACAAAATTGATGAAAATGTCGATATCAATTGGGCTATTACTGAAAGAGAAAACGACAAGTGCATTGGAATTATAGGTTTTTACAGAACGCAACCCGAAAATTTCAGAACAGAATTAGGCTATATGATAATGCCCGAATATTGGGGAAAAGGTTATATAACAGAAGCCGTAAAAAGGCTTTTACACTTTGCTTTTGAAAACCTAAATTTTCATTCAATTGAAGCTGTAATTGATTCTAGACATATAGCATCTGAAAAAGTTTTAATTAAAAATGGTTTCCGAAAAGAAGCTCATTTTGTAGAAGATTTCTTTTATAACAATGAATTTTGTGATACTGTAAAATATGGCATTTTAAAAAGAGAATTTATCAAATAATGTTACAAACAATTTCAAATAAAAACATATCAGCAACTATTAATTCAAAAGGAGCTGAACTTGTTCAACTTTCTAAAAACAATCAAGATTATATTTGGGAAATTGACGAAAAATATTGGAACAAAACATCTCCAATTTTATTTCCTATTGTAGGTCGATTAAAAAACGATGAATTTCACAATAACGAAGGTAAATTCAGTTTACCTAGGCATGGTTTTGCACGCGATTATGAATTTGAAATTGTGGAAAAAACTGAAAATAAAGTTGTTTTCGAGTTAATATCAAACCCTACAACTTTTATAAATTATCCCTATCATTTTAGAATTCGATTAAGTTACGAAATAATTGAAAACCAAATAATTTTAACTTACGAGACTAAAAATACATCGGATTACCAAATGCCTTATTCTATTGGAGCACATCCAGCTTTTAAAATTGACAATATTGAAGATTACAGTTTAGAGTTTCCAAGTGATAACGAACTAACTTTTCATTCTTTAGAAAATGAATTGTATAGTAAAAAAACAAATACTATTAGTTTAGACCAAAATAAATTACCACTGAATTATAATCATTTTAAAGTGGATGCTTTGGTTTTAAAAGAATTTCATTCTAATGAGTTTAGTCTGTTGAAAAATAATAATCCTTATTTAAAATTCAAATTAACTAATTTTCCTCATTTAGGAATTTGGACTAAAGAAAATGCACCTTTTGTTTGTATTGAACCTTGGAATGGTTATGCTGATAATTTTGATACAAATGGAAACATTTTTAATAAAAGTGGAATTACTATTTTAAATCCGAATGAAATAAAAGAAAATAAAATTGAAATTACTTTATAATAAAAAATCCCTCAATTGAGGGATTTTTTATTTAAATGATTTTGTGAATTCTATTAATAGGAATTACAACTCCTTGTTTTAATATAATTCTATCTGAAGTAACGCCCCATACTGTTGTCTCCACAACGCGCCCACTTACATCATCTTCAAAATAAATTTTCATTTTTAAATGTTCTAAGTTTCCTAAGGTTAAAGCTCTTTCTAAATCTGTTTTTCTTTGTAAAATTTGGTGAGCATCACCTAAAACTTCTTGATTTGGGAAAGATAAAGAACCTACTTCTTCTTTATCTATAACTTGAAAATTAGCAGTCATAATTATTAGTTTGGTTAGTTTACTATAAATTTAATAAATTTTTTATTTATAAAAATAAAAAAGTCACCCAAAAGAGTGACTTTTTAAAACTAACCAACTTCCCGTTAAAATTTCATACCAATTCCCATACCAAATAACCATGGATCGATATCTACATCCGCTGGTATACTTAATCCTGGAGCAAGATTTGAAGCATCAACAGTAACATCTGTGTTTAAAAACAAACGTTTTGCGTCTACATTTATGAAAAATTTATCATTAAGCATTAAATCGAAACCTACTTGAGCAGCATATCCTAATGCATTATCATATTTTACATCAGCAACTGCACCAGATTTTACGTTATAAAATATAGTATAGTTTACACCAGCGCCTACATAAGGTTTTAATACTTTATCTTTTGTAGCATAAAAGTGGTATTGAGCTGTTAATGTTGGAGGCAATAACCAAACACTTCCTAAATCTACGTTTCCTGCAGCTGTTCCTACAGCTTTTACATCGTGTTTTGCTGTTCCCAAAATTAATTCAGCTGCAATATGTTCTGTAAAAAAATAAGTAAAATCTAACTCTGGAATAAGTGCATTTGAAATATTTACATCTCCCCCAATTACCCCAATTTTAGCACTTTCAGTTGGCACAACACCAACACCTCTTAAGCGAACTTGCCATTTTTTAAAATCGTTAACTTTTACATCTTCTTTTTCTTGCGCCATAGCATTTAATGCTAATACCGATAAAACGGTTAATAATATTTTTCTCATGTGTTTTATGATTTTTAAATTATAGTCCAAAGGTATTGGCTTGTTATCTAGTAAAAACTGATTTAAATCATTGTTCAAAAAAAATGTTCTGTGTAAATATTCATTCCTTTTGTTTAAATTTGCCTCCCTATGCAAAAACAAGTTAACATATTAAATAAAAGAGCTCGATTCGATTACGAAATTCTAGACAAGTATACTGCTGGTATAGTTTTAACTGGAACCGAAATTAAATCGATTCGTTTGGGTAAAGCTTCAATTGCTGAAAGTTTTTGTGAATTTAACAATGGCGAATTATTTGTAATAAATTCTAATATCGAAGAATATCTTTTTGGTACTCATTATAATCATAAAGCTAAAAGTGAACGAAAATTACTTTTAAACAAGAAAGAGCTTCGTAAACTAGAAAAAGATTCACAAAACAAAGGTTTAACAATTGTGCCGCTTCGTTTATTTACAAACGAAAAAGGATTAGCTAAACTTGAAATTGCACTTTGTCGCGGTAAGAAAAACTTTGACAAACGCGAAACTATGAAAGATCGTGATACTAAACGCGATTTGGATCGTATTAAAAAGAATTTCTAATGATGAAAGATTTGCTTAAAAGTGGTCGCGAAAACATGGGGTTTTCAACCAGAAAATTAGCCGAACTAGCTGATATTGACCAATCTTTAATAAGTAAATTTGAAAACGGTTATCGAATTCCAACCAAAAAACAGATCCAAACTCTTGCACAACTATTAGAAATCGACTTAAAGCAATTATTAGTAGCTTGGTACAAAGTAAAACTCGATCATAATTTCGATTTGAATCCGTTTGCTATTCAAGCAATTACTGAAATTCTTCAAGAAAAAGGAATTGAAGTAGGAAACTCTTCAAAAGAAAAAGAAATTACCTCAATATTAGATGAACTTGAAATTCTAAAACAAAAATTAACAAATCTTAGATAATTAATTTTTATTTTCTAGTAACGGTACAAAACGAAATTCACCAAATTCGTGTTTTTCGAATTGTGTTTCATTTTTTCGTACCAACATTGTCATAATTTGATGCTCTTCACCTAAAGGAATTACTAATTTTCCACCAATTTTTAATTGAGCCATTAACGGTTGCGGAATAAATGGCGCTCCTGCGGTTACAATAATACTATCAAAAGGCGCTTCTGTTTCTAAACCTTTATAACCATCACCAAAAATTAATTTCTTTGGTCTAATTCCCATTTTAGGTAATAACA
>JAIXHM010000086.1 GCA_030145825.1 Flavobacterium sp.
GCTACTGTTGGTTGTTGATTTCCGTTATCATCATCGGACGAACAAGACAAAATCATAAATCCGATTAAAATTCCAATAAATAATTTCAGTTTTTTCATTCTTTTTTTTTAAATTGTTTACAACGGTTTGCGTATATGACTTGTGGCGGTTTTCGAAGTGCTTTCTTGTCGGCTTGCACCAAACTTACTTAAAAGCAAAAAACTTGAATTTACCACTTTCCCCGCCATAAGTTATATACGCTGTTAGCGGTTCGGTGTTTATCAAAAGTAATTTAGGTCTTTTATTTCCACCAAAAATCAAATACTTGGGTGGTATCTTTTAGGTAAACCACTTCGCCAATTTTTGGGGTTGCAATGTTTAGGTTTTCTGTTTTATTAAGCTGTGTTAGGGTTTCTAAAGGGTCGTCCCAATTGTGATTGGCCATTTTAAATTTAGAAGAGTGTGCAGGCAATATGCGCTTGGCTTTTAAATCTTTGGCAGCTTGTATAACGTCTTCCGGAAAATTGTGAACCGCTCGCCAAGCAGCATTGTACTGACCGTTATCTAAAATAGCAAAATCAATTGTTGCATATTTCTTCCCAATGGCTGCAAAATGACTATCGTAACCACTATCTCCACCTACATAAATAGTCATCGATGGTGATTTAATTAAAAAGGATGCCCAAAGGGTATTGTTGCGGGAAAATCCTCTGCCCGAAAAATGCCGAGCAGGCTCGCAATGAATGCTTAGGTCGGTGCCTTGTTGTGTGCTTTCGTACCAATTTAATTCGATGATTTTATCTTCGGGAACGCCCCACTTTTTAAGATGATTACCTACCCCTAAACCAACTATAAACTTTTCTGCCTTTTCTTTTAGATGGATTATAGTGGGGTAATCTAAATGGTCATAATGGTCGTGGGTAATGATAAGGTAATCGATTTTGGGAAAATCTTCTGCTTGATAAATATCCGTTCCCGCAAAGGCTTTGTTGGTACCGGGAACGGGAGATGCATTGCCGCTGAATACAGGATCTACCAAATAGGTTTTTTGGTCGAGTTGCATAAAATAACTGGAATGACCGAACCAAACAAGAACATTTTCCTCAATTGCTAAACTTTTCAAATCGGTTTTAATGGTAGGTAATGTTTTATCAGGAATAGGGTTAGAAGGTTTTTCAAATAGTTGCTCTTTTATCACTTGTGTCCAAGAATAATTAGGGGTAAGCATCGGTGTTGGACTGATATTTTGAAATTTACCATCCTTATAATTAGAGAGTTGTTCATATTTTTGCCTGTCATCTTTGGTTGGAGAAGCCCCAAATTTATCTTGTTGCATAAAAAGCCAAAGAGCAAGAATTAAAATGGAAACTATTACAATAAATACAATCATCACTTTTTTTAATTTTCGAAAAAACTTGTTCATCTTTTTTAGATAGAAAAATTTGATTCATTTAAATTCTTGAAAAAGCCAACACATCTAATCTTTTCCAGAAAGCTTATCACTATTTTCTTTTATTAATTTGCTAAAAACACAACGGGCAACTACTACGGGATTTTCTTGGTGGTCTTGAAAAAGTTGAATATCCACTTTAACGATGGTTTTCCCATCTTTAATCACTTGGGCTTTAGCTTCTATATCGCTGGAGGTTGCAGCGTGTAGATAGTCTATGCGCATATCAATGGTATTGAGTTTGTCTTTGGGAGATTGCAGCGTAGTAGCAGCTGCAGTGCCACCTGCTGTATCTGCAATAGCAGCTAAAAACCCTCCGTGCCAACGCTCTTGAATGAAATCTCCAATGAATTCGTTTTTAAAAGGAACGTGAAGATGTGCATAACCCGACTTCACTTCCAAAATTTTTATACCTAATAGTTGATTAGCAGGCATCAATTCTTCAATGCCTTTTTTTAATAACTCAATAAATTCTTTTTGCATATTTTATGGCTTTATTTGTCATTTAATTTGCCGGTTGCAAATAAATAAGACCGCAAGATAATTTTTTTAATGATTTCTTTTTCTTCTTCATTTCGAGGGGCATACACCATAATAAAATTATGAGTAAGATAGCCCATTTTGGCAACTGGGTGTAACTCACCCCAACCTCGGCTTATGACATATTCAGCATCTTTTAATGTTAGACCTAAGTGCATACTGCCATCGGGCACTGGATGAAAGTGAGCAAACTCATTTCCAATCATAAAGGCGTGACAATCATTGCACATTTTGTCGGAAGAGAGACACATAGCTTGGGCTCCGGGAACAGATATTTTGCTGAACTCTTTGTTGATTTCAGGAAGCGAGAATGCCCAATCCATTAGTGAATCAACGAGTTTACGGTCTTCGGGCTGTTGATTCAGCTGCATATGTGGGTTGCTTGGTGTAGTTTTGGGTTTAATCCCATTTCGTAAGGGAAGTTCAAAGGTGTTTTCGTTTATCATATTTTTAGGGATTGATTTTTCATATTTTGTTAATTGTATTTTTCCTTGATTGAAACTGACGCTAAATGAAGTGAAAATCAAAACGATTAATAGTAAGTACCAATAACAGGATACTGTCATTATTGTTTGATGATAAAACTCCTTTCCCCAAAAGCGGGAAGGGAAGACTCTGATTCAAAAAAGTAATGTATTTCATCTTTGGAATCCATCAACCCTAAACTATATAATACAGGCACAAAATGGTCGGGCGTAGGAGCTGCCAGTTTGCCTAATTTATGACTGTTTTGATAATTAATAATGTTAGAGATATTTCTTTTATCTATTTGTTCCTTAACCCAGTTATCATATTCCATCTCCCAACCATAGGGCGAACTATCATTGCTTTGCATTTTTTTCATAGCAAGTGGGAGATTGTGAATTAATGCACCGCTGCCAATGATGAGTACTCCTTTTTCACGAAGTGATTTTAATTGTTTTCCTAACTCGTAATGATATTCAGGTTTTGCATAATAGTCGATGCTTAATTGAAATACAGGCACGTCCGCTTCAGGAAACAAGTGCATAAGCATAGGCCAAGCTCCGTGGTCGAGACCCCAGTCGGTAGTTTCGCTAACCGATGGGATAATGCGTTTTACTTCTTTTGCAATTTCAGGGGAGCCTTTAGCTTTGTAAAATACATCATAATATTCTTTAGGAAACCCATAGTAATCGAAAATCTGTTGCTGTTCAGGCGATACGTTAACAAAAGTTCCTCTGGTACACCAGTGAGCCGAAACCACCAAAGCAGCTTTTACTTCATAATTTTTTTTCAATTCCTTTCCCAATTGAAATAAGGTATTCCAAAAGGTGCGTTCTTCTCTTGAAAGCGGAATATCCATAGGATTGCCATGCGAAGTAAATAAAACAGGCATCTTTTTTCCTTGAACAGGAAGTTCATCCGTATATTTTCTAAAGCTGCTTAAGGTATTCACAATTGTTAGTCCTAATGTTGCTAATATAAATTGTTTTCTATCCATTTTAAGTTGACTGTTCTAATACTGGATTTGATTAAGAAGGATTTCCACTGATTAGTCTTGTAAACATTTCAGGGGTTCTTAACCAAGCAGTTACCCAAATAAACAACAGAACGATGGATTGAAAAACGTAAGGCTCGTCATTGGCCATATGTACCAATATGGCACCTCCAAAATAAGCACTCAATAACAATACCCCTAAAACAGCAGTGCGAGGTATCAAAAACAACAATACACTTACCAATTCGCCCAAAGCTATGATGGTTATCATTGAGCCCAAGCCCCATTTACCGAAATTTTCAACCATTTCGGGGTTACCTATTAGCTTTTGGCTGGCACTCATTACTAATAAAGCGGTAAGCAATCCTGCCATTACCCAACCTGTAATTTTTCTTTTTTTGCTCATAATTTTTTGTTTTAAAATGTTTAAACTCTATTTTCATCTGCAGTCCAATTTTTTATGCTTTCTTTTATGGCTTTTGGACTAAGGTTTTCTTTGGCTGCTCGCTCTATCAATGCTGCTAATTCTTCATCTGATGCAAATCTAGTGGCAACCAGTTGTGCCATAGTTAATTTATCTTCTAATTCTTCTAATCTGTTGCCTGTCAAAATATAATAGCGTAATCGTAGTTCTGCTCTTATGGTTCTGTCTTGATTTTTTGTGGCATACAATCTAGCTATTAAAGAAGCGAGAAAAACACTTAAAGCTAAAATCAGAAAAAAGATTTTTTCAGTCAGACTGTGGTCAGAGAATAGCAATACAATACTCAATATCACCCCAACAAGTGTGAGCGGAGATAGAATAAAATGATGAAGTGGATTGTAACGGACGTGATTTTTAAAATTTTGCATATTCAATTATTTTTTGGTTATACTTTTTTTAAAATTATTTACAATGATGCTCTTTAGTTAAGGCAATTAGCTTTTGCAAGGTATGTTTCATCTGGTCCATTTCTTCTTGACTTATCCCTGAATGACTAATGGAGCAAGATAATTTTTCAGGTATGTAACTCGCCTTCTTTTTCAAATTTATTCCTTTTTCTGTAAGGCTTATCTCCACTACACGTTCGTCACTACTAGAGCGTTTCCTTGAAATAAAACCTTGACTTTCCAACCTTTTAAGTAAAGGGGTTAGAGTATTGGACTCCAGCATTAGTTTACTGCCAATATCATTTACCGTCAGGTTTTGGTATTGCCAGAGCACCAACATCGTTAAATATTGAGGGTAAGTAAGCCCCAACTCGTTGAGCAGGGGCGTATAAAGTTTGGTTACCACTCTAGATGCTGCGTATATCGGAAAACAATACTGATTTTCAATTTCTAATTCAGCAGAATTTTTCATTTTTAAAGAATTTTTCGCAGGTAACTTTCCATTTTCTCCGGCTTGGTGGTAGGAGCAAATCGTTTGACCGGCTTTCCGTTTTTGTCAATGACAAATTTGGTAAAACTCCATTTGATGTTGCTACCTAAAATGCCTCCAAGTTTGGATTTTAAATACTTAAAAACGGGGTGAGCATTGGCCCCATTGACTTCTACTTTGTCGAACATGGGAAAACTTACCCCGTAATTAATTTCGCAAAATTCACTAATCTCATTGGCTGTGCCTTGTTCCTGCTTTCCGAATTGGTTGCAAGGAAATCCCAAAATAACCAACCCCTTGTCTTTGTATATTTTATACAAATTTTCCAATCCCTCATATTGTGGGGTAAGTCCGCACTTGCTAGCAGTATTTACCACCACTATGGTTTTACCTTCAAACTCTTTCAAAGAAATGGTTTCTCCGTTGAGTTTTTTTGCCTCAAGTTCAAATAAGCTCGCTTCCATTTTAATTACTTTTTAGTTGGAAAATAAGTTTTGAAAAAGGCTTTCATATCCTTCCAAGAAGCTTTGTCGGCAGCTTCATTGTAGGAAATGGGAAGGTTGAATTTTTCCCCGGTAGCTGTAGATGCTTTATTGGTAAAAGCGTGTGTGGCATCAGCATAAGACTTAAACTGGTAGGTAATGTTGTTGTCTTTCATTTGTTGATGAAAATTATCCACATCAGCTTGCGGCACAAACGAATCACTTTCACCGTGGCAAACCAATACTTTGGTGTTTTTCATTGCAGGACTAGCTTGAAAGCCGCTTAGTCCACCGTGAAAACTAACCACAGTTTCTAATGGTACCCCTAAGCTGGCAGCAAAAAGCGAAACCGTTCCACCAAAGCAATAACCTATGGCACTTACTTTTGAAGCGTCCACCTGTTGTAGTTGAACTACAGCATCATAAGCCGCCTGCATCCGACTTTTTATCAGGTTAGGATCCCCATAAAACCTTCCGGCATTGGCCTGGGCATCGGCAGGGTTTTCTACGACCAATCCATTACCGTACATATCCACCGCCATAGCTACATAGCCTAACTCTGCCAACATTTTAGCACGATTTTTCACATAGTCGTTCAGCCCCCACCATTCGGGCACTACTAAAATGGCAGGTTGTTTTCCCTTTTGCTTTGCAGGATAATAAACAACGCCATTGAGTGTAACCTCGCCATCTTTATAGGTAATTTCTTCAGTTTTAACCTTGCTTTTTACATTTTCTTTGCTGTTTTGGGCAGTCAGAGTTTCTACACTAAAAAGGAGTGTAAAAAGCAATAAAATGTATGTTTTAAAATTTATCGTATTCATTCTGTTTGGTTTTTAAATTTTATAAAAAGAAATCTCCATTGGCTCTATCCATAGCTGTAAACTGCAACATCCAATAAGGATAAATAGGGTTTAATGCTGTTAGCTCATCCAGGATTTTAACATCTTCTGCATCCATTTCCCAGGTAGTAGTTTTGATGTTGTCTTCCAACTGGTGAGGCTTGGTAGCTCCAATAAGTACGGAAGTTACTCCGGGTTTTCTCAAAAGATAATTTAGGGCTGCTTGTGCTATAGAAGCCTTGTGTTTGTTGGCAATTTTTTCCAACTCATCAACAATAGCATAGCCTTTTTCCGGATCGATTTGAATAAAATTCTGCTCTTCATTGGTTCTTCTTGCTCCTTCCGGCATTGGCTTGTCTTTTCTGTATTTACCGGTTAAAAATCCGCCTCCAAGTGGCGACCAAGGGGTAAAGGCTAGTTTTTGATCCAAGCAAAGCGGTATCAATTCATATTCTACATCTCTGGATATAAGTGAATAAATGGCTTGCAATGAGACGGGTTTTTCCCAATGATTTTTTTCAGCGGTGTTGATAAACTTCATTAGCTGCCAAGCCGGGAAGTTACTTACCCCATAATATCTAATTTTTCCTTGTGAAACGAGGTCATCAAGGGTTGAAATGGTTTCTTCAAAAGGAGTAATTGGATCGTAACTATGAAGTACATAATGGTCGATATAGTCGGTACCCAATCGTTTTAAACTGTTGTGACAACTCTCGATAATGTGTTTTCTGGAAAGGCCCACATCATTAATTTCTTTACTCATTCTACCGCGGACTTTGGTAGCAATGATGACATCCTTTCTTTTGTCTTTCACTGCTTTTCCTAAAATATCTTCCGATTGGCCGTGAGAATAAACATCAGCAGAATCGAAGTAATTAATGCCAGAGTCTATGGCGATGTCCACTAATCGCTTGCTATCTTCATAGCCTAGAGAACCTACCACACTCCAGTAGCCACTGCTACCAAAACTCATCGTTCCCATACAAAGTTCTGAAACTAAAATTCCTGAATTTCCTAATTGATTGTA
This sequence comes from Flavobacterium sp., assembly GCA_030145825.1. Lineage (GTDB taxonomy): Bacteria > Bacteroidota > Bacteroidia > Flavobacteriales > Flavobacteriaceae > Flavobacterium. The sequence goes on from JAIXHM010000086.1 coordinate 7,140, forward strand.
CTTCATAGTGATTTAATTTAAAGTGAATGATAAATATTTAAGTGTAAAAGTATATCTTTGAAGATTAAATTGCAAGCGATATATTTTGTTTTAACAAATTTTAGGATTTTGAAATTTTTTACACTGACCGCTAACGGTCCGCGGCTAAAGAAAGTGGCGTGAGCCAAAACCAAGCCAAACCAAAAATAGACAAAATTTTGAAAATTCGGAGAATTTTCGGGAAATTCTTGACCAAGCCATTTTTTTTAACCGCTGTTAGCAACTGTATTTTATTTAAAAGTTAATGCGTGAAAAGGAATTTCCATTAAGTCAGAATGTGTATATCTGTCATTACTCATAAATGTTATTATTACGTCGGCTAAGTTTTCTTTATGAAGACAAACAAATTGTCCATATTTATAACCTCTACCAAACTCACAGTTGAATTCAAAAAATGCATTTCCACCATAATCAGCATTAAATTCTTTTTTAACTGCAAAGGTTGGGAAATCTCCAATGTCAACCATTTTTCCATTTGTCATATTAAGTCCATTTGATTGCATAATTCCAATATACAATTTATTAGGATTTATCATAGTTACATTTGGGTCATTTTTTGATTTTTCATATTCAGCTAACATTTGTTTCATTGGGAATATAGAATATCGAACTTCCATAGTTCCTTCGGTATTTATTATAGCAAAAGAGTATTGTAAATCTCTATTTTCTATAATCTCTTTGATTTTATAACCAACAGGCATTTCAAATTGCAAACCAGATTCAGCAATTTGTTCTTGAAATTCTTCAAGAGTAATATTTTGGCTAAAAACTGTCAAAGTGAATAAGTTAAAGATTAAAAATAGATATGTCTTTTTCATTATGTAGAAATTAATTACTATGTTTATCAATATAGTTGCTAACGGTCACGGCTTACACTTCGGCGCAAACCTTATGAACCAAAGATAACAAAAAATCCTAAAGAAAAAATTCGGGAAGAATTTTTTCGGCAAAAGAACAAAACCTTGCGCTGAGTGTAAACTGTTGTTAACAACAGCGTTTGCTGTAGAGAATGAAAATAGTTTAAAACCGAAAAAATCTTAAATTTTCCAAGCACAAAATATTCGGTTCAATTAAACCAATCAAATTCCAAAAGTTGACTAGCGAAAATCGGTAAACAGAAAATATTCTGCCAAATTGAGCCAATTCGGAAGCAAAAAATAACTAAAGCTTTCTAAACTATTTTTATGAACGTGCGAAAGATTACGTTTCAATTGGTTTTTTACGAAGTAAAATCACGTTGTGGTTAACGGTCACGGCTTACACTTCGGCGCAAACCTTATGAATCAAAGATAGCAAAAAATCCGATTAGAAAAAATTCGGGAAGAATTTTTTCGGCAAAAATGCGCGAACTAAGCGCTGAGTGTAAACTGTTGTTAACAACAGCGTTTGCTGTAGAGAATGAAAATAGTTTAAAACTGAAAAAAGCTTGAATTTTCCAAGCGCAAAGTATTCGGTTGAATTAAACCAATCAAAATCCAAAAGTTGACTAGCGAAAATCGGCAAACAGAAAACATTCTGCCAAATTGAGCCAATTCGGAAACAAAACATAACTAAAGCTTTCTAAACTATTTTTATGAACGTGCGAAAGATAACGTTCCAATTGGTTTTTTACGAAGTAAAATCACGTTGTAGTTAACGGTTAGTATATGAAAAGTAGGCGATTTCGAAGCACCAAACTTTCGTTTAAGTACGAACTTTGATACGAGCTAAAAGCCTTGATTTTACTACTGTTCCGCCTATTTTTTATATACATTGTTAGCACCTGTTATTCATTCATTTTCAGTCCTGTTGGTCTGTTTGTAAGTTCAAATATTTCTGTGTTTCCAAGTATTAAAACAATACCTGAAGAAGCTCTGTCTTTATATTCTTCATTTATGAATGACCGAGTAATCTCTCCGTTTTTGAGTAGGTGGTTAATTGTCTTTTTAAAAATCTCAATCTTTATTTTTTGAGGTTTTCCGTTTGATGTAATTCGTTGAATTCCTGACCAATCGACTTTTACAATTTTGTTTGTTTTTCCATCTGGTCTTCTGATTGTTCTGCCTTCCAATGGCATTACATATTTCTCCCAAATGTTTTCAAATGAGTTTGATTTAGTCGTCCTTTTGGTTTTGTTGGAAGTCCTAATTGCTTGTATGTGTAAAATCTCAATTCTTAACTTGTTGGCGACTTCAAGTGCATTGTCAATTATTCTTCCGTTTGTTGCTATGATTGCTTTTGTACAGTCGAAATAGTCTTTTGCTCCGTGAAGTTCCATAACCATTTGTCTGTTTATTGGTCGAGTTGAGCCACCAAACATTTTTGCCTGAATTGCTATTTTTTCTTTGCCCTTAGTTGCAAATACGTCAACACCGTAATCATTTGAGTATTGTGAAACGGTCGTTTTGTAACCTTTTGTTTCAAAGTGTTCTGCTACAATATGTTCATATTCATCAGGTCTCATCCGGTCAAGTTTGCAAATGGTCTTACACCAAATTGTTTTATGTATACGCTCAATAATTGCTTTTCAATTTCTCTTGGGTCATCTTTTGGCGTTGGCTTCCAACAGAATATTAGGTCGCTATGGTTTTTAAGTTGCCATATTAATCTGCCGCCCCAATGTCCAACGTTTTTCGTTTCTCCGAATCTCAAATACTGTCCAAGTCTTGAGTTTAATGTGGCTTGTCCTGTTGGACTTCCTGCTTTTCCAATGTAAACTACTTGTGAGTTGTCAACGTGATTGTTTTGCAGTTCAGTAATTGAAACATTTGGGTCTTTCCCTTTAAAAAATCCACCTACTCCTGGATTAATAAATTCGGTTTTCTTAAATGTCGGGTCGATTACGAGATAAACTCCCATAATTTTTGGAATACTCGATTTGTCTGTCCATAGGTCACGGATTGTTTTAAAACCTGTGAAACCATTTTTCTTTATGTCGTCAATGTCATTAAAATTCACTGTCGTCTTTTTTAATAGGTGCTAACGTCCCGCCGGCTTTATGAAGTGGCGGATTTTTATTACTGATGTTTACAAATATACCGAAAAAGCTGAAAGAAAAAAGCCGAATGAAAAGAAGAAATATAAGCACCAAACCATTCCAAAAAATCA
>JAIXHM010000087.1 GCA_030145825.1 Flavobacterium sp.
TATTTGCTTGGCAATTTCAAAAAACTCGTTTTGAAAGCTAGCAACAATAAATAAACATGCAACTGCGAAAATTGTAATGATATAGTGTTTTTTAAATAGTCTCATTTGATGTAAATTTTCTTAACTCCTCAAGAATACGATATATAGAATGCTAATTTAAGTATAATTGACTTAAATTTTAAAAATGTTTTGTGAAAACTAACTTACACAAAAATGACACCAAAAATTATTTTTGAATTTCGGCTATAAATTTTGTAAATAATTGAATTGTTTTTTCTTCAATTTCTTGGTAACTAAGACGATCTTTAGTTTGATATAAAAACATCATAGCATAAGGTTTTTCGATGTTTTCTTGTATCAAATGTTTATTTAAACGATAGCATTCGCGAAGTAAACGTTTAAAATAATTGCGATCTACTGCTTTTCTAAAGTGTTTCTTTGAAACAGAGACGCCAATTTGTAGTTTCTCTTCAGCATTAGGAATTTCAACAAAAACTAAACGCAATGGATATTTTGAAACTGATTTACCTTCAGAAAAAAGTAAGTTTATTGCAGTTTGACTTTTTAATTTTTCGTTTTTTGGATACTTGAAATTCATGTTGCAAAGTTATAAAAAAAGCTGCCTTAAATAGGCAGCTTTTAAATATGAGTTTATTTAAAAATTATTTCTTTTCCCAAGTATTGTTGTTTAAATCAACATCGGCCATTAAGCCGCTAGGGTCAATTACAATTGCTTTAACGCCTTTTTTAGCAATATCGAAGGTAAATGTAGGATATGCCCAATCCCATCCTTTTAAAACAGTTCTTTCAATAGGGTAAGGATTTGGTTTTTCCCAGCGCATTAAAGTATTCGGAATGTAAAACGATTCTTGCGTGCCATCTTCATATACCACAAGTAAGTCTATTGGCATTGGCATTCTACCAATTCTTTCCAAAGTTACTTTTGTTGCATTATTTTCTTCAGAAACATTTTTTACACCATAATCAATTGTATTGGTAGTTTGTGTCCAATCTACTAAATACCAATCTAAATTTGCTCCCGATACCTTCTCTGCTGTTCTTTTAATATCATTTGGTGTAGGATGCGTAAATTTATAATCGTAGTAGTAACGTTTTAAAGTTTTCATTAAATTTTCTACACCAATTACATATCCTAGTTGCGATAAAAAGATTTCACCTTTACTGTAAGCGCCAATTCCATAAGACATATTATAATCATAACGATCAGCATGTGTAGAAAGCGGTTGTTCTTTTCCACTTTTAATTAAATAACGGTAACCTTGGTAAGCGCCCTCAAACGGATTCACTTCTTCACCATCTTTAGTTTTTGAAGGTAACACTTGCTCCATGGCTAAATCTGAAATAAACGAAGTAAAGCCTTCATCCATCCATTCATGTTTACTTTCATTAGAAGCTAAGATGTGTTGGAACCAAGAGTGTGCAAATTCGTGTGCTGTAACACCGACTAAACTTCCATAGCTTCTATTTCCAGTTATAAGTGTACACATAGCATATTCCATTCCTCCATCGCCACCTTGAACAACAGAGTATTGTTTATAAGGATATTGACCAACCGCTTTGTTGAAAAACTCTAACAATTCTACAGTTTTTGGCTGTAATTTTTTCCAATTTTCTAAATTTTCTTTTTTGTTTTTATAAAAGAAATGTAATTCAACATTATTGGGTCCAAGAACCATATCGTGTATGTATTCATTATCTGCTCCCCAAGCAAAATCGTGAACATTTGGCGCAACAAAATGCCAAGTCAGTGTTTTCGTTTTTTTAGAATGTTTTACCTCAACACCATTGTCTTGGTATCCATGACCAATTTCATTTTTATTTTGTAGGTATCCAGTACCGCCAATGGTATAGTCTTTATCAATTGTAATATTTACATCAAAATTTCCCCAAACACCATGAAATTCTCTTCCAATGTAAGGATCGGCATGCCAACCTTCAAAGTCATATTCAGCCATTTTAGGATACCATTGCGTCATAGATAAAGCCACACCTTCTTCAGAATTTCTTCCTGAACGGCGGACTTGTAAAGGCACTTGTCCGTCGAAATCTAAAACAAAAGTAGTTTTTTGATGAGGTAAAATAGGTTCGTTTAACTCAACTTCCAAAACAGTTCCAACAACTTTAGTAGAAGCAGTTTTACCATTTTGAGTAAAGTTTGAAATTTTTAAGTAACCAATTTCATCTGGTTTCAAGTTGCTGATTCTACTTTCAGTAACCTCTTCAGTTCCTTTTTTAAAAGAACGTACCATTCTTTTATCTGGATCGGAGATGGTTTGTAAGCGAATATCCATTGCACTTCCAGGTTGGAAAGCATTGGGGTATAAATGATAAAAAACTTTTTTTAGGGTATCGGGAGAATTGTTAGTGTAAACCAATTCTTGATGTCCTTTATATTGGTAATTTTTAACATTCATATCAACATCCATTTTGTAGTCAACATGTTGTTGCCAATAACCAGCATTTGGATTATTTTGGCTGAATCCAAAAGCTGAAAGAAGTGAAAATACGATTAATTTCTTCATTTTTTATTGTTGTTTCATCTTAAATAAAAAAACCTTCTCAATTTAGTTGTCATTTCGAGTGAATTCGAGGAATCTCATCAAACATTTAGTTCAATTAGATTCTGAACTTGGTTCAGAATGACAATTTGAGAAGGTTTTCTAAATATAAATTATTTAGACATTTGCTCAGCCATAATAATTGCATTGTAGGCATTAACAATTTTACCTGTTTTAGAAGCTTCTGAGAAATTAGCTTTATGTTGATCTTCACCTAACTTAACATCATTTTTAAGTGTTATACCACTTTCCATAATGATTTGTTTTACTTGAGCAGCAGTTAAATTAGGATAATAAGAACGAATTAATGCCGCAACACCAGCAACGTTTGGAGAAGCCATTGATGTTCCTTGTAAATATTCGTAAGATTGATTAGGTGTAGTAGCATAAATTTTCATACCTGGAGCAAAAACATCTACGTTTTTCTTACCATAGTTTGAAAATGGAGCAACCATTTTAGCACCATATTCAACATTTAAAGCACCAACAATTAATACATTGTTAGAAATTTCTGGAGCGCCATCATATGAATCTGAAGGGTATTTGTTTTCAACATCTAAATCTTTAGAATCATTACCAGCTGCAAAAATTACTAGAACATCTTTAGATGCTGCATATTTTAAAGCATCTTGAACCCATTCTTTGTGAGGAGAATAATATTTACCAAAAGATCCATTGATAACTTTTGCACCATTATCTACAGCATAACGAATACCTAAAGCAATATCTTTATCGTACTCATCTCCGTTAGGCACTGCTCTAACAGCCATAATTTTAACATCTTTAGCAACACCATCTCCACCTTTTCCATTTCCTCTTATTTGAGCTACAATACCGGCTACGTGAGTTCCATGTTTTGCATCTTCTGGATTAGGTCCAATTACATTATTGTTACCATATTTAGTATCGTTAATGTCATCAGGATTATCACCAACTACTTTTCTACCGTTAAAATCAACATTTAAATTGTAGTTTAATTGATCGTAAACATAATCTACACCACCTTTAATTCTCTTATCAAAATCTTCTTTTGAAGTGTTTGATAAAATTTGAGTAAACATAGCTTTGTACTGAGATAATGTAGGATCTTCAGTTTGCATCGCTTTTACATCTTCTAATGTAAAATTATCTTTCTTTAGATAATCTTTAATAGCTTTATCTGCACCAACAATCATATCGATTTGTTGTTTTGTTTGCATTACATCTGCAATGTCAGCATCTAATTCTGCTTTTGCTTTGTCGTAATCTGGTGTTCCAGGACCTTTTGCAACGATACGCGTTTTTTCTAATTGCTCATTGTTACTATCTCCTAAGAAATTCCAACCGTGAACATCATCTATATAACCATTGTTATCATCGTCTTTTCCATTGTTCGCAATTTCTTTAGAGTTTGTCCAAATCTGGCCTTGTAAATCTTCATGACGAATATCAACACCTGAGTCAACAATACCTACAATTACTGTTGAAGATTTTTTTCCTTTTAGTAACTCTGCATAAGCCTTGTCAACACTCATTCCAGGAACTGTATCTTTAACTAAATCTAAATGACTCCATCTTTTTAAATCATTCTCTGCTAATGGAGTAATTTTAAGAGGTTGTTGATCAACATTTTCTATAGGAGTTGAAATCATTTTAGGTGTTCCACAACTAGCCAATGCAAGGGCAATAATTGATGAAACATAAAGTGGTTTTAAAGTTCTCATTTATAAAGTTTTATGTTTTGTTAATTTTATTTGACAAATATGGTTTTATTTTGTTACAACTTAACTGCTATTTAACACTATTTTAGTATTTCATCACAGCTAAAAACTTCTTTAAGTCTAACGCCTTTTTCTGTGTTTTCTACAGTAATAATTTGGTTGTGTGCATCGTGTTCTAACCATAAATAGTAATTATTATCTGCGGCCATTTTTAAAAAAACTTCTTTTTCAGACATAGATAGTAAGGGTCTAGTGTCATAGCCTGTCACATACGGAATTGGAATATGACCAGCTGTTGGTAACATATCGGCACAAAAAACTATCGTTTTTCCATTATAGTTTACATGTGGCAACATTTGTTTTTCGGTATGACCATCTGCAAAGAAAATGCCAAAATCTAATTCAGAAGTTTCAGCAAACCCATTTTCTGGTCTTGATATAAAATGTAAATGTCCACTTTCTTGCATCGGAATTATATTTTCATGTAAGAATGAAGCTTTTTCACGAGCATTAGGTTTTGTGGCCCATTCCCAATGATTTTCATTTGTCCAATATCTGGCATTTTTGAAAGCAACTTCAAATCTTGTTCTGTCTTTGTTCCAATTTACACTTCCGCCGCAATGATCAAAATGTAAGTGTGTCATAAAAACATCAGTAATATCATCTGGATGAAAACCTTTATCTTTTAATGAATTTTCTAGAGAATAATCACCCCAAAGTGAATAGTATCCAAAAAATTTTTCAGATTGTTTAGTACCCATTCCAGTATCAATTAAAATTAATCGATTGCCATCTTCAACAAGCATACAACGTGCAGCAATATCAATAAGGTTATTTGAATCTGCGGGATTAGTTTTGTTCCAAATAGTCTTTGGTACAACGCCAAACATGGCACCACCATCAAGCTTAAAATTTCCGGCTTCTATAGGGTAAATTTTCATTTGAATTAAATTTTCTGCAAGTTACAAATTTTGTTTAGGATAAACTATAAGTTCTTTTTATCCTACAATAAGTTATAAAAATGTTACGATTTATTGTAATTTGTATTTTATGAACTATCTTTGCCGTTAATTTAGACAAAATCAAAATTAGCTGTGAAATGAGCAATAAGAAGTATTAAATTTATTATTGCGAATTACATAACACCTATTTAAAAACAAATAATAAAGAGGTTATGATTAAAGTATCAGATTCTGCAAAAAAGAAAGCTATTGAGCTTATGACGGATGATGGGTTTGATGCAACACATGATTTTATTCGCGTAGGCGTTAAAAGTGGTGGTTGCAGTGGTTTGTCTTATGAGTTAAAGTTTGACAATGTTCAAAATGATGAAGATAAATTGTTTGAAGACAATGGTGTTAAAATTTTAGTTGATAAGAAAAGCTTTTTATACTTAATAGGAACAACTTTAGAATATTCTGGAGGTTTAAATGGTAAAGGATTTGTTTTTAACAATCCTAATGCTAACAGAACTTGCGGTTGTGGGGAATCGTTTTCGCTTTAAGTTGTAATGTTTAAAGTTTAAAAGTTAAATGTAATGGCTAAAATTAATTCTTTTGAAGAAATTATTGCTTGGCAAAAAGCAAGAGAATTAAACGCAGATATTTATCTTTTAACAAATAGGAATGAAAACTTTTCGAAAGATTTTGGATTAAGAGAACAAATAAGAAGGTCAAGTATTTCAATATCATCTAATATTGCTGAAGGATTTGAAAGAGAAACGACAAAAGAGTTTATTCGATTTTTGTATATAGCAAAGGCTTCAGCTGGTGAGTTTCGTTCGCAACTTTATTTAGCGTTTGATTTGAATTATATTTCAAAAGAGAATTTTGAAGAACTAAAAATTAAAGTAAATTATATTTCAAAATTGATAAGTGGATTAATAAAGTATCTAAACACCACTTTATAACATTTAACTTTCAACATTAGAACAAATATGTCAAAATATACAGAAGAACATTTAAAAGAAGAACTAGCTTCTAAAGAATATGAATACGGATTTTATACTGATATAGAATCGGAAACATTTCCGGCGGGTTTAAATGAAGAAATTGTTCGTGCCATTTCAAAAAAGAAAAACGAACCAGAATGGATGACCGAGTGGCGTTTAGATGCTTTTCGTATTTGGAATGAAATGACGGAACCAGAATGGGCAAATGTGCATTACGAAAAGCCAGATTTTCAAGCAGTTTCATATTATTCGGCACCAAAGAAAAAAGATAAATATGAAAGTTTAGATGAGGTTGATCCTGAATTATTAGAAACTTTCAATAAGTTAGGAATTTCATTAGACGAACAAAAACAATTGGCTGGTGTTGCAGTTGATATTGTTATGGATTCGGTTTCGGTGGCAACAACTTTTAAAAAGACTTTGGCAGAAAAAGGAATTATTTTCTGTTCGATTTCTGAAGCCATTCAAAATCACCCTGAACTAGTTCAAAAGTATATTGGTTCTGTTGTTCCAAAAACAGATAACTTTTATGCTGCTTTAAATTCGGCAGTTTTTTCTGATGGAAGTTTCTGTTATATTCCAAAAGGTGTTCGTTGCCCAATGGAATTATCAACGTATTTCCGAATCAATCAAGGTGGAACAGGTCAGTTTGAAAGAACTTTAGTAATTGCTGATGAGGGAAGTTACGTTTCGTATTTAGAAGGTTGTACAGCTCCAAGTCGTGATGAAAATCAGTTGCACGCTGCTGTTGTAGAGCTAATTGCATTAGATAATGCAGAAATTAAATATTCAACAGTTCAAAACTGGTATCCAGGAAATAAAGAAGGAAAAGGTGGAGTTTATAACTTTGTAACCAAAAGAGGTTTATGTGAGAAAAACGCAAAAATTTCTTGGACACAAGTAGAAACAGGTTCTGCTGTTACTTGGAAATATCCTTCTTGTGTATTAAAAGGTGATAATTCAATAGGCGAATTTTATTCTATTGCGGTTACCAATAATTTCCAACAAGCCGATACTGGAACGAAAATGATTCATTTGGGTAAAAACACTAAATCGACAATCATTTCTAAAGGTATTTCTGCTGGAAAATCACAAAACAGTTATAGAGGATTGGTTCAAATTTCATCAAGAGCTGAAAACGCACGTAACTTTTCGCAATGTGATTCGCTATTAATGGGTAATGAATGTGGCGCTCATACTTTCCCTTATATAGAAAGTAAAAATGCATCCGCAAAAATTGAACACGAAGCAACCACTTCAAAAATTGGTGAAGACCAAGTGTTTTATTGTAATCAAAGAGGTATTCCAACAGAAAAAGCAATTGCGTTAATCGTAAATGGATTCAGTAAAGAAGTATTGAATAAGTTACCAATGGAATTTGCTGTGGAAGCTCAAAAATTATTAGAGATTTCATTAGAAGGTTCAGTAGGTTAATTTGAAAATTTACCAATTGTCATTTCGAGCAAAAGCGAGAAATCACATAAACTAAGATAATAGATTCCGAAACAAGTTCGGAATGACAAAAAAAAGAATAAACATTGAAAACAATGCTAACAATAAAAAATTTACATGCTTCGGTTGAAGATAAAGAAATTTTAAAAGGAATTAATTTAGAAGTTAAAGCTGGTGAAGTTCATGCAATTATGGGGCCAAATGGCGCTGGAAAGTCGACGCTTTCTTCTATTATTGCTGGAAATGAAAATTACGAAGTAACGGAAGGTGAAATTATCCTAGATGGAGAAGATATTGCAGAATTGGCTCCAGAAGAAAGAGCGCATGCAGGTGTATTTTTATCATTCCAATATCCAGTTGAAATTCCAGGAGTTTCTGTAACAAATTTCATTAAAACAGCGATCAACGAAAGCCGTAAAGCTAAAGGACAAGAAGAAATGCCAGCTAACGAAATGTTGAAGAAAATTCGTGAAAAATCGGAATTATTAGAAATGGATAAGAAATTCTTATCTCGTTCGTTAAACGAAGGATTTTCAGGAGGTGAAAAGAAACGTAACGAGGTTTTCCAAATGGCTATGTTAGAGCCAAAAGTTGCCATTCTTGACGAAACTGATTCTGGTTTGGATATCGATGCTTTACGTATTGTTGCAAACGGAGTTAATAAACTAAAATCGGCTGATAATGCTGTGGTTGTAATTACACACTACCAACGTTTATTAGACTATATCGTTCCAGATTTTGTTCACGTTTTAATGGATGGAAAAATTGTAAAATCAGGAACTAAGGAATTAGCGCTTGAGTTAGAAGAAAAAGGTTACGATTGGATAAAAGCAGAATTACAATAGTTTACAGTCTCAGTCACAGTTTATAGATACTGCGACTGAACACTGCGCTGAACACTAAAAAAATGGATTTAAAAGATAAATTACTTTCGTCTTACATGGCATTCGAAGAGAAATTCGATGAAAACTCTAGTTTACATGAAGTTCGAAATCAAGCCATAAAAAACTTTGAATCAAAAGGTTTCCCTTCAAAAAAAGAGGAAGCTTGGAAATACACGTCTTTAAATGCGGTTTTAAAAAATGATTTTTCGGTTTTCCCAAAATCTGAACCGGCAATTGAGTTTAAAGAAGTAAAAAAATACTTTTTACACGATGTAGACACTTATAAATTAGTGTTTATCGATGGAAAGTTTAGTTCGTTTTTATCGCAAACTACTCATGACGGTATCGATGTTTGTCTAATGTCTTCGGTTTTAAATAAGCCAAAGTATAAATTGGTTTTAGACACTTATTTTAACCAAGCAGCAAGCAAAGACGAATCCTTAACTACGTTAAATACAGCTTTTGCAAAAGAAGGTGCATTTGTAAATATTCCTAAAGGTAAAATTGTAGATAAACCCATTGAAATTATTCATTTTTCAACTGGAAATGAAGCGGCAATTATGTTACAACCACGTAATTTAATTATTGTAGGAGAAAATGCACACGTTCAAATTATTGAGCGTCACCAAAGTTTAAATGATAACCCTGTTTTAACGAATAGTGTTACTGAAGTTTTTGCACAAAAAAGAGCGATTTGCGATTACTATAAAATTCAAAACGATGTACAATCGGCGAATTTAATTGATAATACTTATATAGCTCAAAAACAAGAAAGTAGAGTAGCGGTGCATACTTTTTCTTTTGGTGGGAACATTACTCGTAACAATCTAAATTTCTATCACCAAGGTGAACGAATTGATTCTACTTTAAAAGGAATTACAATCATTGGCGATAAACAACACGTAGATCATTATACATTAGTGCATCACGCGCAGCCAAATTGCGAAAGTCACCAAAATTACAAAGGTATTTATGGTGATAGTGCAACTGGTGTTTTCAATGGGAAAATCTATGTGGAAAAAGAAGCACAAAAAACCGATGCTTTCCAACAAAATAATAACATTTTAGTGAGTGAAAAAGCGACAATCAACGCAAAACCACAATTAGAAATCTTTGCAGATGATGTAAAATGTTCGCATGGTTGTACGATTGGTCAGTTAGATGAAAGTGCGATGTTTTATATGCAACAACGTGGCATTCCTAAAAAAGAAGCCAGAGCATTATTAATGTATGCTTTTACTGATGAGGTTATGGAAAGCGTTAAAATTCCAGAATTAAAACAACGAATTACAAAGATAATCGCCAACAAACTAGGCGTGAATCTAGGATTTGATCTGTAAAAAATAAATTAGAAATATTAAAAACCGCCTTCAAGGCGGTTTTTTTTATATTGTTAAATTATAATTTACTTACCTTTAGTTAAATTTTAATTCATGGAAAAATCGAATTTTTCAGAGATTTTGCTTCAAAAATTATATCAAAAGGAGTTTTTGGATGATAATAATTTAGAAGAACTAGCTGAATATCAAAAGAAAGGCATTTTTTCGTTACGTAGCGAATTACTTTTAGTAATTTATTTTTCGGTAATTGTATTTACT
>JAIXHM010000088.1 GCA_030145825.1 Flavobacterium sp.
TATAACAAACTACATCTACTACTTCAAAATGATAACGCGACAAACCACCCTCCCCTGTGTTGTGAAAAAAATCACCCATTTTGGCTCCTGCATTTAATGCTTGAACTGCATTTTTACTAAGTGAACCGTAACTCATAGCACTGATATTAAACATACTTGCGTAATAAGGTTTTGCACACTGAGAAGATCCAATCTTTATTCTGGGGTTTTCTGCTAATTTATCAAATGGAATAGCATTCATACTGTGATTGATCCATTCATAACCTGTATCATAAACATCTAATTGTGTTCCAAATGGTTTATTTGAAGAAACATTTTTACTTCGCTGGTAAATCATTCCTCTTTGCAAACGATTAAAAGGTTTACCATCAGTATCTGTTTCTATAAAATATTGTCGAAGTTCTGGTCCTAACTCTTCCAGTAAATATCGCATCCTTCCTAATAAAGGAAAATTATTACGAATGGTATGCTTGGACTGATACATATCAAAGAAACCCATTAAAATTAAGGGAACAAAAATTAGAAGTAATAACAAAAATTTACTATTTACATATCCTAAAATTCCAATGATTGATAATGATGTGATAGCAAAAACTAGAAAGGCTTTTCTCATTTTTATAAATTTTCAATTTATGTAAAAATACCAAATAAAGCGAAGGTAAAAAAAGAGAATTTGTACTTTTGTAAAAAATATAAACATGCATTTTATATCGGAAGAATTAGAAAACTATGTTGCTGCACATTCTGAAAACGAACCAGAATTACTAGCTCAACTTAACAAAGAAACACATCAGAAAATTTTACAACCACGCATGTTGAGTGGCCATTTTCAAGGTAGAGTTTTAAGTATGCTTTCTAAAATTATAAATCCGAAACATATTTTAGAAATTGGGACATACACTGGTTATGCAACACTTTGTTTAGCAGAAGGGTTACCTAAAGTTGGCACTCTAGACACAGTAGATAATAATGAAGAATTATATGATTTTCAAAAAAAATACTTTGATGCTTCTGATTATACAGATCAAATATTCCAACATTTAGGAAATGCATTAGAAATTATCCCTACATTAAATAAGAAATTTGACTTAGTATTTATTGATGCAGATAAGGAAAACTACATCAATTATTTTAATATGATTGTGCCCATGATGAATAAAGGCGGCATTATATTAAGCGATAATGTTTTGTGGAGTGGAAAAATTTTAGACGAAGTAAAAGCCAATGATAAATCAACTAAAATTTTATTAGAATATAATCAATTACTAAAAGACGACCCTAGGGTTGAAACTGTTTTATTACCAATTAGAGACGGTTTAACGGTAAGTAGGGTTTTGTAAATTACCAATTATATTTCTTTGATAAAATTTGGTAAATTTTAAAAAACAAAGTTCCTGATAAAATTCCGAAAAAGTAACCTGTTAAGATATCACTTGGAAAATGCAACCCAAGATAAATTCTACTGTAAGCAAAAACTAATGGAAAAATGTACAACCAATACAAGTTTTTTCCATTTTGTTTCATAAGTAGAAAAATAAATGTCATAGTTGCCATAGAATTAGAAGCGTGACCTGAAAAGAAACTATAGGTATTACTGCATTTAACAGTTCTTATAATTGAGCTTATCTCTAAATCTTTACATGGTCTTAGACGTTCAAAAGTAAATTTAAAAACATTTGTTATTTGATCTGTAAAAGCTATTAAAGCAGCAATAAATAAAACTACAATTCCTAATTTTTTCCAGCCAATTTGTTTTTGCACAAAGTATAATACTAAAATAAAAAAAGGTGTCCAATGTAGTTGCTTGGTAATAAAAAGCCATAAAGCATCATATTGTGCAGAACCTAGTCCGTTTAAGAAAACAAATATTTTTTTATCTAGTGAAAGTAATTGCTCCAAAATTAGTTTTGTCTTTTAATGGGTCCTGTTAAATTTTCAATATCTTCTTTTGCATCTTGAATAGGTTTTTCTATTGAAGAAGTGATATCGTCTAAAGGATTTATTTGATTAAGTGGATTAATAGCGTTATTAATTTCCGTCTTTGCTTTAGCAATTTCTTCTGAAACACCACCCGTTAATGTTTTCATATCGAAACCATTATCTTGAGCACTTTTAGTAATTTCAGATTTAATTTCGTTTGTCGCATTTTTAATTTGCGCCATTGTTTTACCCATAAATCGAGCTATTTGAGGAATTTCTTTCGACCCAAAAAGCATTAAGACTATAAAAACTATGAAAATTAATTCAGAAAAACCTACACCAAACATTACTTGTAATTTTAAAACAAAGGTACAAAGATATAATACAAATGAATAAAAAAAGGCACTTTAACAAGTGCCTTAACTTTTATTTTTTATCAAGTTCATCAAACTTAGATGGTAATTCTTCTTTTGGCCACATATTATTAGCTACATCAATATCTGCTGTTTCTAATTTTGGATCCAATTGAATTTTTGTGATTTTTTTATCAGTAGCAAAAACTCTTTTCGCCGTATCGTTATTTCTTCTCCAAATTTGAGCTGGGAATTTATGTAATTCTTTTGATCCATCTTCAAACTGAACTTCAGCGATAATTGGCATTGGCATTCCACCTAATTTTTCAAATTCTACTTCGTAGAAATATTTCGGACTTTTTAAAGCATTTCTTTCTTCTTTAGTAAAATTTTTATCTAAATAATCGTTTAACATTTGAACATCAGAAACTTCGAAAGCTTTTTTAGTTTCTGGATTAAACTCTTTGTTAGATTCGTCTACTAAATATAAAAACGGTCCCATATCTCTTAAAAACCTTCCTCTACGTTGAGCAAAATTCTTCATTTCTTCTGTTGGTTCAAGCGTAACATAATATTGTTTTACCTCTTTTACACCTAAATCTACATAATCAGTTGAATAGAACCAACCTCTCCAAAACCAATCTAAATCTACCGCAGAAGCGTCTTCCATAGTTCTGAAGAAATCTTCAGGTGTTGGATGCTTAAATTTCCAACGGTTTGCATAAGTTTTGAAAGCAAAATCAAACAATTCTGGACCCATTATAGTTTCACGTAAAATATTTAAACCAGTTGCAGGCTTACCATAAGCGTTGTTACCAAATTGGAAAATATTTTCAGAGTTACTCATTATAGGCGCAATAAAACTTTGATCTCCTTTCATATAAGGAACAATTTTATCTGCAGGACCTCTATCTAAAGGAAAGTTTGGATCGAAAGTTTTTTCCGCTTGGAATTCTAAAAATGTATTTAAACCTTCATCCATCCAAGTCCATTGTCTTTCATCGGAATTTACAATCATAGGAAAGAAATTATGACCCACTTCGTGAATAATAACTCCTAACATTCCGTATTTGATTCTATCTGTATATTTTCCATCTTTATCAGGGCGACCAAAATTCCAACAAATCATAGGATATTCCATACCTTGATCTTCTGCTGAAACTGATACCGCTTTAGGATAAGGATAATCGAACGTAAAATGAGAATAGGTTTTTAAAGTATGTGCCACAGCTTTCGTAGAATATTCTCCCCATAAAGGATTTGATTCTTTAGGATAAATAGAAACTGCCATTGGTGTTTTAGTTTCTAATTTAACCGCCATTGCATCTAACATAAATTTTCTTGAAGTAGAAATACCAAAATCACGTACATTTTGCGCTTTAAACTTCCAAGTTTTCTTTTTATCTGAAAACCCTTTTTCAGCATTTTCAGCTTCTTGCTGCGTAACAATAATAACTGGTTTATCGAAAGTTTTTTCTGCTAATTCCCATCTTTTTACTTGCTCTGCCGTAAAAACTTCTTTTCTGTTTTGAAGTACTCCAGTTGCTTCCATTATATGATCTGCAGGAACTGTAATGTTTACATCAAAATCACCAAAAGCTAAAGCAAACTCGCCTCTACCCCAGAATTGCATGTTTTGCCATCCTTCAAAATCGCTGTAAACAGCCATTCTTGGATAAAACTGCGCAATAACATATAAACGATTTCCGTCTTCAAATTCTTCATAACCAGAACGTCCACCATCTACTCTGTAGTTATTAATATTGTACCACCATTTAATAGAAAATGTAATTTTCTCTCCGGGTTTTAAAGGTTGAGCAAGGTTAATACGCATCATCGTTTGATTGATGGTATAACTCATTGCATTTCCTTTTGCATCTTTTACATAATCGATATGGAAACCTCCTTGAAAAGGTTCTTCCATGTACTGTTTTGCAAATCTATCTGGTGTATAGGCAGGTGAAATTCTTTGACTTTCTTGTAACGGAGTTAAAGACTGAGGTGCACGCATATTTTGGTCTAGTTGCAACCACAAATATTCTAACTTATCTGGAGCATTGTTGTGATAAGTAATAGTTTCTGAACCATAAAGCTTAGCATTTTTATCATCCAGCTCAAGGTTCATTTTGTAATCTGCTTTTTGCTGATAATACTCAGGCCCTGGAGCACCACTTGCTGAACGATACATATTTGGCGAAGCCATAATTTCTTCATTTAACTGACGAAATTTATTTTCATTGTAATGACCAGGTTTTCTTGGTTCTTCTGTCTTGTTTTCTTGTGCAAATAAAACTGTCGAAAAAACAATTGTCATTGCAGAAAATAAAAGATTCTTTCTCATTAGTTTTCTATTAGTATTCTATTCTAGTTTCTTTATCAGTTTGGGTAAGTAAATAACTTTTTTTAACTGAATTAATATTTGTGTGAACAATATTTTGCTGTTCTGTAAATAATTCTGTTAAAATAGAATTATAAACGCCTAAAGTAGCTATTTTCTCAGAACAATCAACCTTTAAATAACAAATTAACACATCATTATCATATTCTGAACCTAAAAAGACTAGTTTTCTTGTTTTATTATTTATCGAAATCGACATTTTTTCAAAAAGATACTTTTCGATGTATTCTTTTGATTTTTCCGATTCTTGCTTTGTAGCAAGATTTAATTTTGTGTTGTATTTTTTATCTAAGGCTTTTTCTAAATCGTCAATAAAAATTCGAGTTGTAAATTCAATTCGAGACTTTTTTTGATTAAAATCAATTTGAGTTACCGACACATAAAACTTGTGAACTCCCACAAAAGATGAAAATGCAACTACAAACAACAATACAAAAAATAGCTTTTTAGTCTTCATATTTTAAATTAGTATTATTTTCTTCTAATTTGTTACGATTAAATTCAGAAGATTTTGCTACAAGATATTCCACAAACTTTAATTCATTTTCAGATTTTAAAAATTCAGCAAGTTGATGTGAACCTGGATCAGCAAATGCAACAAAAGAAACAATATCTTCTTTTTTAATTTTAAGATTTTCAACAATAAAATTATGCGAATAACGCTTCATTAAATGATCGTAAAAAGATTCTGACTGTACCTCTCTTAACCATTTTTCGTTTGCAATATTTTCAGCTCGAATTTTTTTTCTTTTTTCCCTCTTTTCAGCAGTATCAAACAAATCTAAAATCTTATTAAAATTAATGCCTGTTAGTGGACTAAAACCACTTTTCTCTAATGGATTTGCAACTTTAGAATATTGATCATCTGGAAAACTGAGCTTACTAAAATCTATACCACCAAGATCTATAGTATATACTTTTATTTTTTTTGAATCTTCAGCTAAATTTCCCGTTAAACTATTTGGAGTAACAACAACTTCGTTGAGTTCGTTTAGTCTTACTTCTAATTTAACCTTGAATTCATTAATTAAAAAATCGCTTTCAGTTAAAATATATTTTTTGGAAACAAATGACAAACCTTGAAACACTAATGTATCACTTGCTCGAGCTTTAATTGAAAATTTACCATCAAAATCTGAAACAGAACCAATATTTGAACTTAAATTTAATATTGTAACATTTTCAACCTCTAGAGAATCAGAAACTACTTTTCCTACTAATATTTCTCTTTCTTTTTCTTGAGAAAAGCTGAGCTGAAGAAAAAATAAAAATAAAATGATGTAATTATTTTTCATTGGTATTCGCTTTTTGTAGTTCTAAAAACTTTGTTGCCAATTTACTCAACACAAATTCGCACATGGTTTTATTTTTTTCTTTAAAGGGAATCAAAAACTCTTGTTCGTCTAAAAGAAAATACACAAATCCGTCTACATAATCTTCTTCAAGATGCAGTTTATTCATCATATATTCTTTATCGTACTGAAATTTTATATCATCTATTAAACGCTCTTTTTTCTCTACTTCAACTTCTTTCTTAAGCATCGCCGTTCTACCCGATATTGCGTTTAAAATTCCATCAAATGATACAGACGAACTTAAACCATATCTATTTTCTCCTACAGCTTGTTTTAATCTTCTTTCTGCTGGTGTGTAACTTTTCATTCCTCTTGGAATAATTCCTAAATTTTCTGTAGTAACATTTTTATATTTTGTAACCGTAACTTCATCTAGCAAATTGGTATTTGACTCCATAGGAACAAAGAAAATTTCTCTAGTTTTATCTTCTTCAGTTACAACATGCATGTAACCCTTTAAATGAATTGCACTGAAAAGCAAAGTATCATTAACACTAACATTTACAGAAAAATAGCCTCCTCTTTCAGTTGTAACGCCTTCATGTTTAGAATAATTAACCACGTGAATTCCTTCTAAATTACGTGAATCGGATACAACTTTCCCTTTCATCAAAAAAATATCTTGAGAAAAAACAAATTGACAAAGTGGAAAAAGAAAAACGAGTAACTTTAACTTCATGTAGTAACATTTATAAAGTAAAAGTACCATAGTGTTATCCCAATTAAATGCTAAGGACTTGATAAACTTATGTTAAACACGTATTTTTGAAAAAAATTAAATTGATGAAAAACTTAATAATTGCTAGTACATCTACGCTACATAATGGAAGCTATTTAGAGTATTTGCTTTCAGAACTTACAATTCATTTTGAAAACACTAATGAGATTATTTTTATCCCATTTGCAAGACCTAGTGGCATAAGTCATGATGAATACACTAATAAAGTAAGAGAAGCTTTTTCTAAAATTAATAAAACAGTAAAAGGACTTCATGAATTTGAAAATCCAATTGAAGCTATTAAAAATGCAAAAGGGATTTTTACAGGAGGAGGAAACACCTTTTTATTAGTTAGCGAATTGTATCGCACTAAGGTTATAGACGCATTTGAACAAAAACTAAAAACTGGAACTCCTTATTTAGGCACTAGTGCCGGAAGTAATATTTGCGGCTTAACAATGGGAACTACAAATGACATGCCTATTGTTTATCCGCCAAGCTTTAGAACTCTTGGAATGGTTCCATTCAATATTAACCCTCATTATCTAGATCCCGATAATAATTCAACTCACATGGGAGAAACTAGAGAAACACGAATTAATGAATTTCACAAATTCAATCCTCAACCTGTAATTGGATTAAGAGAAGGAAGTTGGTTAGACGTTAAAGGAAACAATATAATTTTAAAAGGAAATTTAACTGCTCGTTGGTTTGTTACTGGAAAAGATCCAATTGAACTGGAACCCGAAACAAATATTTTCGAAATATTATAAATAAAAAAAGCCTTTCGATTTGAAAGGCTTTTTTTATTTGAGCGGGAGACGAGGTTCGAACTCGCGACATTCAGCTTGGAAGGCTGACGCTCTACCAACTGAGCTACTCCCGCAATAATATTATAATCCAGTAAAAACTAAGAGCGGGAGACGAGGTTCGAACTCGCGACATTCAGCTTGGAAGGCTGACGCTCTACCAACTGAGCTACTCCCGCAATTCAAAAGCATTTACTTTTGTGGGTGCAAATATAACTTAAAAAAACAATCATTTGCAAATTTTT
Source organism: Flavobacterium sp. (assembly GCA_030145825.1). Classification (GTDB taxonomy): domain Bacteria; phylum Bacteroidota; class Bacteroidia; order Flavobacteriales; family Flavobacteriaceae; genus Flavobacterium. The sequence continues at coordinate 7,799 of JAIXHM010000088.1, forward strand.
TTTTGAAAAAATTAAAGCTATCTTTATAAACCCATCTCTTTCATATTATCATTTAATCTATGTTCTGCATAACTTTAAAATTAAATGATTGAAATTAAAAATATTATACCTCAAGAAACGTTTCCTATTCAATATTAAAATTTAAGAAACGAAAAAAATAAATTTATTTAAATTTGATAAAGATGATAAGTTTGAGAATTAATTTTTGGGTTGTTTGGTAAACTAGAAACTTAATTGAAGTTATTTTTCTTGTATGTGTAATCATCGTATTTTAATTTCGAATAAAAATTTTAAATTAAAATGTATGACAATTTTCAAAAAGTCGAGAAAAGTTAATACAGAAGTTAAAAAATTAGAGTTTTAATCAACATTGAAACAATTTGATTTAATGTTAGAGAAAATACTTTAGTTCTTGGTTACATTTAGTTTAGAAAGCTTTTGGTACAAAATTTGAGATTATCTGGAATAGGAACACATTATTTAATGTATAAATCAATTACATGAATAAAATAATTTACTCTTTTATACTATTTTTTTTCTTACTTCAATTATCTTGTAAAAAAGATGACAAACATCCTGTTACCGAAAATTTAGATTTAATTAAAGATGCTAAAACAAACACTATTATACGCCCAATTCCGAATGAAATATTAGAAAAACTCGATGATTCCATCAAACTTTATTATGAAAAATTGAACAATTACGAAATTTGGTACAATGATGAAAACAGAACCGATTTAATAAATGAAATAAAATTTTGCTATAGAGATGGCCTCAATCCAACTGATTACGAGTATGATAAAATAACTGATTGTGAAAGTAAAAGAGATAAAATGAATGACATTGAGATCATTGATTACGACATATTACTTACAAAAAATTACAAAAAAATTGCCACACACTTATACAAAGGAAAATTAAAACCTACTGAGCTGTACAAAGATTGGGATTTAATCAAAAAAGAACTACCACTGAGTGACAGCCTAGCAAATGCTATAAAAAACACAAGGGTTTCATCATCATTAAAAAACCTAAAACCAAAAGACTTTATGTACAAGAGAATCAAAAGAAGTCTGGTTTTGCTAGAAGAATTTCCTGATTATCATTTTAATAAAATAGAAGTTAAAGATAAAATTCAACTTAACGACACAACTCCAATTATTGTTTCAATTAAAAAAAGACTAAAATATTGGAAAGATTACACAAAAACTGACAGTATTATTACTCCAATTTATGATTCGACAACCTTTGTTGCAGTAAAAAGATTTCAAAAAAGGCATGGCTTAAAACCAGATGGAGTAATAGGAAAAGGCACTGTAAAGGCATTGAACTTTTCTAAAAATGAGCGTAGAGAGCAAATTATTGCTAATTTGGAACGATGGAAATGGTTCCCTCATGATTTTGGTAACGAATATATTTTAATTAACCTTCCTGATTACTCTTTAAATTTTGTAAAAGACAATGATACTATCGAAAACCATACTGTTGTAGTAGGTAAAAGCACTAGAAGAACACCTGTTTTAACCTCTAAAATATCAAACTTGGTTTTTAACCCAACATGGACAGTTCCACCCACAATAATTAAAGAAGATTTAACGCCTTCCGCAACAAAGAACAGAAACTATTTTGATCGAAATAAAATTTCAATTTTTGATAAAGCAGGGAATATTGTATCTCCGGAATTTTGGGATCCAGAAAACTCAAAAAGTTACCGTTACGTGCAATCTCCAAGCTATAATAATTCACTTGGTCTTGTAAAATTCAATTTCAACAACAGACACATGGTCTATTTGCACGACACCAATCATCGTGATTATTTTAGTAGAGAATATAAAGCGCTTAGTTCAGGTTGTGTTAGAGTTGAAAACCCATTAAAACTTAGTGAAACTATTTTAAAACTAAACGATGAAAAATGGAAAAAAAGCGAAATAGATACCATTTTAAATAGAAAAAACACTAAAACTATTCCTATAAAAAATAGCATTAATGTTTTATTATTATATTGGACTAATTGGTCCGAAGGCGATCAACTTGTGTTTCGTGAAGATATTTATGACCTCGACAAAAAACTTTACGACAGTTTAGGAA
>JAIXHM010000089.1 GCA_030145825.1 Flavobacterium sp.
TTTTTCTCAGCTTATATATTCTTACTGTGGTTTTATTCGCACAAACTTAAAAAATATCTTTTAGTAGGAAATCTAACAGCTGCATTATTAGCAGTTACTCCTTTTTTTGCAGTTCTAATGCATTTCAAGAATTTTTATCATGTAATTTTTGCACACGCAACTTTTTTATTTGTTTTAATATTAATTAGAGAGTTAATTAAAGATTTAGAGAATATTGAAGGTGATTTAGCAAATGACTACAAAACTATTCCAGTTGTATATGGAGAAAAAACAGCAAAAACAATTATTACTTTACTTACTTGTTTTACTGTAATTCCTGTTTATTTTTTAACAGATGTTTACAATGTAGGTTACATGGAAATTTATTTTTACTTAGGTTTAATTGCTTTACTTTTTTTTATTGCAAAATTATGGAAGTCGGAAAGTAAAGCAGACTATGTAAAACTTCATTTTTTGCTTAAATTTATCATTGTAAGTGGAGTATTTTGTATAGTTCTTATAGAACCTTCTGTTTTAATTAACGGAAAAAAATTACTTTCACAGTAATAGTTATATCTTTGCAAAAAGTTAAGTATATGTCACGTCATCAAGGAAATGATAGAAGAAATCCAGGATCTGGAAGGCAAGGTGGTTACAAGAAAACGAGTCACTCAAGAGGAAATGCGCCAATTTCTAAATCAAATAATCGTTTTGAAAAACCCGAGCCAAAGCCTCAAAATAAAGTGCAATCTGATGAAATTAGATTAAACCGTTATATAGCTAATTCTGGAATTTGTAGTAGAAGAGAAGCGGATATATATATTCAAAGTGGAAATGTAACAGTTAATGGAGAACCAATTACAGAGCTAGGATATAAAGTAAAACCAGGCGATTTAGTTAAGTTTGACGGAGCATCTATTACACCAGAGAAAAAAGTATATGTACTTTTAAATAAACCAAAAAACTTCTCAACTTCTGGCGATGAAGAAAGAGGAACTTCAAATGTATTATCATTAGTAAAAAATGCTGCTAATGTAAAATTACAACCTGTTGGTAGAATGGATAAAACAACCACTGGATTGTTGTTGTTTACAAATGATACCGAAGTAATTAAAAAATTCACAAGTCCAAATCAACGTTCTTCTAAATTGTATCAAGTAAGTTTAGATAAAAATTTAAAATACGAAGATTTAGAGAAAATTTCTAACGGAATTGTAATTGATGGACATAAAGTTTTTGTAGAAGAAATTTCTTATATCGAAAACGAGCCTAAAAGCGAAATTGGTATTAAAATGAAAACGGCTAACATTAAAATCGTAAGAAAGATTTTCGAAAGTCTTAATCATGACGTAATTAAATTAGACCGTGTTACTTTTGCTGGATTAACTAAGAAAAATTTACCAAGAGGAAATTGGAGATTTTTAACAGAACAAGAAGTAATAAATCTAAAGAATATTTAATAAAAACTTCATAAAGAAAAACAGGCACATCGAATTTACTCTTTGTGTCTTTTTTAATTTTACACAATAGATTTTATATGTCGAATCAATTACAACAAATAGCTATTAAATGGTTTGATGCCTTTAATACTAAAAATCTCGATAAATTGTTAGATTTATATGATGATGAAGCACAACATTTTAGTCCAAAATTAAAAATCCGTCAACCTGAAACAAATGGATTGATAATTGGAAAGGAAGCTATGCATGTGTGGTGGCAAGATGCCTTTGATAGGTTGCCAACATTGCATTATAAGGTAACAAGTTTAACAGCTAACACCGATCGCGTTTTTATGGAATATACAAGACAAGTTGTTGGTGAAGAAGATATGTTAGTAGCTGAAGTTTTAGAAATTAAAGATGGAAAAATAGTTTTTTCTCGAGTGTATCACGGATAAAATTTTTCTTTTAATAATAAAAAAGCTGTTTCAATTTGAAACAGCTTTTTGTATTTTTAATCATTCAGTTTTAACACTGCCATAAATGCTTCTTGAGGAATTTCTACGTTTCCTACTTGACGCATACGTTTTTTACCTTTTTTCTGCTTCTCTAATAGTTTACGTTTACGAGAAATATCTCCACCATAACATTTTGCAGTTACGTCTTTACGAAGTGCTTTAATCGTTTCACGAGATATAATTTTTGCTCCAATAGCAGCTTGAATTGGAATGTCAAATTGTTGTCTTGGGATCAATTCACGTAATTTTTCACACATTTTTTTACCAATGTAATAGGCATTGTCTTCATGAATTAATGCAGATAAAGCATCTACTTGATTCGCATTTAATAGAACATCTAACTTAACTAATTTCGATTGACGCATTCCAATTGGATGATAATCAAATGATGCATAACCTTTAGAGACTGTTTTTAAACGATCGTAGAAGTCGAAAACAATTTCTGCTAATGGCATATCAAAATTTAATTCAACACGCTCTGGTGTTAAATATGTTTGATTGGTGATAACACCTCTTTTTTCAATACACAAACTCATGACATTTCCTACGAAATCCGATTTTGTAATGATGGTAGCTTTAATAAAAGGTTCCTCAACTCGGTCTAATTTAGAAGGTTCTGGTAAATCAGAAGGGTTGTTTACAATAATTGCAGTTTCCGGGTCTTTTTTGGTATAAGCCAAATACGATACGTTGGGAACCGTAGTAATAACCGTCATATCGAACTCACGCTCTAAACGCTCTTGAATAATCTCCAAGTGTAACATTCCTAAGAAACCACAACGAAAACCAAATCCTAATGCGGCCGAACTTTCTGGTGCAAATACTAAAGAAGCATCATTCAACTGAAGTTTCTCCATTGAAGCTCGCAAGTCTTCAAAATCTTCTGTATCAACCGGATAAATACCGGCAAATACCATTGGTTTCACGTTTTCGAAACCTGTAATCATATTAGTAGTTGGATTCTTAGCGTCAGTAATAGTATCACCTACTTTTACTTCTTTAGCTTCTTTAATACCAGAAACTAAATATCCTACATCTCCACTAGATATCTTTTGTTTAGGAACTTGGTTTAGTTTTAATGTACCTACTTCGTCAGCAAAGTACTCTTTACCAGTTGCCATAAATTTAATTTTCTGACCTTTAGTAATTTCACCATTAATTACACGGAAAATTACTTCAATTCCTCTAAAAGGATTGTAATGTGAATCGAAAATCAATGCTTGAAGCGGTTCTTCTGGATCTCCTTTAGGAGCAGGAACTTTTTCGATAATAGCTTCTAGTATTTTATCTACACCAAAACCAGTTTTTCCAGAAGCATGAATAATATCTTCTAAGTCGCATCCTAATAGGTCAATAATATCATCGCTTACTTCTTCAGGGTTAGCACTTGGTAAATCAACTTTATTTAAAACAGGAATAATTTCTAAGTCATTTTCTAATGCTAAATATAAGTTAGAAATTGTTTGTGCTTGGATGCTTTGAGCCGCATCTACAATTAAAAGAGCTCCCTCACAAGCAGCGATAGAACGCGATACTTCATATGAAAAGTCTACGTGGCCTGGAGTATCAATCAAATTCAAAATATATTTTTCTCCTTTGTATTCATATTCCATTTGAATGGCGTGACTCTTAATAGTAATTCCACGTTCACGTTCTAAGTCCATGTTGTCAAGCAACTGAGCTTTTTCTTCTCGTGCCGTTACTGTTTGAGTGGCCGCCAAAAGTCTATCTGCCAAAGTACTTTTACCATGGTCAATGTGCGCAATAATGCAAAAATTTCTAATATTCTTCATCTTCAAAAAACTATCGTTTTCCCTAAAACTATGGGATTCAATCTGCAAATATAAAGCAAAGTTTTGTATTTTAACCTTGTAGGTTTTAAAAACCTATAAGGTTTAGTATCTTTGCAAAAAATATTGCACTTATGCCAAAGATTGGTAACATAGAATTGCCGGAGTTTCCCCTTTTATTAGCGCCAATGGAAGATGTGAGTGATCCACCATTTCGTAGATTGTGTAAATTGCACGGAGCCGATTTAATGTATTCTGAATTTATTTCTTCGGAAGGATTAATTCGTGATGCGATTAAAAGTCGTCAAAAATTAGACATCTTCGATTACGAACGCCCTGTTGGTATTCAAATTTTTGGTGGAGACGAAGAAGCTATGGCTATGAGTGCTAAAATTGTGGAAACAGTTCAACCTGATTTAGTGGATATCAACTTTGGTTGTCCTGTTAAAAAAGTCGTTTCTAAAGGAGCTGGAGCTGGAGTTTTAAAAGATGTCGATTTAATGGTTCGTTTGACAAAAGCAGTAATTAATAGTACTTCATTACCTGTTACGGTAAAAACACGATTAGGTTGGGATGAAGATTCGATAAACATTGATGAGGTTGCTGAGCGTTTACAAGATATTGGTGTGCAAGCACTGAGTATTCATGCGAGAACAAGAGCGCAAATGTATAAAGGTCATTCTGATTGGGCGCATATTGCACGTGTAAAAAACAATCCGAGAATTACGATGCCTATTTTTGGAAATGGTGATATTGATTCTCCTGAAAAAGCATTGGAATACAAAAATAAATACGGTGTTGATGGTATTATGATTGGTCGTGCGGCGATAGGTTATCCTTGGATTTTTAATGAAATTAAGCATTTCATGAAAACCGGCGAGCATTTACCTGTTCCAACGATGAAAGATAGAATTGAAGCCGCTCGAAATCATTTAATTTGGAGTGTAGAGTGGAAAAATGAAAGAGTAGGAGTAGTTGAAATGCGTCGTCATTACACGAATTACTTTAAAGGTATTCACGGATTTAAAGAATACAAACAAAAGTTAGTTACAACTGATGGTTTACACCAATTGCTAGATGTTTTTAAAGAAATTGAAGAAGTTTACGCTGATTATCAGTTTACTGAGTAATTGTTTTTATAATGATTGATATAAAAACAGGTAGTATTATTTTTGATAAAGGAATCACTATCAATCAAAACTCAGATTTTGATTCAGTATATCAAATGAAATTAGGTGAAATCCAAGAGGTTAATGATATGGCGAATGGCTGGAAATGGCTACGTATTAAAAATGTTTCTATTTCTGGTCGTTTTTTTGTTATGTCATTTGCTTTTAAAGATTTGACTTTTAAAGAATTAAGTTTTACACTAAGCGAAGAAAAATTTGATTTAAACTCAAATTGGTCAAATTGGAATGAAAAAGAAGAATTTGAAAATTTGAAAAAATATCAAGATTGGCTTGATACAGAAATTGGAAAAAACCATGAGTTTGAATGGGGGAAAATTTGGGCGGAATATGATTCTAAAGGAGGATTTAGTTCTATTAGATTAAGATATAATTAATTTACATAAAATAATTACAACACCATTTCCTCATAACTTAAAATTGTAGTGTAACCTCTTTCTATGAAATAGTCTTTTGGGTTGTGTTTTGAAATAACCATAACAAAATCGCCACCCCAAGCGCCTAAACTTTTTACGATGCCTTTAAAGTCTGGGAATAATCTTTCTTTTACAGTTTCGGTTTCTAAAACATCGCTCATAATCACTTCATGTTTTTCCATAAGTAAGGCGAAATCTTTTCCCTCTTTAGTATTAATTGCTTCGTATGTAATAGCAGATATTTTCGACATGGTTTTGTCAACATGATGATGTTTCGCCATGTAATTTGCAATTGCAGTGGAGCTATTTTGTTTTTGGTTCAAATACACAAAATAGATGTTTTCTCTAAATGCAGGATTGAAATTTACTTTTTCAAAGAATGGTTTTTCATTTTGTAGATGATATACAATTGGAGCGTCGGTTTGTGCGCAAGCAACGTCGTAACCACTTCCGCCAAAACTTTTACGCAATAATTCAAAAGCATCAATTTCTAACCACTGAGCAATGTTGTTTATTAAAGTGGATGAGGTTCCTAAACCCCAAAGTCTAGGAAATGTTAGATGTGTTTTTACATCATATCCTTTTGCGTTGTCAATAAAACTTGGATTTTGTTTATAGGCTTGGTGTAATATTTCAATCAGTTTATTTTTAATTGAACTTGAAGTTTCTGACTTTGTTTTAGATATAATTTCTTGAAATGTAATGATGTCCTGAAACCAAATTGATAAATCCTTGTCATAACTTGTCCAATGAAAAACAAATCCGGTATCGTCTTTTATTTCTAGAGTTTGTCCAAATTTTGTAGGAACGGCTAATGCTTTGGCGCCATCTAATACTACGTATTCGCCTGTTACTAATAGTTTTCCGTTACTGTAGAATTTTTTAGTTTCCATTTTTTGTTTTTTAGCCCCGATTGAGCAATTGTTGGAGCTCTTTTATTTGTCTTTTTGTTTGAACTGACAAATAAAAAGCGACTTGCGAAAGCGGGAAAAGCTTCTAATTTTTACATTTCGACAAGCTCAATGTGACAATTAATGTCGGTTTGAGCAGAGTTGAGAACTATTTTCTTAAACTTTCTAAATAATCTACCACTAAACTATGTGAAATGGTTGTGTCTTTAAAATATTCTAAAACTTGTTGTTTTTCTTCTTTAGTTGCGTGATGTTGGTTTAAGATATTCATGATGTGCATTTTCATGTGCCCTTGCTGAATACCTGTTGTAGTTAACGAACGAACTGCAGCAAAATTTTGTGCCAATCCAGTTACGGCAACAATTTTCATTAATTCTTCTGCTGATGGTTTGCCTAACATTTCTAAAGAAAATTTCACTAAAGGATGTAATGAAGTTAAGCCTCCAATAGTTCCTAATGCTAATGGAACATCTAACCAAAAAGTAAAAATTCCGTTTTCAATTTTTGCATGAGAAAGACTTGAATATTGTCCGTTTCTACTTGCATATGCATGAACGCCAGCTTCTACAGCTCTAAAATCGTTTCCGGTAGCTAAAACTACAGCATCAATTCCGTTCATGATGCCTTTGTTGTGGGTTACAGCACGATACGGTTCTATTTCGGCAATTTTTATAGCATTTACGAATTTTTCTGCAAATTCTTTTCCGTCAATTGAAGCCATATCGCTCATGTTTTCAACTGGACAAGAAACCTCGGCACGAACCACGCAATTTGGTACATAATTACTCAAAATGCTCATGATAACTTGAAGATTTTTTTCTTCTTCCGTGAAATTATCATAATGATGCGCTTCGTTTTCTAATGTTTTGGCAAACTGCTCTAAACATGTATTGATGAAGTTTGCACCCATACTATCTTTTGTGTTGAAAGTAGCATGAAGTTGGAAATAATTTTCTAATTCTGATGTTTTATCGCGTAATTCGATATCGAGAATTCCACCACCACGTTTTTGCATGTTTTTGGTAAAACTTTCAGTATCGCTAAAGAATTTTGGTTTTATTTCGTTGAAAAATGTTTGTAATTTTTCTTTACTTCCATTGAATAAAAAATGAACCTGACCAATTTTTTCTGTTCCAATAATAGTTGCTTTAAATCCGCCACGTTCACCCCAAAATTTAGCGGCTTTTGAAGCTGCCGCAACTACCGAACTTTCTTCAATTGCCATGGGAACAGTATAAAGTTTGCCATTAATTACAAAATTTGGAGCTACACCATAAGGAAGATAAAAGTTTGTAATAGTATTTTCGATAAATTCATCATGAAGTTTTTGAATGGCTTCATTTGAATTCCAGTACTGTAGAACAATTTCTTTAGCTTGAGCAGGATTGTGGAAATAAGTGTTTGCAATCCACTCTATTTTTTCTTCTTTTGAAAGTTTAGAAAAGCCTTTAATTTCTTGATTCATTTTTATAAAAAATTGAAATGCAAAGATACTAAAGAGATTGCTTTTAGAGTGTGTTTACCCATTTAAAAATGGTTTCGTCGAAAATATTTTTATCGATTGGTTTTAAAATAAAATCGTTCATACCAATATCCATGCATTTGTCTTTCTCTCCTGCAATTACTCCAGCAGTTAATGCAATTATTATGGCATTTGGGTTTAGTTTTCTTATTTCTTTTGTAGCTTCATAGCCATTCATTACGGGCATTTGTATGTCCATTAATACAATATCGGGCTTGTATATTTTGTAATTTTGAACGGCTTCTAAGCCGTTTTCCGCTTCAAAGATACTGATGTTTGAAAATCTTTTGGTTAACAAGGTTTTTGTTAGTAGCATGTTTATTTTGTTGTCTTCTACAATAAGAACTTTGCAGTTTTCTTTGGTTATCTTTTCATTTGTTTTTGAGGTCTTAATTTCTTTACCATCGGGGTTGTTAAGTTTGTTTAAATAATTTTGTAACACTTCAATTTTAAGTGGTTTTACAATGGTATTGGCATTTTTGTAGTTGTCAATTTCTTTAAATACGCTAGTGGAATTTTGCATAATTAAGAATTGAACTTTTGGATGAGTTTGAATAATTTCTGTTACGGAATTACTTCCTAAATATTCAAAATCTAAAAGTATTAATTTAAAATTTTCAAAATTAATATTGTTAATTTCGGGATTCGATTCGCTCTCAATACCAAAATTTTTAAATGTTTTTCTAATTAGGGCACTGATGTAGTTATTGTCTTCAACAATTAGAACATTGTCTATTTTATTGTTCGTTAATTTTGTTAATCTTTCGCAAGGTTTTGATTTTAGTTCTAAAGCAAAACTAAATTTACTTCCTTTATTTACCTCGCTTTCTATTACAAGTTTGCTGTTCATCATTTTTAATAAACTATTCGTAATGGAAAGTCCTAATCCAGTTCCTCCATAATTTCTTGTGGTAGAGCTATCTTCTTGGGTAAAAGCTTCTAGTACTTTGGATTGATTTTCTGGTTTTATCCCTACGCCAGTATCAATGATTTCAAAGTTTAAAATTGATTTGTCAGTTGTTTTTTCTAGTAAAGTAACTTTGATAATAATTTCGCCTTCGTGAGTAAATTTTATTGCATTGCTAAGTAGGTTTTGAATAATTTGTTTTAATCGGATTTCATCTACCCAAATGTTACATTCTACATTGTTATCGATATCTACAATGAGTTCTAGGTTTTTTTGATGTGCATTGAATTTCATCATGTCGATAGTTTGATCGATAATATGATGAAGATTGGTTTTTTTGTTTTCTAAAATAAGTTTTCCGGCCTCAATTTTTGATAAATCTAAAATGTCGTTTACAACATCTAATAAACTTTGAGCCGATTGATTTACAGTGTTTAGATATTGAGATTGTATTTCGCTTATTGGAGTGTTTAATAATAATTTGCTAAAACCTATAATTCCGTTTAATGGAGTTCTTATTTCGTGACTCATGTTCGCTAAAAAAGCAGATTTAGCTTTGTTTGAACTTTCGGCTAATTCTTTTGCTATAATAGCATTTTCGATTTGTTTTCGTTCTGTTACATCTAAAATCACTCCTTCTAAATACTCAACTTTTCCATCGATAATGATACTTTCTCCGTATTCCTCAATCCATTTTATAGTACCATCTTTTCTAATTATTCTACATGTTACAACAAATGGTTCTTTTTTATTTACAGCTTCAGAAATTATTTTTACAGCATTTGTTCTGTCTTCGGGATGGTACAAGTCTAAAAGTTTTATCGTTCCATCAAAAAAACTATCCTTTTTATAGCCTGTTAAATGCTCAATTTGGTCGTTTAAGTATATTTTTGAACGTTCCTCATCATATTTAACTAGATAAACTGCGGCAGGGATATTATTTGCGAGAAGTTTAAACTTTTCTTCACTTTCTTTTAGGGCATTTTGATTTTTGATTTTAATAATTGAAATAGCCATATTGTTAGCTAATGCTTCTAAGACAGAAACTGTAAATTCATCCCATTTTTCTGTTGTAGTATTAGAATCTATACCAAGATATCATATTAAATCATCGCGATGTACAATAGGAATTATCAAAGCCGATTTTAAATTTCTATTTTTAAGTTTTGCTTTTAAGTCTTCATTTTTAAGATCATCAACAATGAGGTGAAATG
>JAIXHM010000090.1 GCA_030145825.1 Flavobacterium sp.
GTAAAACTGCAATTAAAAGTGTGTATGGATCTTTATGATTTAATGGAATAGGAGTTTCAGGATATAATTCGTTTAACGTATTTATAACAAATGTTACTTTTTCGTTCTTTGTCATTTTTGTAAATTTATACTTTCAAAGATAATAGAAAATAGAGAATAGAATAAAGATTTTTAAAAATCAACAAATTAACGAATAACAAATTAACAATGATATGACAACATTAAAAGCAGGAGATAAAGCGCCCAACTTTAAAGGATTAGATCAAGACGGAACAGAACATAAGTTAAGTGATTATGAAGGAAAAAAATTAGTAGTTTTCTTTTATCCAAAAGCTAGTACGCCTGGTTGTACTATGGAAGCATGTGATTTAAGAGATAATTTTGAGCGATTTAAAGCTAATAATTATGAACTTCTCGGTGTTAGTGCAGATAGCGCTAAAAGACAAACAAATTTTATTGAAAAGAATAATTTACCTTTTCCTTTATTAGCAGATGAAGATCATGCCGTTATAAATGCATTTGGTGTTTGGGGGCCAAAGAAATTTATGGGAAAAGAATTTGATGGAATTCATCGTACAACATTTGTAATTGATGAAAAAGGAATTATTGAAGATGTTATTGAGAAGGTAAAAACCAAAGAACATGCTAATCAAATATTGAAATAAAAAAAATCCCGGATTACCGGGATTTTTTATTTATGCTTTTGCTATAGTTACTTTTTCATCGTAACCAAATAATCGCTGCGTTTTAATTAATTCGGCGATACCATCTGGTAGCATTTCTTCCCAACCATTATCACCATTACTAATCATTTTTAGAACTTGTCTAGAGAAAATTTCTAAGTTTTGCTCTTCAAAATCAGTAATATCAACTACTTTTCCATTAAACTTAAAGAATTTATACAATTCTTTCATTCTTGGATGTACTTTTAAGTTGTCAGAATTAATGATATTACCTTCTTCATCCTTCATAGGATATAAGTAAACTTTTAAGTCGCGGTAGAATAATTTACCAAATGCTTCTAAAATTCCACCTGATAAATGGCGGTAATATTTTTCATCAAAAATTTCTACTAAATTATTAACGCCCATAGTTAATCCCATTCTAGCTTTAGTATAATTAGAGAAATATTCTACTACTTTAAAATATTCTTGGAAATTTGAAATCATAACTGTTTGACCAAGCGAACACAGCAATTCTGCTCTGTCTAGGAAATCTCTTTCGTCAATTTCACCTTCCGCTTTTAAGTTAGAAAGTGTAATTTCAAATACTACAAATGTGTTTTCTTTGTCAACTTTATTTTCTTGAATGAACATGTTATAAGATTTCTTATACATATTCATATTTACCTTAGTAACAGGTCTAAAACTTCCGCGTAATGCTAAAATATTCTTTTTATAAAGTACAGCAGCTGGAAGAATGTTTTTACCATCTGGACCAAACATAACGGCATCTGTCATACCATTTTTAACCAATTGTAAACTCATCAATCGGTTATCAACGTTTGCAAAACGAGGTCCAGAAAAATTTATTGTATCAATTTCTAACTGATCTTTATCTAAGTGATCGTATAAGTAACGAAGTAATCTTTTTGGGTCGTTGTGTTTATAAAAAGCTCCGTAAATTAAATTTACACCTAATATTCCTAAGGTTTCTTGTTGTAAACGAGCATCTGTTTCTTTAAAGCGAATGTGAAGTATAATTTCATTATATTCTTCATCTGGCTCTACTTGAAATTTGATACCTACCCAACCATGTCCTTTATATTGTTTAGCAAAATCTATAGTGGCAACTGTATTGGCATAACTAAAGAAAATTTTATTAGGATGTTTGTCTCTTTTTAAACGTTCTTCAATTAATCTTGTTTCGTGCGCCAACATTTTCTTAAGACGACTCTCAGTTACATAACGACCGTCTTCTTCAACTCCATAAATAGCGTCACTGAAATCTTTATCATAAGCCGACATTGCCTTTGCAATAGTTCCTGATGATGCACCAGCTCTAAAAAAGTGACGAACTGTTTCTTGTCCTGCTCCAATTTCGGCAAAAGTTCCGTAAATACTTTCGTTTAAATTAATACGTAATGCTTTATCTTTAATCGAAGGAATTTGTTCTATTACCTTATCTCCTCTAACCTCAATATCAGTTATTATGCTTTTCATTAAATTATAGTATTTAAACTCTCTTTTTTGTTAAGTATTGCAAAGTTAATGAAATACTCCAAAATATTACTGTAAATATTATTATTTTTGCATCATATGCAGGGTTTAACAATAAATTTTTTAGGAACTGGAACTTCTCAGGGAATTCCTGTAATAGGAAGTAATCATCCCGTATGTTTGAGTGAGAATTCTAAAGACAAAAGACTTCGTGTTTCAATTTGGATTTATGCTCAAGATTTTTCGTTAGTAATTGATTGTGGTCCAGATTTTAGACAACAAATGCTTACGAGTAAGTGTGAATTTATTGACGGTATTTTATTTACACATGAACATGCCGATCATACTGCAGGTTTAGACGATATTCGTCCTTTTTATTTTAAACAAGGAGATATTCCTGTTTATGCTCATGAAAGAGTACTTAAAAATTTAGCAAAACGTTTCGATTATATTTTTAGTAATGAAAATAAATATCCAGGAGCACCTTCTGTAACCCAAGTTGAAGTAAAAAATAATGAGTCTTTCTTTGTAAAAAACTACGAAATCATTCCAATTAATGCGTGGCATGGAAATTTGCAAGTTTTTGGTTATCGCATTCAAGATTTTGTGTATTTAACCGATGTAAAAACTATAGATTTAATAGAAGTTGAAAAAGTTAAAGGTTGTGAAGTATTGGTGATTAACTGTTTAAGAGAAGAACCACATAGCACACATTTTAATTTAGAAGAAGCTTTAGAATTTATATCTTTGGTTCAACCAAAAAAGACTTATTTAACACACATCAGTCACATTTTTGGATTTCATGATGAAATTCAAGAAAAGTTGCCTGAAAATGTTTTTGTAGCTTACGATAATTTAGAAATAACAATTTAAAACTATGAGAAATATATTTTTATACCTATTTGTGTTTTCAATGTTAATCAACATTTTTCAATATGTTAATTCAACAAAAATTTTAGAATCTAAAGATAGAGAAGTAGAACTTGTAAAAAACAAGTTAAAAAAATCTCACGATTCTATTGTTGAAGCACAAATGAACGATTATTTTGATATTGCTAATGATGAAGATGCACAAGAATATTATTATACTCGAGGTTTAGATTATAATAAAGTTATTGCTCAAGTTAATGAAGATTTAGTTTCTTTAAATACAAATCCTAAAGGGAATCCTTTAGTACCTTATGAACCTATTGACGACCGACCTTTTATTGTAAACAAGGCAAAAGTTTTAAATCACAGATGGATTGTTGCCGAATATTCTAACGGTGATTTGTGGGGACAGATTCTAATAAAATATTTTTTTAGTGAAGATAAACCAACTGAATTTCAAACTGTTGATACAGTGCTTTATGAAAGACAGAAAGTAGAAAAATAATAAAGAGAGAAGAGGTTTTTAAAACCTCTTTTTTTATAAATTTTGTTTATAATTCTATAAAATATAATCATTTATTGAGTAAAAAATTAAAGAACTATTTTTTTACTTTTGAAAAACAAAATATTTAAAATTCATGAAAATAGTAATATCTCCAGCCAAATCTTTAGATTATACAACCGAGTTACCAACTAAAAGATATACTGAGGCTCAGTTTTTAAATAAATCGGAAACCATTCAAAAAACATTGAAAAAGAAGAAGCCTAAAGATTTGATGGAATTAATGAGTATTTCAGAAAAACTAGCGGATTTGAATTGGCAACGCAATCAAAATTGGCAGTTACCTTTTACGCCAGAAAATGCTCGTCCGGCGGTTTATGCTTTTAATGGCGATGTTTATGTAGGTTTAGATGCGTACACAATTCCAGAAGAAAAACTTACTATTTTACAAGATAAATTACGAATTCTTTCAGGTTTATACGGTTTGTTGAAACCTTTAGATTTAATTCAGGAATATCGTTTGGAAATGGGAACTTCGTTGCAAGTGGGAACCAAAAAAAATCTGTATGAATTTTGGAAAAAAACGATTACTGATGCTTTGAATAAGGAATTGCAAAAAGACGAATTGTTTATTAATTTAGCTAGTAACGAATACTTTAGTGCAGTTGATGTTAAGTCGTTAAAAGTTCCAGTGATTACTCCTGAATTTAAAGATTACAAAGACGGAAAGTTAAAAATGATTAGTTTTTTTGCTAAAAAAGCCAGAGGTTTAATGGTTCGCTATATTATTGACAATAATGTGGAAACTTTGGACGAATTGAAAAACTTCAACTATGAAGGCTATGCTTTTGATGCCAATTTAAGTCAAGGAAACAAATTAGTTTTTACGCGTTAATGCTTCAATAAACTGAGCAGATTCTTTTAAAACAATTTCAGGATTTTCTCGATGCGCAGTGTGACCAACATTTGCAATGACTAAAGCTTGAGAATGACCTTTGGTTTGAGAAACAATTTTTTCAACTTGTTCCAATGAACCAAATTCGTCATTTTTACCTTGAATAATGAGTGAATTACATTGAATTTGCTTTACAAAATGCTCAATATTCCAATTTTGATATTCCTCGGAAGTCCAGGTTTTAGTCCAAGCGTTAAACAAATCATCAACTTTATCGCCATGGTAGTGTTCTAATTTTTGTTTTAGTGTGGTCGTTTCATATTGTTGAACTGCTTCAAGAATTCCCTTTAGGGTAACTTTTTCAACAAAAATATGAGCGCCTTCTGTAATAATTCCTATCGTTTTTTTCGGATATTTTGCAGCAAAAATTAATGCAATAGAACCACCGTCACTAAATCCGAATAAAATAGCATTATCGATTTTCCAGAAATCTAGTAATTCAGCCAAAATATCTGCTTCTTGTTCTAAATAATTGACATCTCGTTTATCATAAGAAAACGGACAGGATTTACCATATCCTTGACGGTCATATATTATGACGTTACAATTTGTTTTTCCTGCCAATTGCGATGGGAAATCGCGCCATAATTCTATACAACCTAACGAATCGTGCAAAAAGACAATTGTAGGTCGGTTAGGGTATAGGTCTATTTTTTGAAAAGCGATTTGAGAGAGATTCAATACGAATTTTGTTTTCTCAAATATAGGAATAAGAGAAAAACTAAAAAAGCCCTTTTGAAAAAAAGAGCTTTTTTATTAATGCATTGCTTCGCTTAAATCAACTTTGTTTTTACCTTTTTTAATGAATAAGATAAAAGGAATACAAATTAAGAACAGTAATCCTAAATACATGAAAACATCCATATAAGAAAGTACCGTACTTTGTTTGGTTACTGATAAATTAATTAATTGATGTGCTTTATCTAAAGCTTCGTTTGGACTAAAACCTTTGGCAATAAAGTTTTGTTGAAGACCTTGAATGCGTTGTTGTACCATTGCATTAGCACCATCAATATTTTTAATTAAATTCACTCGATGTTCTTGTGATAATCTCGAAATGAATGTAGTAATAATTGCTATACCAAAAGATCCACCTAATTGTCGCATCATTCCTGTGAAAGCAGCACCTTCACCAATAGACTTCCCTGATAAAGTGGAAAGGGAAAGGGTTGTAATGGGTACGAATAGTAATCCTAAACCAAAACCGCGAACTATTAATGGCCAAAACATATGTTCGGTTCCTGTGTCTGGAGTCATTATGTTATGCATCCAAAAAGTAAACACAAAGAACATTAAAAATCCTCCAGCAACTAAATAAGGTTGTGGAACTCCTTTTTGAATTAATTTACCAATAATTGGCATCATAAATGCTGTCATTAACGAACTAGGTATTAATAACAAACCAGCATCTGTGGCTGTCCAACCTAAAATTGATTGCGTATAAATCGGAATAATAAAAGTTGAACCATATAACCCAAATCCGAGAACAAAACTCAAAATGGTTCCGACTCTCAAATTGTTATCTTTCAAAACCCTTAAATTCACTATGGGATATTCGTAGACGAGCTGTCTCCAGATGAAGAAAAACAAGCCGACAAAACTCATGATACTAACTATAACAATTATATGATCATTAAACCAATCGTCTTGTTGTCCGTGTTCTAAAACAAATTGCAACGATCCAATAAATGTTGCCAGTGTAATAATTCCCCACCAATCAACTTGATTGCTTTTTAATTTATCTCCATATTTAGGACTTTTAACATAAGTTAAAGTCAATAAAGTAGCAATAATTCCAATCGGTACGTTGATGTAAAAGATATACGGCCAAGAGTAGTTATCAACTAAATAACCTCCAAGTGGCGGACCTAATGTTGGCCCAACAATTACACCCATACCATAAATAGCTTGTGCCATACCTCTTTTTTCTACCGGATAACTTTCAGTAATAATCGTTTGAGAAGTTACTAAAAGTGCTCCACCACCTAATCCTTGAATGAATCGGAAAAGAACAAGTTCCCAAATTCCAGTTGCATTTCCACATAAAAAGGAAGAAAAGGTAAAGATGATAATAGAAGCGGCAAAGTAATTTCGTCTACCAAATTGTTGCGATAACCAACTAGTCATTGGAATTACAATTACGTTAGCAATTGCATAAGCCGTAATTACCCAAGCTACATCGGTTAAAGTAGCTCCTAAACTTCCACGCATGTCGTTTAAAGCTACGTTAACAATGGTAGTATCTACAATTTCCAATAAAGCACACAACACAGCAGTAATAGTAATAATTACCCTATCTATACCATATAGTACTAAATCGTCATTTTGTAATGTTCCTGATGCGCTCATAAATTATTTTAAGTGTACGTCTACATCTACGTTCATTCCGGCACGAAGTAAACTTACTTTTTCTTTATCGTTAGTGTTCTTTAAACTGATTTTAACAGGTAATCTTTGTATTGTTTTTACGAAGTTACCAGTTGCATTATCTGGAGGTAAAAGCGAAAAACGAGAACCTGTAGCAGGAGAGAATGATGTAATTTCGCCTACAAAAGTATAATCGGGATAAGCATCCACTTTAATTTCTACTTCTTGACCTAAACGCATTTTGTTTAATTGTGTTTCTTTGAAATTTGCCACAACCCAAACGTCGTTTGAATTAATAATATAAAATAAAGATTGTCCAGCTTGAACCATTTGGCCTGGTTGTAAATCAATAGTTGAAATTTGTCCGTCAACAGCCGCTGTAACAACTGTATAACCTAAATTCAATTTTGCAGCATCTAATTGTGCTTGCGCTCTTTTAATGTTTGCTTCGGCAACAGTTGTTTGTTTATTAGCCACAGAAGTTTTAGTTACCGAAACATTTTTTTGATAATCAGCAGCCGCTTTTTGTTGTTGTAAAGCTTTTAATTCATTTTCTGCAACTTGTTTCGCAGCTAAAGCTTGTTCATATTGTTGCTTTGTAATTGATTTATTTGCATATAATTTCTCAAATCTTTCAAAATCGTTTTGTGCTCTCCATAATTTCACTTTAGCATTTTCAATTGAACTATAAGCAGTTTTAGCATTTGCATCGTAAACAGAAACGTTTGCATTTGCGCTTCCTACATCGGCTTTTGAAACTTCAAAACTTCCTTGAGCTGCTACTAATGCTGCTTGCGCTTCTTCAACTTTTACTAAATAGTCGATATTGTCGATTGTAAATAAAGTGTCGCCTTTTTTTACATTTTGATTATCTGTAACATAGATTTTTTTGATATATCCCGAAACTCTTGGGATTATTGGAGCCATATTTTGTTCTATTTGTGCATCATCTGTAGTTTCATGTGCTTGAGAATGAAAATATTTATATCCTCCATAAACAACTCCTAATGCTACTAAAACAATTAGGATAATTGTAAACTTTTTATTTGTTTCTTTTTTCTTTTCCATTTTAGTTGATCGTTTTTATTAGCGTTCCTTTTGCGTATTGTAATTCGTAATATTTTTGAAGAATATCAGCTTGTGATACCGTTTTATTGATTGAAGCTTGAATTCGTTCTACATTAGCTTCTAATAAATCGTTTGTACTTGATAGCCCGTTATCATATTTATCTTTTACAATTCTGTAATTTTCATCAGATTGTTCGGCTGCTTTTTGGTACACATTAAATTGTTTTTGAGCGAGTAAGTAATTTTCTTCAGCATTTTTTACTTCTTCATTGATTTGTTTTTCAAGAATTGAAGTTGAAAATTTTACCTCTTCCGATTTACTTTTAGCGATTTTGACTTCAGCATTGTTTTTGAAAATACCACTTAAATCATAAGAAACTCCAACACCAAAATTCATAGCATTTGTTACAGTTAGGAAGTTGTGAATGTCTGCTGCAACATATCCACCAATTAAATTTACTGATGGAAAATAATTTCCTTGTGCAATTTTAACTTGGTTTTTACTTGCTTCAAATTGATGATTTAAAGCACTTAAATCAGATCTTTCAATTGAAGAGTTTAAAGTTTTTTCAATATTTGATTGTTCAATATCTTCTTTTACAATTTCGAACGAAGTATTTTCATCTAAATTTAAAATAGAAGCCAATTTATAGTTTAAAACATTTAGGTCTTTTTTGCTTTTTTCGATAGAGAGTTCAATGTTTGAAGCTTGAAGTTGTGCTTTTAGTAAGTCGTTATGCGCTAATAAACCATTATCCTCTAGGTTTTTAAAATCGGAAACTCTTTGTTGGGCACTTTTTAAATTATCATTTAAAATAATGATTGTTTGTTGTGTTTTATAAATGTTAAAATACAAAGCAATCGCATAATTAGCTAAATTTTCTTTTGTTTGATTTTCTTGAGCAATTTCGGCTTGTAGAAGATTTTCATGTGCTTTGATATTTTGGTTAATCTTTAATCCATTGAAAAGAGGAATTGAAGTATTTGCATTTCCTAATAATATTTGGTTGATATTTCCAAATGATTGGCCCGAGCCACTTCCTTGAAATAATACTGGTGACGATATATTAGGTTGAGAAATTCTTTGATATTGACCTGATAATGTAAGATTTGGATACTGTTTGTTTTTTGCCTGAATTACTTCTGCTTCAGCTGTTTGTTTTTTCAAAATGGCTAAATTTGCCTGATTACTTTTGGTTGTAGCCAATTCTACTACTTCTTTCAAGCTCAATTTTTTTGGCTCTTGTGAAAAGACAAACAAAGAACTCATGAGTAATCCCAAAAGGATTGTTGTTTTCTTTTTCATATTAATTATTTTAAAATTAATGAGTTAATTGTTTTTTTTATAAAATCAGTAAAGGTTGTTTTTATGTAGTTTTCAAAGTCATCATCATTTTTTAAACCTAGAATTTCACTGTAAAAATGCTGATTTATATTCATTTGTGTAAGTGTACCAATGATAACTGGTGGAATTAATTCTACTTGAATATCCTCTTTAAAAATTCCTAAATTTTGTCCTTCTTTGATAATTTGAGTTAATGTTTTGATGTTATCAATTTTTATTTGTTTGAATAATTCTAAATCAAATTCACGCTTATTATTGTTTATTTCGTAGTGAATTATTTGATATATTGTTTTATTCTGATAAATTTTTGAAATATAGAACTCAATCAAACGATTTATTTTTTCTAACGGACCTATGCCTTCGGTGGCTAGGGTGTTTAAGAGTAACTTTAAAGCAGATATTCTGTAGTAAACTATAGCCTCTAATAGTTTTTCTTTTGAGCCAAAATAATAGGAAATCATCGCAATATTAATATCAGCTTCTTTTGCAATATCTCTAATAGAAGTACCATCAAAACCTTTTTCAGCAAATAGCTTTTCAGTCT
>JAIXHM010000091.1 GCA_030145825.1 Flavobacterium sp.
AAGAGTAGCCGAAAGTATTAGTATTCCTGTAATTGGAATTGGTGCTGGAAACGGTGTTGACGGACAAGTTTTAGTTGTTCATGATATGATTGGTATGACACACGAATTCCATCCACGTTTTTTACGACGTTATATGAATTTATTTGAAGATATGAGTAATGCTATTGGTCAATATGTGGATGATGTAAAATCTCAAGATTTCCCAAATGAAAATGAGCAATATTAAGAAGTAGATTAGGTATAACTTTATCTATCTCCTTTTTTGGAAACATAAGGCAATAAAACATGATGCACATTTCTGTCGAATAAAATTTTATATAATTTTATTTTTGAAGGAATTTTTTTTGTGTAAGATGATTCATTTACATACCAAGTTAATTTCTTATTGGTTTTAAAATGTTCATTTACAATTGAATAATCTCTGTAATCAAATGAAAGATAATCTGTAGGATAAATTGCATTTTTTTGGTTTATTACAGAAATATAATAAGACAAACTATCCTTAGACTTAGTGTATAGATAAGGCGGTAAATAATATGAAGTCAGGTAACCTGCATCTTTAAAAGCTAGAGCTAATTTTGGATTAGTAGTTTCTAAAATTACATTCTTTTTTATAATATGATTTTGAATTACAATTTCATTCAATCTATTTACTGCCTTGGTCTGATTACCCTCAGATAAATTTTTAAAATCTAGCCAAATAAAAAACTCATTTACTCCTTTGACTTTTGAAAAATAGGTTTTTAAATCTAACTGTATACTTTTTGCTGGTGGATGATTTACATCAAAAACATTTCTCAAAGAATCATATACAACGTCTAGTTCAACTCCTTGATATTTATTCTTTACATCATTCAATTTTTCCAAACTATTTACTCGGTGTACCATAATTTTAGGAGCAAATAAAACAGCAATAGTTTGATTACAATAAAAAATAAGTGATAAAACTGTAAAACTAATCAAGACTATTATTACTCTTTTTCTTTTTTTTCTCTTGTAATGCTTCATTTTTCAAAATTCTTTATTGCTATTTATTTAGATGACAAATAATTAGCATTTAAAATACTTTTTTCAGAATAAAAAGAAGTAAAATGTATTCCTGCTAAATCTGCCATTGAATAAATTAAATCTTCAGAACAATATCTTCTATTAACATCAAAAACTAAATTATTTTTTTCATCCTTTTTTTTATCTGAAAGCCATAATAGAAATGGAATTTCATACATAGATTTAGTTCCTTTAGTTTCTGTATGACCAAAGAAATCAATACTTTCATATACCTCTTCTCCATGGTCAGATAAACATAAAGCAGCTGATTTATGATTTTCATTTTTTAATGATTGAATTATTGAGAACCAAATATAATCTTGATACAAAACCGAATTATCATAATCATTTATAATTTTAAAAGCATCTTCTTTATCAAATTTTGTTTTTGGTTGGTTTTTAAACCAATTATACTCATTAGGATAACGATCCTTGTAAGTTAAATGTGAGCCCATTAAATGAATTACAATTAACTTTTTACTCTTATTTTCTTTTAAAACTTTTTTATAAGTTTTTAAAACTATTTCATCAAATGGAGACTTATCATCTGAAATATTAAAAAAAGAAACTTTATGAGCGCTATTTGCAATTCCTGTTATAAAATTATCCCATATTCCAGTAGGCTTTTGGTTAGATATCCAATATGTTGTAAAACCTGCTTGATTAAACAATTGTAACAAATTCCCTTTATATTTTAAATCTAAATTATCTGTTGTTCCTAGAGTTAATACTTTTTCTAATGAAGTCAAAGTATGTGTATTTGGGCTAATTACATTATTATACACTATCAGTTCATTTGAAATTGAATGCAATAAAGGGGTTGTATTCCTGTAATAATTATATAAACCCATATGATTTCTAGTTGTAGATTCTCCTATAACTAAAACATAGGTTTCGGATATTGAATCTTTTTTTAATGTTACATTCTTAAAATAATCACTAGTTTTATTAAACTTCTGGTTATTGTAACTTATCATTTGCAATTTGTAATCTTGAATTGCTTCTAACATAACCATTGGGAAGAAACTTTTATTGAGTGGTGGAATTATCAATAAAATAAACCCAAAAAATATAATTATTTTAAACACAATGTTGGTTCGCTTTTTAAAGTTTACATTAGGAAAATAAATAATATTCTTATACAATAAAATAGCAAAGAAGGAATACAAGAAAATAAAACCTGTGGCTATCAAACAAAAAGTAATACTAAAATATCCTTTTGTAAAAGAAGTAATTTCAGAAATATTTGATTCAAAAAAAATAAAAAGACTTGAGCTTGTTAGATAACTTCTAAAAGTTATTAAATAGAATATTTCGATTAATGAAAATAAATAAATAAAAAACAAAAGAAACAAAACACTTATTTTTTTCCCACTTAAAAACAAATTTGAAAAGATAAATAATAAAATACCAAGTAAAATATTTTGAACTATATCAGTTTTAAAATAAATACCATGTAAAAAAAAAGGTATAAAAAAAGTAGCAAACGCTGGATAAAAAAATACAAATAGTTGAAAGAAAAAAAAATGCTGCTTTTTTGATTGTGTTTTCATTAATACAAATATATCATAATTAATAAGACAATTTTGTTAATCTGATTATTTCAATTTAATAATTTAAATGAAAAGAAAATTCAATAAAATATTACATTTGCACTTAACATATATAATATAAATGTCATCAAAAATTATATCAACTAATAACAATATACAAATAGTATACGAAGATAATCACATTATAGTGGTTAATAAACGTATTGGAGATATTGTTCAAGGTGATAAAACAGGAGATAAACCTCTATCTGATATTGTAAAAGAATACATTAAAGAAAAATATAATAAACCTGGAGAAGTTTTTTTAGGTGTTGTTCATAGGCTAGATCGTCCTACATCTGGTATTGTTGTTTTTGCTCGTACCTCAAAAGCATTAACTCGTTTAAATGAAACTTTTAAAAATAGAGAAACTCAAAAGACTTATTGGGCAGTAGTAAAAAATCAACCACCTAAAGATGTAGATACTTTAATTCATTTTCTTACAAGAAACCCTAAAAACAATACTTCTAAAGCTCATTTAAAAGAAGTAAAAGATAGTAAAAAAGCAAGTTTAACTTATTCTATTATTCAAAAATTAAATAAATATTTTGCTTTAGAAATCGATTTACATACTGGAAGGCATCATCAAATACGCTGTCAATTAGCTGCCATTGGTTGTCCAATTAAAGGAGATTTAAAATATGGTTTCGACAGAAGTAATCCCGATGGAGGAATTCATTTACATGCACGTAAATTAATTATTACTCATCCTACAACAAAAGAAACTTTAACCTTTGTGGCTCCAACACCAGATGATGTTATTTGGAAATCAATAAACTAAAATTATAACTATGAGAAAAATTGTCGATCAAAAATTACAAAAAGGTTACACATTAGATTTAGGGAAATTAATAGAAGAAAGCTTCGAATATTTTAAAAAAACATTCTTGATTGGAGGTTTAGCCTTTATAATTATTGGAGTAGCAATCGTGATTTGTTATGCTACTTTATTTGGAATAATTTTTGGTTTTGGAAATTTTGTAGATTCTATAACGCAATTAGGATTAAACGCATCTAAACCGTCTTATGTTATTGGAAATGTAGTTTTAACTACAATTTTTAGTGCAATAATGGCTCCTTTAACAGCCGGATTTATTAACCTTAATCATTTAGCACGAAACAATAAAGAAATCAATGTAAGTAATGTTTTTGAGTTTTTTAAAAGCATTTATTTCAGAGATATTTTTACCGCTTATTTAATCATTGGTTTTACTAATTCTGTTGTTAGTGCCATCTCATTATTAAACCCACAAAACATAGCACTTAGTTTATTAACTTCAGTATTTAGTGGTGTTGTAGCTTTATTTACAATTTTTGTAATTCCTTTAATTATTTACGGAGAACAAAATTTTAGCAGCGCCATTTCAAAAAGTATATCATTATTCTTAAAACAACCGTTATATATAATATTAGCTTTAATTATTGCAGTTATTAGTTGCTTTTTAGGTTTTATTGCATTGTGTATGGGAATATTTTTTACTTTTCCTTATTTATACAGCATGCATTATACTATTTACGAGCAAGCAATTGGATTTGAAGATAAATCTGAAATCGAAGAAATAGGTTTAGAATAAAACACAACAACTATGAAAAAAAGTCTTTTATTATTAAGTAGCGTAATAACTTTTGTTAGCTATTCGCAAGATCATTTCAGCGGAATTAATACTTCTAAAAGAGTTGGAATTTTAAACAGTACGGTAAACCCTGCTGAGTTAAGTAACATGGCAAATACTTATGAAATAAGTATATTTAATGTAAGTACAATTGTCTCAAATAATAAGATAACTTTTCAAGAAATAATGAAAGGAGAAAACATTGACGATAAATTTTTCTCTGGAAATGAACCTGCTAATATGCGTTTAGACGCAGTTATATATGGACCTGCTTTTGCAATGAAATATAAAAAATGGGCTTTTGGTTTAAATTCAACAGCTTACGTTAAAGCAAACGCAATTGATGTTGATGTAAATTTTGGAAAAGCTTTAACTAATAGTTTTGTTGGAGTAGATCATATTAACACTCATTATAACCAAAGAATGAATGCTGCCTCTTGGGGAGAAATAGGGTTATCGGCCTCTAGAAATTTATTCGATAACAATACGCATAAATTTAGTGCAGGTGCAACATTTAAATTATTATTTCCTGGATCATTCATGAATTTAGGTGTTTCTAATTTAGAAGGAGATGTTACCAATGTATTGGGAAATGTTAATTTAACGAATGCTACAGCTCAAGTTAATATTGCTTATTCTGGAAGTTTAGCAAACAATTATAATGATGCTTCAAACTACAGTAAATTCTTTGCTGGTGGACTTAATGGTGTAGGCGCAGATATTGGTGTAAATTACCAATGGAAACAAAAACGTTACGATGAAGAAGTAAACGAGAATGCTTCTCCTACAACAGATTATAAATTAAATGTTGGACTTTCAGTTAGAAATATTGGAGCCATGACATTCAAAGATAATAACAATGTTTCTACAAACTATAATTTAAATATTGATGCTTCACAAGGAGAATCTTTAAATTTGAATCAATTTGATGGTTCAGAAAGTATTACAGATATCGAACAAGTTTTATTAGATAGTGGCTATTTAACAAAAACTGATGGTCAAAAAGATTTTAGAATTAAATTACCAACAGTTATAAATGCTTATGCTGATTATCAATTGGCAAGCAAATGGTATGTTTCTGCATACATACAACAAAAATTAAATGACGATTCTGAAAACGATTTTACAACGATTCAAAATGTACTTACTTTAACTCCTAGATTTTCTGGTAAACATTATGAAATCTATGTTCCTTTTACTAAAAATGAAGTGTCTGATTTTACGACAGGTTTTGGATTTAGATTAGGCGGATTCTATATGGGTTCTGGTTCTATTGTTACGGCTTTAATTAATGATTCTACTCAAGCCGACTTTTATCTTGGTTTTAGAGTCGGAATTTAATACATTAGTAAATATTAAATTTTTAAATTATGAAATGGCAAGGTAGAAGACAAAGTGATAATGTTGAAGATCGAAGAGGAATGTCAACAGGAGGCAAAGCAATCGTCGGCGGTGGAGCTCTCGGAATTATAATATTATTATTACAATTATTTGGTGGAGAAACTGGACAAAATTTGGCTCCCGTTTTAGAACAATTTAATCAAGGTCAACAAACCGAGCAGGTTCAAGAAAGAGAACTTACAGCTGAAGAAAAATCAATGGGCGAATTTGCCGCAACGGTTTTAGCAGATACAGAAGACATTTGGACCAAAATATTTCAAGAAAATAATTTAGGTGTTTACGAGAAACCTAAAATGGTTTTATTTTCTGGAAGTGTAGAAACTGCTTGTGGTGGCGCTAGTTCTGCTTCAGGTCCGTTCTACTGCCCTGCTGATAAAAAAGTGTACATGGATTTAACTTTCTTCGAAGAATTAAAAAATAGATTTGGAGCAAAAGGTGGCGATTTTGCAATTGCTTATGTAATTGCACATGAAGTAGGTCACCATGTACAAACTCTTTTAGGAACCTCAGCAAAAGTGAGACAACTTCAACAAGGCAAATCTGAAGCAGATGCTAATAAACTTAGCGTTTGTTTAGAATTACAAGCGGATTTTTATGGAGGTTTATTTGCACATTACAACAACAAATATTTAGAAGAAGGTGATATTGAAGAAGCATTAAGTGCCGCACACGCTGTGGGTGACGACGCTATTCAAAGTAAAATGCAAGGTCATGTTGTTCCCGACTCTTTTACTCATGGTTCATCAGAACAAAGGATGAAATGGTTCATGAAAGGTTACAAAACTGGCGATATTAGAAACCACGATACCTTTTCTGAAGAGCTATAATTAGCAATATTAAAAATTAAAACGATTTAGATTTTGAATTGTATAATTTTTAATTCCTTTTTTTAAAATAATCATAAATCGATTCAAAACGATTTTATATAAAGTGGATTCAATGTAAATTTGAGTTCACTTTTTTATTTTTAAAATGCGCGTAGGAATTGAAGCCATACAGTTTGATGTACCAAAAATATTTTTACCTATAAAAGATTTAGCAACGGCTCGAAATATAGAACCTGCTAAACTTGAAAAAGGTTTAGGTTTACTTAATATGAGTTTTTTAGATGTACATCAAGACGTTATAACTTTAGCGGCTAATGCTGTTTATAAACTTATTCAACAAGAAAATATACAACTAGAAGAAATTGCAAGAATTTATGTTGGAACCGAAAGCGGATTAGATAATTCTAAACCCATTGCTTCTTATTTAGTTTCTATTTTAGAAACAGAATTTGGCAAAGGAAAACTTCGAAATTGCGATGTTGTAGATATGACTTTTGCTTGTATTGGTGGTGTCGATGTTTTTCATAATTGTTTAGATTTTATTCGATTAAACCCTAATAAAAAAGCAATTGTAGTTACTACCGATAACGCAAAATACGATTTAAATTCGACTGGGGAATATACTCAAGGAGCTGGTGCTATTGCCATGCTATTGAGTTCAAATCCTAAAGTAATGACAATAGATCAAACAGTTGGTGTTTCAACTGAAGGTGTTTTCGATTTCTTTAAACCAAAACAAACTATTTCAAAAGAATTAATTACTGCTAGTAAAGATAATCCAGAATGGTTTGGAATTTTAGAATCAGAAATATCAATTGTTAAAGAACAACCCGTTTTTGATGGTCAATATTCAAACGAATGTTACATAAATAGAATTAAAGAAGCTTACCAACATTTTAAAGTTGAAAGTAATCAGCAAAAAAATCTTTCAAATGAATGGGAATTAATTCTAATGCATTTACCTTATTGTTACCAAGGAAGAAGAACTTTTATCGAAATTTTCACGGAAGAAAATCCTGAATTATTAGATCAACAAGAAGGCGAAAATCTAAAAGAAAAAACACGAGCTTTAAGTAAATCTCCAGAATACTTAGAATTTGTAACTAAAAAATTGTATCCTGCAGAAGTTGCTTCAGGAAACATTGGAAACATATACACTGGTTCTATTTTCTTAGGATTATTATCCGCTCTGTATTTTGCTTTAAAAAACGATAGAAATATTACAGAACATAAAGTTGGATTTATTGCTTACGGAAGTGGATCAAAATCAAAAGTTTTTGAAGGAACAATTCAAAGCGATTGGAAAAAAACCATTGAAAAAACAGACCTTTTCAATATTTTAGAAAATAGAATTCCTATAAATTTTGAAACTTACGAAAAACTACATAAAAAAGAACTTAAAAAATCTGTTATAGAACCTAAAAATGAATTTGTTTTAGACTATATAGAAAATACAACTGCTACACTTTTAGGTGCACGATATTACAAAAGAAAATAGCTTTCTGTTTTGTACATTTTGGTTAGAAAAAAGCTGGTTTTTTAAACCAGCTTTTTTTATGACAACCACCCTTCTCTATCTAAACTTCTATACTGAATTGCTTCAGCAATATGATGAGATTGTATGTTTTCGGAAAATTCTAAATCGGCAATTGTTCTCGAAACTTTTAAAATTCTATCATATGCTCTAGCCGATAAATTTAATCGTTCCATTGCATTTTTAAGTAAACTCAAAGAACTATCATCTAATGCACAAAACTCTCGAATATGTTTACTAGTCATTTGAGCATTATAATTAATGTTTTGGAAACTTTCAAAACGCTTCGTTTGTAAAACTCTTGCATTTGTTACTCTTTTTCTAATTTCTATACTTGGTTCTGCGGAACCTTTATCGCTCAATTTCTCAAAAGGAACAGGATTAACCTCAATATGGATATCAATTCTATCTAGCAAAGGACCAGAAATTTTGTTAAGATAACGTTGCATCTCTAAAGGCGATGAGCTCATTGGTGCATTGGGATCGTTAAAATATCCGCTCGGACTTGGATTCATACTTGCTACCAACATAAAAGAAGATGGATATGTAATCGTAAACTTTGCCCTTGAAATAGTTACTTCTCTATCTTCTAAAGGTTGACGCATGACTTCTAAAACTTCGCGTTTAAATTCGGGCAGTTCATCTAAAAATAAAACCCCATTGTGTGCCAATGAAATTTCTCCAGGTTGAGGATAACTTCCACCTCCTACAAGTGAAACTGAACTAGCCGTGTGATGTGGGCTTCTAAAAGGTCTTCCCCTCATTAAACCAACATCTTTAGTCTTACCTGCTACCGAATGTATTTTTGTAGTTTCTAAGGCTTCTTTCATAGTCATAGGAGGCAATATACTCGGCATTCTTTTGGCCAACATCGTTTTACCTGAACCAGGAGGACCAATTAAAATAATATTATGTCCACCAGCAGCAGCGATTTCCATACACCTTTTTATAGATTCTTGACCTTTAACCTCAGCAAAATCGAACTCGGGAAAATCTAGTACATCACCAAATTCTTTCTCAGTATCTAACTTTTCGGGTTGTAAAACAATTTTTTCTTCAAAAAAATCAATAATTTCGTTGAGTCTTGTAATTCCGTACACGTCTAAACCTTCCACTATAGCGGCTTCTTTTACATTGTCTTTTGGCAAAAAAATACCTTTAAAACCTTCTTCCTGAGCTTTAATTGCTATAGATAAAGCTCCTTTAATAGGTTGTAGTGTTCCATCGAGCGATAGCTCGCCCATAATAATGTATTCAGCAAAATTTTCTGCTTTTATTTGGGAAGAAGCAATTAAAATACCTATAGCAATTGTAGCATCGTAAGCAGAACCTTCTTTGCGTAAATCGGCAGGAGCCATATTAATTGTAATCTTTTTTCCGGGAAGTTGATATCCTATATTTTTGAGAGCTGCAGCAATTCGATAACTGCTTTCTTTTATTGCAGAATCAGGTAAACCTACCAAGTGGTAGCCAATTCCTTTATCACAATTTACTTCTACTGTAATAGTAGTAGCTTCCACACCAAAAACGGCGCTTCCAAATACTTTTACTAACATGGCGAATATATTTTAATTAATGGCTTATAATGATACAAATATAGAAAAGTTTTTAATTGGTTGTATAAATTCTTAAATTTGCATCAGTTATTTGATTTTTGTCTAATTCATTAACTTCTATATTAAATCTTTGAGCAAAAGTAGCTTGTCTCTTTAATTCTTCTAATCGATCATTAGTTGTTGCAATAGTTAAAGAGCCGTTTTGCTTTAAACCTGTTGCTATTCCT
>JAIXHM010000092.1 GCA_030145825.1 Flavobacterium sp.
TGTTTTCCAATTAATAGCTTTTCTGTTTGAGCTGAAAAGAAATGCTACAGCTAACAAACAAATCATTCCTAAAACTCCTCTTCCTAGACCAAGATCAGTTAAACATTGATTTGGGATTAATTCAGAAGATTTGGTTTCTTTTTTTACTTTATTCGATGAAAAGAAAGAATATGCTTTTTCTCCTTTTTTTAATGTAAGAGTGGAGTCAGTTTTGGTTTCTATTCTAAAACGTTTTGTTGGAGAATCAGAACCGTTTTCAAACAAGAATAAAAAATTATCTTGAACTAAATAATCACCATTTTGTGAAATACTGTCGTTTGATAATTTTAAGTTATAACTTCCTTCTTTTAATTCTAAAAAGTCGCCATTAGAAGAGCTTAATTGCCATTTTTTTTCGATTTCTTGACCGAAAGAAAAAACAAAAAATAGCGAAAAAAATAGTGGTAATATTTTTTTAATCATTTGATTAGTATAGGTTATATTATGATTCTTTTCTTGAAATTTCGTCTCTAATTTTAGCAGCTTTTTCATAGTCTTCATTTTGAACTGCTTCATCGAGTTTAGCATAAAGCTCTTCAATTGTATAATGGCTAAAATCGCCTGGATTTATACTTTTTTCGCTTTCAATGCCAAAAGTTTCTGGTGTAGATAAGGCTTCGTCTCCATCCTCGTCTTCGTTATCTTTGTCGGAACTATTCATATTTAAATAAATACCAGCTTTATCTAAAATGTT
This sequence comes from Flavobacterium sp., assembly GCA_030145825.1. Taxonomy (GTDB): domain Bacteria; phylum Bacteroidota; class Bacteroidia; order Flavobacteriales; family Flavobacteriaceae; genus Flavobacterium. The sequence continues at coordinate 734 of JAIXHM010000092.1, forward strand.
TTTGTAAGTAAAAATAGGAGCATTAAATCGAATGGCTAATGCAATTGCATCTGAAGTACGAGCGTCAATAATTTCTTCAATTTTGTCTCTTTCGCAAATAATACTTGAAAAGAAAACACCGTCAACTAATTTGTGAATGATAACTTGTTTTACCACAATATCAAATCTATCGGCAAAACTTTTAAATAAGTCGTGCGTTAATGGGCGAGGTGGTTTTATTTCTTTTTCTAATGCTATAGCAATAGATTGCGCTTCAAAAGCACCAATTACGATAGGAAGATTTCTTTCGCCATCAACTTCGTTCAAAATTAGGGCATAAGCTCCATTTTGTGTTTGGCTGTAAGAAATTCCTTTTATAGTAAGTTTAACTAAACTCATAAATTAAAATCATTATAAATGATAGCAAATTTGAATAAGGGGTCAAAAATAAAAAAAAGAGCTATCTAAACAAAGATAACTCTAATTTTCTAATATTAAGTTTGAAATAAATCTAAAAATTATGCATTATTAGCTTTAAATTCTTTTAATTTCTCTACTAATTTTGGTACAACTTCAAAAGCGTCGCCTACAATACCATAATCAGCAACCTTAAAGAATGGCGCCTCGGCATCAGTATTAATTACAACTTTAACTTTAGATGCGTTAATACCAGCAATATGTTGAATTGCTCCAGAAATACCAACTGCAATGTAAAGATTTGCGGCAACTGGTTTTCCTGTTTGACCAACGTGTTCTCCGTGAGGTCTCCAACCGATATCTGAAACTGGTTTAGAACAAGCAGTAGCTGCTCCTAAAACGGACGCTAAATCTTCAATCATTCCCCAATTTTCAGGTCCTTTTAAACCACGACCTGCAGAAACTACAATTTCAGCATCAGCTATAGTTACTTTACCAGTCACTTTTTCTACATTCTCAGTTTTTACTGAAAAATCTGCATCGTTTAATGATGGACTAAAATCTTCTTCAGTTAACGAAACAGCATCTTCTGCTAAACCAAATGAGTTTTTAGCTAAACCAATAACTTTAACATCTGTATTGATTTCTGTAATATTGAAAGCTTTATTAGAAAAAGCAGTTCTTTTTACTTGAAAAGGAGAAGTGCTTACAGGAAGTGCTACAACATTTGAAGCGTATCCTGCATTTAAAGCAACTGCTACAATTGGAGCTAAATATAAACTATCAGTTGTTGATGATAATGCTACAACTTTTGTTCCTTCTTTTTCTGCAGCTTGTTTAATAACATCTGCATAAGCTTTTGCATTAAAGTTGTTTAATTTATCGTTAGTTACTTTTAAAACTTTACTTACACCGTATTTTGATAAATCGCTAACATTAGAATTATTTACTGTAACTGCAGTTACAGTTGTTCCTAAACTGTCAGCAACTTTTTTTGCATAAGAAGCTAATTCTAATGCAACTTTTTTAAATTTTCCTTCAGAAGATTCTGCGTATATTAAAATTGACATGATTTCTTAAAATTTAATTTTTAAAATTAGATTACTTTAGCTTCGTTATGTAATAAACTGATTAATTCGTCAATATTGTCAGGACTAATCATTTTACAAGCCGATTTTGGAGCTGGTTTCTCAAATTTTACAACTTTAGTTGCTACAGTGTCACCTGTTGGTTCTTTTACTGTTAAAGCTTTTGAACGCGCCATCATAATTCCTCTCATATTTGGAATACGTAAATCTTTCTCTTCAACTAAACCTTTTTTTCCTCCAATAACTAAAGGTAAGCTTGTTGAAACAGTTTCTTTACCTCCGTCAATTTCACGAACAATTTTTGCATCACTTCCAGCCACTTCTAAACCTATAGCAGAGTTTACGAAATTGTATCCTAACATAGCAGCTAACATACCAGGAACCATACCTCCGTTATAATCAATAGATTCGGTACCTGCAATAACTAGGTCATATCCACCTTCTTTAACAACTTCTGCTAGTTGTTTTGCAACAAACATTCCGTCAGTAGGATTTGCGTTTACTCTAATAGCTTCATCAGCACCAATAGCTAATGCTTTTCTTAATGTTGCTTCCGCGTCAGCTCCACCAACGTTAACTACAGTAACATTTGCTCCTGTTTGTTCTTTTATAATAACTGCTTTTGTTAAACCAAATTCGTCATTTGGATTGATTACAAATTGTACACCATTAGTGTCAAATTCAGTGTCTCCATTTGTAAAGTTGATTTTTGAAGTAGTATCAGGCACATGACTGATGCAAACTAGTATTTTCATCACTTAAATAGTTTATGTTTAATTATCAATAATGGTTACGAAATTAATAAAAATAATCCAAAAAATACTATGCGTGCATAATATTTTTTAAAAAAAAAGTAAATTTACGAAACCGTTATAGTTATTTTTAAGACAATAGAGTTATTTTTAATCGGCTATTTTTTTTATTTTTGCCATTCATAGAAATTAAAACAATGAAAACAATACAATTTAGAGAAGCAGTTTGCGAGGCAATGAGTGAAGAAATGCGTCGTGATGAGTCTATATATTTAATAGGAGAAGAAGTTGCTGAATATAATGGAGCTTACAAAGCGTCTAAAGGAATGCTTGATGAGTTTGGCCCAAAAAGAGTTATCGATGCACCTATTGCTGAGTTAGGTTTTGCTGGGATTGCAGTTGGTTCTGCAATGAATGGTAATAGACCAATTGTTGAGTTTATGACATTTAACTTCTCATTGGTTGGTATTGATCAAATTATTAATAACGCGGCAAAAATGCGTCAAATGTCTGGTGGACAGTTCAATATTCCTATTGTATTTAGAGGTCCAACAGCATCTGCAGGTCAGTTAGCGGCAACCCACTCTCAAGCTTTTGAAAATTGGTATGCAAATTGTCCAGGTTTAAAAGTTGTAGTACCTTCAAATCCATATGATGCAAAAGGATTATTAAAATCAGCTATTCGTGATAACGATCCTGTGATTTTTATGGAATCTGAACAAATGTATGGTGATAAAGGTGAAGTGCCTGAAGGTGAATATACAATTCCACTTGGTGTTGCTGATATTAAAAGAGAAGGTACAGATGTAACGATTGTATCTTTTGGTAAAATTATTAAAGAAGCTTTAGCTGCTGCAGAAGAATTAGCTAAAGAAGGAATTTCTTGTGAAGTAATCGATTTAAGAACGGTTCGTCCAATGGATTATGATGCGATTATCAATTCAGTAAAGAAAACAAATAGATTAGTAGTTTTAGAAGAAGCTTGGCCATTTGCTTCTGTTGCTTCGGAAATCACATATATGGTTCAAGAAAGAGCTTTTGATTATTTAGATGCTCCAGTTCAAAGAATCACAACTGCAGATGCTCCTGCACCATATTCTCCAGCTTTATTAAAAGAATGGTTGCCAAATGCAAATGATGTAATTAAAGCTGTAAAAAAAGTAGCATATAAATAAAATATAACTTCTTATATTTGAAACTTCATCAGCAAAACTGATGAAGTTTTTTTTTGATAGCTTATGATAAAGAAAATATTGCTTTTTTTGTTTTTCACGTCACTTACTGTTGCACAAACAAAGGTAGGTGGTAAGGTTATTGATGAATTTGATGAACCTGTAGCTTTTGCTAATGTGTTTTTTAAAAATTCTAAAACTGGAGTTATAACTGACGAAAACGGAAATTTCTATTTTGAATCCGATGAAAATTATTCAACGTTAGTAGTTTCGTTTGTTGGTTTTGAAACTCAAGAAATTCCTTTAAAAAAAGGGTTAAATAGCAATCTTAAAATAGTTTTAAAAGAAGGAACTACATTAAAAGAAGTAATTGTTTACACAGGTAAAACTTCTAAAAAGAATAATCCTGCTATTGATATTTTAAGAAAAATTTGGGCTAGAAAAAAGAAAAACGGACTTTACATGTTTGATCAATATAAGTATGAAAAATATGAAAAGGTTGAGTTTGATATGAATACCATTGATAGTGCTTTTATGAATAGTAAAGTATTTAAAGGAATGGAATTTATATTTGATAATATTGATACTTCTAGAATTACAGGAAAAACATATTTACCAATTTTTATTAACGAGAGTTTACTCGAGGTTTATGGTGATAATGTAAAAAAGAAGAAAAAAGAAATTTTAAAGGCAAATAAAAATTCTGGTTTTGGAAACGGAGATGGAGTAAATACATTTATTAAAGATTTATATGCTGATTATGATATTTACAATAACTATTTAAAGTTTTTTGATAAATCATTTGTAAGCCCTTTATCTAGAACTGGTATTGATGTTTATAATTATGTCTTAAGTGATAGTGCTTATATAGATAATAAATGGTGTTACAATATTGTGTATTATCCAAGAAGAAAAAATGAATTAACATTTAAAGGCGATTTTTGGGTTAACGATTCTACATGGGCAATTAAAAAAATTAACCTAGAAGCAAGTAAAAGTGCAAATATAAACTGGGTTAAAGAAATCTACATTGAGCAAGAATTTGATGTTTTAAATGATTCTGTTTTCTTGTTGAAAAGGGATTACATGATGTCCGATTTTAGTTTGTCTAAAAAAGAAGAATCAAAGGGTGTTTATGGGAAGCGAACAACTGTTGTAAAAAATCATGTTTTTAATGAACCTAAAGACGATAAATTCTATAGGGAGGAAGTTAATTTTTATGATAATGAAGTTTTTGCTAAAACTGATGATTTTTGGAATGAAAATAGATTTGAAGAGTTAAATGAAAATGAATCAGGTATTTACAAAATGCTCGATACACTACAAACTGTTCCAAAGTTTAAAAAAATATACAATTTAGCTACCATACTTGGTAGTGGTTATATTCAGGTTGGTAAATTTGATTACGGACCAATTTTCTCAACGTTTGGATATAATGATGTTGAAGGTTTAAGAATTAGAGCAGGAGGTAGAACTTATTTTGGACCCAACGATAAATGGAGATTACAAGGTTATACGGCTTATGGCTTTAAAGATAATAAAGTAAAATACGGTCTACTAGGAAAATGGATGGTAGATACTAAAAATAGAATAATACTATCTTTAGGAAACAGAAGAGATGTAGAACAAATAGGGGTTAGTTTAACTACTTCAAATGATGTTCTAGGTAGAAGTTTTGCTTCTTCTTCCTTATTTTCATCAGGAACAAATAATAAGTTGACTTCTATTAATTTAACAACTCTAGGCTTTGAAATGGAACCTGTTAAAAATTTTATTTTCCAAACTAATTTCTCTTACCGTACGTTAAAGTCAGCATCTAGTGAATTTAGTCTAGATTATTATACCGATTTAACGCAAACTGAAATTAAAAGTGAAGTTAAACAAGCTGAAATCAATTTAGTGGCAGAGTATACACCAAAAAGAAAAACTGTTGGTTATGGTGTAGATCGATTAGAGGTGGACAACAATTATGCTCGATTATTTTTGAGTTACAGTAATGGTATGAAAGGTGTTTTTAATAGCGATTTTAACTATCAAAAAGTACAGTTTTATTATAGACAGCCAGTTTTAATAGGTGGTTTTGGGCGTTTGTTTACAACTTTTGAAGCGGGTAAAATATTTGGAGAGGTACCACTTGGTTTAATGGGTGTAATTCCTGGTAATCAATCTTATTTTTCTATAGAAAACACTTATAATCTTTTAGATTATTATGATTTTGTTGCCGATCAATATGCTTCATTACATTTTGAACATAATTTTGGGGGACGTCTATTTTCGAGAGTTCCTTATTTAAGAAAGCTAAATTTAAGAGAAATTGTTGGTGTAAAAGGTGTTGTAGGTAATGTTTCTAAAGAAAATATTATGATTAATGCCTCAGGGTTAAATTATGTTTCACCAGAGAATTTATATTGGGAATATCATGCGGGTGTTGGAAATATTTTCAAAGTATTGAGAATCGATTTTGCTTGGAGAGGAAGTTATTTAGATATGCCGAATGCAAGAAAGTTTGCAGTTAGAGCCTCTTTTGGATTCTATTTTTAATGAAACAAGGAATAGATTATCTTCTTAATGCTGATGTTATTTTTGAAAAAATTATTCAAGAATACGGAATCCCTGTTCAGCCTAAAAGACCTCAAGGATTTGAAACCTTAGTTTTACTTATTTTAGAACAACAAGTTTCAATAGATTCTGCAAAAGCAACATTTTTAAGACTTAAAAAAGCAATTCCTGAATTTCATCCAGAAAACCTTATTCTATTTCCAGATGAAGATTTTCGTGCTTGTGGAGTGAGCCGTCAAAAAACAAAATACATAAAAGCGCTTGCTGAAGCCATTTTGGCAAAAGAATTGGATTTAAAGAGTTTGGCTTACAAAGATGCTGAAGTTGTTCGCCAAGAGTTAATTAGAATCAAAGGCATCGGTAATTGGACAATTGATATTTACCTGATGTTTTGCCTGAATTCAATGGATATAATTCCACTCGGAGATATTGCAGTGGTAAATACCATGAGAGAACTTTTAGATATTCATACTAAAGAAGAAATGCAAATCTATGCTCAAAAATGGAAACCTTATCGTTCGGTGGCTACTTATTTTCTTTGGCATTATTACCTTAAAAAAAGAGGGAGAAAAATCACATATTAAATCTTTGTAAAATCTATACTTTTTTTGCAAAACTCTTTTGCTTCTCATGTTTTATAATGGTAACTTTGCACCCGCTTTAAAAAACATAAGATAATGACAGCAGATAAAATTACTACATTTGATGTATTGATTGAGATTCCAAGAGGAAGTAGAAACAAATACGAGTACGATTTTGAATTAAAAAGAATGCGTTTTGACAGAATGTTGTTTTCGTCAATGATGTATCCTGCAGATTATGGTTTTATTCCAGAAACTTTAGCTTTAGATGGTGATCCATTAGATGTTTTAGTATTAGTAAACGAACCAACATTCCCTGGTTGTGTTATGGAAGTGAAACCAATTGGTGTTTTCCACATGGCAGATGATAAAGGTCCTGATGAAAAAGTAATTTGCGTACCAGTTTCTGATCCAATTTGGAATAAATTAAACGATTTAAAAGATGTAAATCCACATTTAATTAAAGAAATCGAACACTTCTTTCAAGTATATAAAGATTTAGAAAATAAAAAAGTTGATGTTGAAGGTTGGGGAGACGTAAATGAAGCAAAAGAAATTCTAATGAAATGTACAAACCGTTTCAATGAACTTGAAAATAAACCAGAAGGATTATTCAGTATTAAATAATCAATTAGATTTTAAATAAAAAGGCAGTATTTTTCTAAAAATATTGCCTTTTTTGTTTTATTTTCTTAATATTACCATAAAATAAACTAACAAAATCTAATTTATATTTTATGGAATCAATGATGATTTACGTTCCAATAGTAATGGCACTATTGGGATTGGCATTTATGGCAGCCAAACGCGCTTGGGTTCTTAAACAAGATGCCGGAGATGGTAAAATGAAAGAAATTTCAGATTACATTTACGAAGGAGCCTTAGCATTTTTAAAAGCAGAATATCGATTATTAGCGGTATTTGTTTTGATAGCAAGTGTTGTTTTGGCTGGAATTACTTTTATACCTGGTGTTAAAACACATTTATTAATAGTTGTAGCTTTCATTTTTGGAGCTATTTTTTCTGCTCTAGCAGGAAACATGGGAATGAAGATTGCTACAAAAACAAACGTTCGTACAACACAAGCGGCTCGTACTAGCTTACCACAAGCATTAAAAGTTTCTTTTGGTGGAGGTACCGTTATGGGGTTAGGAGTTGCAGGTTTAGCAGTTTTAGGATTAACAGGATTCTTTATATTATTTTTCCAAATGTTCATGGGTGGCGTTTGGACAGATACAGATGGAATGACAGTAGTTCTTGAAACTCTTGCTGGTTTTTCATTAGGAGCTGAGTCAATCGCATTGTTCGCTCGTGTTGGTGGTGGAATTTATACAAAAGCTGCCGATGTAGGTGCTGACTTAGTAGGTAAAGTTGAAGCAGGAATTCCTGAAGATGATCCGCGTAATCCTGCTACAATTGCAGATAACGTTGGTGATAATGTTGGTGACGTTGCTGGTATGGGTGCCGATTTATTTGGTTCGTATGTAGCTACAGTTTTGGCGGCAATGGTTTTAGGAAATTACGTAATTCAAGATATGGGAGGTAAAATCGATGACGCTTTCGGAGGAATTGGACCGATTTTATTACCAATGGCAATTGCTGGTTTTGGAATTTTATTTTCTATCATTGGAACAATGTTAGTTAAAATTGCAAGCGACGATGCTAAAGAAGCCCAAGTACAAAAAGCATTAAATATCGGAAATTGGGTTTCTATACTATTAACTTTAATCTCATGTTATTTTCTTGTGCAATATATGCTGCCTGAGACAATGAAAATGGAATTTTATGGTGAAGGTTTGAAAGAAATTTCATCAATGAGAGTTTTCTATGCAACAATTGTAGGTTTATTTGTAGGTGGAGCTATTTCATCCGTAACTGAATATTATACAGGGCTTGGTACAAAACCAGTATTGGCTATCGTTCAAAAATCATCAACTGGAGCAGGAACTAACGTAATCGCTGGTTTAGCAACGGGAATGATTTCTACTTTCCCAACAGTTTTATTATTTGGAGGTGCAATTTGGGCTTCTTATGCTTTAGCCGGATTCTATGGTGTTGCTTTAGCGGCCTCTGCAATGATGGCTACAACAGCAATGCAATTGGCAATTGACGCTTTCGGACCAATTTCTGACAACGCAGGTGGAATCGCTGAAATGAGTGAATTACCAAAAGAAGTGCGTACTCGTACAGATATTTTAGATTCAGTTGGAAATACAACTGCTGCAACTGGTAAAGGTTTCGCAATTGCTTCTGCGGCTTTAACTTCGTTAGCTTTATTTGCTGCTTATGTAACGTTTACAGGAATTGATGGTATTAACATTTTCAAAGCACCGGTATTAGCAATGTTGTTTATAGGAGGTATGATTCTTGTAGTTTTCTCTGCATTAGCAATGAATTCTGTAGGTAAAGCAGCAATGGACATGGTATACGAAGTACGTCGTCAGTTCAAAGA
>JAIXHM010000093.1 GCA_030145825.1 Flavobacterium sp.
TCTGAATCTATTGAGGCAATTAATTCTTTTGCGACTTCACGTAAATCTTTTTCATTGTTAGCTAAAGTTACCATGTGCTTACGTAACGTAGGATTGTCATAATCGTTGTTTTGTAATTGCTCAACATATAACTGATTTACAACTTTTTTGTCAACGTTTATTTCATCTAATTTTTTTTCTAAGGCTAAATATTCGGTTTTCTTATCAGAAGCTTTAATTTTGGCTACGTTATTTGGATTAAAATGTAAAGGTGTATCGTTAAATTGAAAAAATACAAATACCAAAACACCAGTAAGTAATATAAAAAACTGCATGGGAACTTTAAGAATACCATTCATAATCAATCCCATTTGACTTTCCTTGATAGATTTACCAGTTAAATAGCGTCCTACTTGAGATTGATCGGTTCCAAAATAAGAAAGCATTAGAAAAAATCCGCCAGTAATTCCGCTCCAAAAAGTGTAGCGAGTTTCCGGATTATAAGAAAAATCTAAAATGTCCATTTTACCATTGGCACCCGCTACATGTAAAGCATTTCCAAAGTCTAAATCATCAGGTAAATAGGAGAGAATGGTAAAAAATGTAATAAACATTCCGCTCATAATCACAAACATTTGTTGTTTTTGCGTTACATTTACGGCTTTTGTTCCTCCTGAAACAGTATAAACGATAACTAAAATTCCAATTACAATATTTAGCATGGTTAGATTCCATCCTAATAAAGCTGATAAAATAATTGAAGGCGCATAAATGGTTAAACCTGTTCCTAATCCGCGTTGAATTAAGAATAAAATTGCTGCTAACGAACGTGTTTTGACATCAAATCGTTCTTCTAAATATTCATAAGCCGTATAAACTTTTAGTTTGTGATAAATGGGAATAAAAGTGTAAGCAATTACAATCATGGCTATTGGTAAACCAAAATAAAACTGAACAAATCCCATTCCGTCATGGTAAGCTTGTCCTGGTGTAGAAAGAAAAGTAATAGCACTAGCTTGAGTTGCCATTACTGAAATACCTACAGTAAACCAAGGGGTTTCATTGTTATCTAAAAGATAGTCTTTTACATTTTCGCTTCCTTTCGTTTTTAAGGCTCCATAAACCACTATGAAAAGCAGTGTACAGATTAAAACAATCCAATCTAAACTTTCCATATTATGAATAAATTTCCATTAATAAATAAAAAAGCAAAATATAAAGCGCATTTAGTAATAATACTATCGTATAACTTTTTTTCCATTGATGTTTTTTGTTGTCAATCATTGTTTTAATGCTATTAAATTTGCCAATAATTTATAAGCGCCACTTACTCCTTCGGGTAATTCTCTAAAGAATGAAATTCCGGTGTAAATGTAATTTCCTTTTCCATATTTGGCTATAAGTAAACTTCCTTTGGTTTCTTCTTCGCCGTTATCATGCATGGCTAATATAGGAATAAATTCATTATCCCATTTATTAGGAAAATATAAGCCTCTTTCTTGTACCCAACCTTCAAAATCTTTTGAAGTTATTTTATTAGGAGAATTTAAAACAGGATGGTTTGGCTGTAAAAATTTAACTTCAGCATTTTCATTGGTAACACGGTCTCTTGAAAGTAAAATTGAATAAGGGGCTAAATTGTTTGTTAGTAAATTGTTAGTTGTGTTGTATTGAACTATTACATTACCACCTTGATTAACATATTCAAAAAGAATTTTGTTTTTATATTTTAACTCTTCTAATACATTAAATGCTCTAATTCCTACAATAACAGCATCAAATTTTTTAAGGTTTTCGATCGTAATTTCTTTTGGGTTTATATACGTAACCTTATAATCTAGGTTTTCTAAATTTTTACCAACCTCATCGCCAGCCCCCATAATGTAGCCTATATTTTTTCCAGTAGTTTTTATATCTAAATTTACAAACTTAGCTACAGAATTTTCAAGAATAGTTTGTTTTGGAATATGTTTGTAATCGATTTGAATTAATGATTTATCGTAAATTTTATCATTTGATTCTACAATTGCTTTAATATTTACTTCAGAGTCAAAACCTGGAGAGGTAACATTGAAACTTACTAAGAAAGATTCGTTTTTGCCAACAACTGCAGTAGGTATTTTTTTAACATCAGAAATCCAACCGTTTGGTAATTGTAAACTAACATATCCTGACGCATTATCTTCAAAAGCTGTAACTTTTACTTGAACTTCTTTTGTTTGATTAGCACTAAAAACATATACATTAGAAGTAAGTTCTACAGCAAATTTGGGAACAACAACAAGTGGGGTATAAGTTTCACCGTCATTAGGTTCATTCTTCTTAAATGTTAGATTTTTTGTAATATTAATCTTTTGATTTTCAATCTCTAATTCGAAAACTACTGGAAATGGGTTATTTAATTCAGGTAAATTTCTTAAAGCAGGATTTGAAACGGTATACAAACCATTTTGTTGTGGCTCATTTAACCAAAATAAATTTGATAAAGGCCAATTTTCTGGAATTTTAAATTCAAAGTTTTTGGTGTATTTTTCGTTATTATTTAATTGAATATTAACGTTTTGGTTGTTTTGGTTTAAGAAGAGAACAGTATTTAATTTAATTGTTGCATCACTTCTGTTTATTGCTTCGATAGAAATTTCGATATTTGAATTTGGTGTAGCTAATTCTACTGAACTAATAGCTTCTAAATACAAACCAGCACATGCTTCAATGATTGATTTTATTTCTTCAGTTTTAATTTTTTTCCAATGTTCGTCTTCAAGATTCTGAATCAATTGGTATGCTTTAACCAACTGAGCTAAATGCGAAGCTGGATTTTTAAAATTGAAGTTTTCTTGAATAGGTAGTAAAATTTTAGCAATTTCGTTTCCTCCTTTAATTCGGTTCCAAGAAGTGTCTATTCCTTCAAATAAATTATCTTTAGATGGTAAATTTCCTTTAATTAATTCTAAATATTCTAAATCGTCTCCACGTGTTCCAATAGTTCCAAAGCCTTGACATTTATGTTGACTACGACTTAAAGCAGCAATTTCATGATTACTTTTTCCTAAAATAGGATAGTAAACGTTGGCATTTATAGACAATAATTTAGATTTATCGGCTTTATTAAATTTTTCTTCGCTACCATAAAACCACCAAGAAGTATTGAAAAATAATCTTTTAGGTTTTATTTTAAGTAAATCGTATGCTTCTAAACTCAACATAGCTGAAGCAGTATGATGTCCGTGAGTAGTTCCTGGAGTTCTATAATCGAAACGGTTAATTACAATATCAGGTTGAAAATTTTCCATTGCTTGAACAACATCTGCAAGGACTTCTTTTTTATTCCAAATTGAAAAGGTTTCATTAGGTTCTTTACTGTATCCAAAATCATTTGCTCTTGTAAAATATTGTGTACCACCATCAACTCTTCTAGCAGCTAAAAGTTCTTGTGTTCTAATTGCTCCAAGTTTTTCTCTTAATTCTGGGCCAATTAAATTTTGTCCGCCATCGCCACGAGTCAAAGATAAATAAGCAGTATTAGCATGATAATGATTTGAAAAATAGGTGATGAGTTTTGTGTTTTCATCGTCTGGATGTGCTGCTACATATAAAACTTTTCCTAGAAAGTTAAGTTTTTGAACCTTCTCGTAAATTTCGTTAGAATTTAGCTTTTTTGGAGTTTGGGCAAATAGTGTTGTAGTTATTAAAATTGCTATAAAGCTTATTTTTTTTATCATTTTTTCTTTGGGTTTCATCAAAATTAAAAAAAGGAAGTCAAAATACTTCCTTTTTAAATTTTTTTTATGAATTGATTAGTCTGTAAATTCGCTAATTTCCTTATGCTTTTTGATAACTGAAATCCCTTTTTGCATCAATAGATTGTTAGGATACGTTATGGTTTCTCCATCTATTGTTTTTAGTAAAATGTAAAAAGCCTTAATGTCTTCAATTTCAGCTTCAATAGGAAAATCTTTATCATGAATTTTGATAACATCTCCAATTTTAAAAGGATATGAAAAAAACAATACAATTCCTGCAGTAATATTACTTAATATAGACCATTGTGCAAATGAAGCTACACCTACAACAGCGAAAACAGATGAAATAAATAATAATATCTGGTCGCGTTTAACGCCCCATATAATAACAATACTTAAAATTGCTAAGACACCTAAAAGAATATTAATATATTTTATAATTAGATTGGTACGGTGTTCTAATGCATCGTTTAAAGTTGCATATTTTCTAACTATTTTAGCAATAATTGATTTTAATATTAAGAATACTATTAAAATAATAATTGTTAAAATCTCTTCTTGTAAATATGGGTTTTCAATTATTTTAAACATGTTCTAATAATTTATCGTAAACTCTGTCAATTGGCATTCCTACAACATTTGCATAAGAACCTTCAATTTTATCTATTCCTACTAATCCTATCCATTCTTGAATTCCGTAAGCACCTGCTTTGTCAAATGGTTTGTAGGTTTCTAAATAATAATGTAAAGCTTCATTCGAAAGGTTTTTGAAACTAACTTTGGTTACTTCGTAAAATGTATCAATTGAATTTGAAGTTTTAAAGCAAACAGATGTAATAACTTGATGGGTTTTTCCACACATCGATTGTAACATATTAAAAGCATCGTTATAATCTTTTGGTTTTCCTAAAGCTTTATTTTCGTGCCAAACAATTGTATCGCTTGTAATGATAATTTCGTTATCGGCTATTTCAGTGAAAGCATTAGCTTTTAATTCGGCTAAGAAATTTGTTATTGCTGATGCTTTTAGATGTTCAGGATAAATTTCTTCAACTTCTTTTAAACGAATCTCAAAATCAATATCTAATTCTTTAAAGAATTGTTGTCTTCTAGGTGAACCAGAAGCTAAAATAATTTGTTTATGTTTTAATTTCTCTCTAAGCATTTGTAATAGCGTAAGTAATAATCCAAATAGAAAAAATACCAAATAGTAAAACTATCTTTAAAAGCAAACTTAAGTTTTTAAAATCTTTTTGAGTTTTTGCTGACCAAGATTTAATTACAAAAAATAGGAGTGGAGCCGCCACAAATAGTATTAAATAATAAACGGCAATATCATATTGAGCAAGATTTTTACTCATATAATAAGTCAATGTTGCGATTGCAATAATACCTATAGCAAAAGCAATTTTCATAGTTCTATTTTTTCCAATAAGTACTGGTAAAGTTGCAATTCCAGATGCGTAATCAGCATCAGTATCTTCAACATCTTTAACTATTTCGCGAATTAAATTAATGATAAAAGCAAAAATGGCGTAATCTTTTAGAATTCCGAAAGTTTGTATCATTTGTTCTTTATTACCTTCATATATCATTGGAACTAAATCAAAAATTCCTAAAATGATGATACTAAAAGATAAAACTGCCGCAACTACTACATTTCCTAAAAAAGCAATTTGTTTTAATGTTGTAGAATAGACATACAATAGCGCTGCAATAACAATAAAAACAGAAGCAAAACTTGGTTTTTCAATTACATTTGATAAATAAAAACCTAATCCAACTCCAAAAATATTTAATCCAACATATAAATTGTAAGCAGTTTTTTCAGAAATGGAAACTCCTATGATTCGCTTTTTAGCAATTTCATCAGTTTCTTGATCCATAATGTCGTTAATAACATAACCGGCAGCTGCTATTAGTATAGTAGACAAAACCAACAAAAAGAATTGAAAATGATTTAAAGCTAAAAAATTATAACTTTCTGTTATTGTTGTAAACGTTGCCGTTTTCATAAATGTATAACGAAATACATATTGCATTAAAGCAATCATAGCAAGGTTCTGTATGCGTATAAGTTTTAGGAAGTTCATTTTTTTGGTAAAAGGTTATTGGTAAAAGGTAATAGGTTTGTCAGGTCGAGCGGAGTCGAGACCAAATATAATTTTAATTAGTTTTAATGTTAACCACAAACGATGTTTGTTCCTCTTAATATCAAATGCTCGATGTGACAATTAAAATTAATCATACTTCGCATCAAAATGTTCCATCCATTTATGCTGTACTTTCATTACTTGTTCAATAACATCTCGTACACATCCTGTTCCGCCATCTTTATGAGAAACATATTTTGAAATTCCTTTTATTTCAGGAGCAGCATTTTGTGGGCATGTTGGTAAACCAACCAATTTCATCACGTGATAATCTGGAATATCATCGCCCATGTATAATACTTGTTCAGGTTTAATATTATAAATGTCACAATACTCTTTAAAGGTTTCCACTTTATCTGAAACGCCCAAATGAATATCTGTAATTCCTAAGTTTCTTAAACGTACACGAACGCCTTCGTTACTTCCACCTGAAATAATACAAACATTATAACCATTTTCTACGGCGGCTTTCATAGCATAACCATCGCGAATGTTCATGTTTCGGAGCATTTCTCCTGTTTGGGTAACATGAATAGTTCCATCTGTTAAAACACCATCTACATCTAAAATAAATGTAGTGATGTCATTCATTAATTCTTTATAACTCTTTTGCGACATTTTGTATCGATTGGGTTAATAATTTATAAATATCTTGATAATTTGAATCTTTTAAAAATTCAATATGCTTTTCAATAGTTTTGGTATCATTTCGCAATGCTGGTCCTGTTTGAGCTTCTTTTGGAGAAAGGAAATTAATTTTATTGGCCACTTCCTGAATTAAAGGTTGTAAAACTTCAAACGGAACATTATTAGTTGCACAAATTTCACTGCCAATAACGTACATATGATTCACAAAATTACTTACAAAAACAGCTGCTACATGTAAGCTTTTTCGTTGTTCCGATGAAATATTGTAAACTTTATTTGAAATAGAGTTTGCTATTAGTTCTAAAGTCTTGTAATCTTCTTCGTTTTCAGCTTCTAAACACAATGGAATAGAAGAGAAGTCGACTTCTTTACTTTTAGAAAACGTTTGTAACGGATAAAAAACACCTTTTCTATTTTTTGAATCCAAAACCTCTAAACTTGAAGTTCCTGAAGTATGAACTACCAACTTATTTTTAAACGCTAGTTGGCTAGAAACTTCATTTATAGCATTATCTGTAACAGAAATAATATAAATATCCGCTTCTTGTAAAGCATTGTAATCGTTTGTAATTTGCTCTTTTGGTAACAAATGCAAAAGACTTTCGGTTTTTCGTGCAAAAGCTTGAACCAAAAAAACTTCTTTCGTTTGCAAAAACACTTTAATTAAGTGTTGGGCTACATTTCCACTGCCAATTACCGTTACTTTTAACATGTGGCTAAATTAGTTATTTTCTTTTGTAAGTCAATGAACAAAAAAACTCCAAAATGAAATTCTGGAGTTTTTTATTATAAGACACTTCGACTGCGCTCAGTGTGACAAATTAAATTTTTAACGAAGCGAAGCTCCTAATTCTTTTTCAAGATTAGTTTGTAATTTCGACATAATTTTCTCGATCTCTTTATCGTTTAACGTTTTGCTTTCATCTTGAATAATGAAACTAACCGCATACGATTTTTTACCTTCAGGTAAGTTTTTACCTTCGTAAACGTCAAACAAATTAATGTCTTTTAATAGTTTTTTCTCAGTTTGTTTGGCTACTTTATAAACTTCTTCAAAAGCAACTGAACTGTCTAATAATAGCGCTAAATCTCTACGAACTTCGGGATATTTAGGAATATCAGTATACTTAATTTTATTTGAAATGTATTTTTGAATTTTATCCCAGAAAATATCTGCATATAAAACTTCTTGTTTAATATCGAAATGTTTTAAAACCGATTTTTTAACCGTTCCCATTTCTAAAATAATTTCTTTACCAATCGCTAAGGCAATACCTTCATTAAAAATGTCATTTTCAAAAGGTAAAGTGGATACTTTAGACTCTAAACCAATTCTAGATAAAATGTTATTGATATATCCTTTAAACAAGAAAAAGTCAGATTTTTGTTGTGCTTGAGCCCAAGATTCATCATTTCGATTACCCGTCATAAACAAAGTTAAATGTTTATTTTCTTCATAACCTGATGGTAATTTATGATACGTTTTTCCAAATTCAAAGAATTTTAAATCGGCACGCTTTCTATTGATATTAAAAGAAACAGCTTCTAAACCAGAAAACAACATTGATTGGCGCATTGCCGATAAATCGTTACTTAAAGGATTTAACATTAATACGTTAAACTCTTCTCTAATTTTATCAGAAAGCTTTACATAATCAGGTGTTGTAAGAGAATTCGCCATCATTTCGTTAAATCCTAAAGAACACAACTGATTAGAAATGATATTTTGAACTTTAAATTCTTCTGTTCTTGATGAATTTGAAATCGTTGCGTTTAATTTTTGAGAAAACTCAATGTTGTTATAACCATAAACACGTAAAATTTCTTCAATTACATCAATTTCTCTTTGAACATCAACACGGTAAGATGGAATTAAAAGTCCTAAACCTGCTTCAGTAACATTATTAATTTTTATATCTAATGCAACTAAAATCTTTTTAATAATATCTTTTGGTATGTCTTGACCTATTATTTTTCTGATTTTATCAAAAGTTAAGAAAACTTGGAAATCCTCAATTTTCTTCGGATAAATATCAATTACATCAGAAGTAATTTCTCCACCAGCAACTTCTTGAATTAATAATGCAGCGCGTTTTAAAGCATATTCTGTAATTGTTGGGTCAATTCCTCTTTCAAATCTAAATGAAGCATCAGTACTCAAGGTGTGGCGTTTAGCTGTTTTACGAACTGAAACAGGATTAAAATAAGCACTTTCTAAGAAAATAGTAGAAGTGTTTTCATTTACCCCAGAATCTTTTCCTCCAAAAACCCCAGCAATACACATAGGTTCTTCAGCATTACAAATCATTAAATCTTCAGCATCTAATGTTCGTTCAATATCGTCTAATGTTGTAAATTTTGTTCCAGCGGCAACAGTTTTTACTATAACTTTATTTCCTTTAATTTTTGCAGCATCAAAAGCGTGTAAAGGTTGACCTAATTCGTGTAATACATAATTAGTAACATCTACTACATTATTTTTTGGAGTTAAACCAATAGCTTTTAATCTATTTTGTAACCAACTTGGAGATGGTTTTACACTAATTCCAGAAATTGTTACACCGCAGTAACGAGGTGCTAATTTGTCGTTTTCAACTTGAACATCAATTTTTAAAGTACGCTTATCAACTTTAAAATTACTAACTGAAGGCGTAATTAATTCCGATTGTTTATCGCGAATAATTTTTGCAGCTCTCAAATCTCTTGCTACTCCATAATGGCTCATCGCATCTGCTCTGTTTGGTGTTAAACCAATTTCGAAAACTTGATCACTTTCTATATTGAAAATTTTAGCAGCAGGAGTTCCAGGTTTTAAATTTTCATCTAAAATTAAAATTCCATCATGACTTTCACCAAGACCAAGTTCATCTTCAGCGCAAATCATTCCATTACTTTCTTCGCCTCTAATTTTTCCTTTTTTTATTTCAAATGCGTTTCCTTCTTTGTCATATAATTTAGTACCAATAGTTGCAACTGGAACTTTTTGTCCTTCTGCAACATTTGGAGCACCACAAACAATTTGTACAGGTGCATTTCCATCTCCTAAATCTACTGTAGTAATTTTTAGTCGATCTGCATTAGGA
>JAIXHM010000094.1 GCA_030145825.1 Flavobacterium sp.
GCTCATGGTGATATCAACTTGATTACACTTTTAATGGGAGCGCAAGGCAAAGGATTACAAGTTCAAAACCATGCAGGAGAATGGATTGATGCTATTGCGCAACCTGATGAATTAATGATTAACGTTGGGGATATGTTATCAAGACATACTAACAATAAATTAAAATCAACAATTCACCAAGTGGTTAATCCTCCTAGGGAATTATGGGGAACATCTCGATATTCTATTCCTTTCTTTATGCATCCGGTGAGTGATATGAGTTTAAATTGTTTACCTCAATGTATAGACGAGAAAAATCCGAAATTATATGAAGACATAACTGCTGGTGAATTTTTACACGAGCGTTTAGTGGAATTAGGATTAATCAAGAAATAATTTTTTCAAATCATATTAAATTCCAAATTCCAATTTACTTTGGGATTTGGAATTTTTACTTTTAGTACCTTTACTTATGGATTTACAAGATCAATTAAAAAAGCTTTTCCCTGATCATCAGCCTTCTAATGAACCTGAAGAAGTTGATAAAAAAGAACATGAATTATTCTTTCAAAAGGAACCAATGATTTGTAAGTACGAAAAACGAAAAGGAAAACCCACTACCATAATTTCAGGCTATGAAGGTGAAGATGAAGATTTTAAACTTCTTGCTAAAGAAATAAAAAGTAAATTAGCTGTTGGTGGTAGTTTTAAAGATGGCGAAATTATAATACAAGGTGATTATCGCGATAAAATCATGAAACTATTACAAGATAAAGGCTTCAAAACAAAACGTGTTGGAGGATAAATTTAATTTTAAAATTACGAATTATAAATTACGAATTGCTTAAAGCTTAATGCAAATATAAAATGATAAAAGAATCAGAATTAATATTAAACCCAGATGGTAGTGTTTACCATATCAATTTAAAACCAGAACAAATTGCAAAAGACATCATCTTTGTAGGTGACCAAAACAGAGTTGAAAAAATTACAAAACATTTTGAAAGTATTGAATTTACAACTCAAAAGCGTGAATTTAAAACTCAAACTGGTATATATAATGGAAAACGCATGACGGTTATGTCTACTGGAATTGGCCCTGACAATATTGATATTGTTATGAATGAATTAGACGCATTAGTAAATGTAGATTTAATTACAAGAACCGTTAAACCAGAATTAACATCGTTAAATATTGTTCGTATTGGAACTTCAGGTTCTTTACAAGCCGATATTCCTGTTGATAGTTTTGTTATGAGTCAATACGGTTTAGGATTAGATAACATGCTTCGTTCTTACTTAATTGATGAAATTTCTGAAACCGCTATGGAAGAAGCCTTTATTTCACAAACCAATTGGGATTTAAGAAAAGGGCGTCCTTATGTTATCTCAGGAAGTAAAACTTTAGAAACTCGTTTAGAAAGTTCTAAAATATTTAAAGGCTTTACCGGAACTGCCGGAGGGTTTTATGGTCCACAAGGAAGAGTTGTTCGTTTAGGAATTCAAGATCCAGAATTAAATAATAAAATGGATCGTTTTAACTTTAACGGTACTCGCATGACAAACCTAGAAATGGAAACTGGAGCAATTTATGGTTTAGGAAAACTTTTAGGACATGAATGCTTATCAATGAATGCTATTATTGCTAATCGTGCTAATGGAACTTTTAGTGAAGATCCTTATAAAGCTGTTGATGAATTGATTGAATATGTATTGAATAAATTAGCAGAATAATCATTAGGATACTTAATCTTTTTATCAGTTAAAAAAATGAATCAAGTTTTTGAAACGGAACGTTTACTCCTACGTCCATTAGAGTTATCTGATGCAGACGCAATGTTTATTATGGACTCTAATCCTTTAGTCCATAAATATTTATGGAACAAACCTGTAACAAAAGTTGATGAAGTTATTAAAGTGATTGAATATGTACAACGTCAGTATCAGGAAAATAAAACTGGTCGTTTTGCTACAATTTTAAAAGAGACAGGAGAATTCATTGGTTGGACTGGAATCAAGTTTGTAAACGATCATGTAGAAAATGGTAACACCAATTTCTTTGATTATGGATATCGTTTAAATGCACCTTTTTGGAACAAAGGTTATGCAAGTGAAGCCACAAAATTTTGGTTAGATTACGGCATTAAGCAAATGAATATTAAAGAAATTCACGCTTACACACATACCGAAAATGGGGCTTCTAATAGAGTACTAAGCAAAAGTGGTATGCATTTAGTTGAAGAATACACTGCGGAAGATGGTATAAATTGGAATTGGTGGCGCGTGTCTCAGAATAATTTATTCATTTAATACAATTCTACCATTTACATAATCTGTTGGTCTTTGCCCCATAAATTTAAAAAAGGTATTACTAAAAGTTGGAACACTTTTATAACCTATAGCAATAGAAGCATCTTGAATTGAATATTTCTTTTCGGTAGTAAGTTCAATAAACTTTAAAATTCTTTTTATAGTAACATATTGAACAAAAGTCATATTCAATTCTTTTTTAAATAATCGGGTTAACGTTTTTTCTGTAAAGCGATATTTCGATGCAATATCTGAAAACACTAAAGTTTCGGAAATTTTTTTATCAATATAGTCTATAACTTCCATCAACCTAAAATCCTTTGGATAAGGCAAGGCTAATGGAAGATTTACTTTACAAACTTCTGGTAATATCGATTTAATTGCAAGTGCAATAGTATAATCTCTAGAATTATAATTTAAATCGCCATTCCATTTTTTTGTAAACAGCAACATTTCTAATAACAAGTCCGTAATGGGATATATTCCTTCTTTATCATAAAAATCATCTTCAAAAATTTCTGTAGGAAAATATAAATTTCGCATCATTACACGTTCAGAACTAGGATGAATACTATGCTCTACTCCAGCTGGAATCCACATAAAATGTCTTGCAGGTAAATAATATCTCTTGTTTTGAGTTTTTACATAGACAATTCCACCTTCTGTATAAAGCATTTGAGATTTTTTATGCTTGTGACTCGGAATTAGTAATTCTCCCATTAAATCATGATGGCAATAGATTGAATCTGCAACTTTATCAACCTTATTTATGTAGTATTTATCTTCGTTTTGTTCCAAAAGTATATTTATTTTACAATTATGTCTTTTTTGAATATTTTTTTGTCTTTCAAAGATAAAAAGACAATTTTAATAATCACTAAACTTGTATTAAGAAAATTAGCAATAATTTATTATTCTGATAAACTATGGATAACATTAATAGAATACCAAGACATTTAGAAAATAAAATTAAAACGGCATCAGCTGCATCACTACTTATTGAAGATAAAATGGTAGTAGGAACAAGTGGTTTCACAAAAGGCGGTGATAGTAAAGTTATCTTAAAAGAATTTGCCAAAAGAGCAAGTGAAGAACATATAAAAATTACTTTAATTTCTGGTGCATCGTTAGGACACAAAACAGATGGAACGCTTGCAGAAGCTGATGTTTTAGAGAAAAGATTACCATTTCAGGCCGATAGCGCTATGAGAAATGCTATTAATAGTGGAAAGGTTCTTTTTATAGACCAACATTTAGGAGAAACTTCAGAACAATTATTAAACGGTTCTCTAAAAAAAGTTGACATTGCGGTTATTGAAGTTACAGCTATTACAGAAGAAAACGAATTAATTTTCACAACATCTGTTGGTAACAATTTGACTTTTTTAAATTTAGCCGATAAAATTATTTTAGAAGTCAACCAAAAGATTCCAATGAATATCAAAGGAATTCACGATTTATATTACGATAACGCTCTTAGCCCCAAAAAACCTATCAACATTACCAAATCTGATTCTATAATTGGAACAGAAACTTTTAAAATTGATCCTTCTAAAATTGCTGCAATTGTTTTAACTGATATTGAAGACGAAGCTGGAGATATTACTGATGCAGATGAAAACACAACGGCAATTGCAAAGCACATTTTAACGTTTTTAGAAGGCGAAGTAAAAGCAGGTAGTTTAACTAATTCTTTACATCCTTTACAATGCGGAATTGGCAAAGTAGCCAATGCTGTTATGAAAGGATTTTTGAACAGTAATTTTTCCGATTTAACTATGTTTTCTGAAGTATTACAAGACAGTGCTTTCGAGTTGTTAGATTCTGGTAAAATGAAATTCGCTTCTGCCTCGTCATTAACTTTGTCTAAAGAATGTTATAATCATATTATGAATAACTTAGACTCTTACAAAGGAATGATTACTTTAAGACCTCAAAACATCAGTAATGCAGCAGAAGTTATTCGAAGATTAGGCATTATTGCTATCAATACAGCATTAGAATTTGACATTTATGGCAACGTAAATTCTACTCATGTTTTAGGCACCAATATGATGAACGGAATTGGTGGTTCTGGCGATTTTGCCCGTAATGCTCATTTAAGCATTTTTGTAACATCTTCTATTGCTAAAAACGGAGATATTTCATCAGTTGTTCCAATGGTTTCTCACACCGATCATAGCGAGCATGATGTAGATGTTTTAGTAACAGAACAAGGTTTAGCAGATTTAAGAGGTTTGGCTCCAAGAGAACGCGCACGAGTAATTATTGAAAATTGTGCACATCCTGATTATAAAAAAGAACTCGAAACATATTTTGAAAAAGCTTTAAAACGTGGCGGTCATACACCACATATTTTAGAAGAAGCTTTTGATTTTCATGTGCGTTATCGCGAATCGAAAAGTATGAAAAAACATAGTTTGGTAAATTTAGCATCATAATTTTTAGTTTGGTTTGTTTTGCTAATGACCATCCCCTATCTAAAAGATGGGGGATTTTTTTTATTTTTACACTTCAATTTAGAATTTAGAAAATGAAAACAATCAAAATAGTTGGTGTTCCGGAACATTTTAATTTGCCTTGGCAAATGTGTATTGAAAATGGAGAATTTGAAGATGCAGGTATTAATTTAGAATGGACCGATATTCCAGAAGGAACTGGTAAAATGTGTCAAATGCTTCGTGATGGAGAAACAGATATTGCGGTTATATTAACTGAAGGAATTGTAAAAGACATAATAGCTGGAAATCAATCTTCTATTGTACAAGTTTATGTAAAATCGCCTTTAATTTGGGGAATTCACGTTGCTGCAAATTCTAATTACAAAACACTTTCCGATTTAAAAGGAAAAAAAGCAGCAATTTCTCGTTTTGGTTCAGGTTCACACTTAATGAGTTTTGTCAATGCACAAAATCAAGGTTGGAATACAAACGATTTACAATTTGAAATCGTAAATACAATCGATGGTGCTGTTGATGCTTTAACTAACGGAAATGCCGATTATTTTATGTGGGAACGTTTTATGACAAAACCTTTAGTCGATAATGGAACTTTTCGTCGTGTTGCCGATTGTCCAACGCCTTGGCCTTGTTTTGTGATTGCTGTGAGAAATGAGGTTTTAGAAAATCTACCACATGTTATTTCACAAATTTTAGATATTATAAATGCAACAACGGAAGAATTTAAACTTATTCCTAGTATCGACAGGACTTTAGCGTCTAAATACAACCAAAAATTAGAAGATATTCAAGAGTGGTTATCACTAACGCAATGGTCGCAAAAACAAATAGATAAACCAACTTTAGAAAAAGTACAATCGCAGTTATTTTCGTTAAATATTATTGAAAAAAAGTTGCCTTTTGAAATGATAGCTAAATAAATGCTTATTTTTATCGTTTAAAAAGTAAAATGTTAACCCAAAAATCCCAATTTTCCTTAACCAAAATTAGAGAAAAGCTTTCTTTGCCAAAGCCTTGGGATTCGGTTATCATTTTTTTACTGAATATTTTAATTGCTATTCCACTATTTATTATTGCTCATCAAAATTTAATTGAACTTAATTGGCCTTTAAATTTAGATCGTGTTTTTATATTCGTTGGCATTGTTGTAATTATCCAATTAATTTTACGCTTAATGAAAACCATCATCATTTTGTGTATTTTCATTTATTTACTTTCTTTAGTTTACGGAACAATGTTTGGCGATTATGGATTTGAACGTGTATTTGAAGATTATCGTTACATGATTTATTCGATGAGTGAAGACAGTAAACCTCAAGATATTATTATTTCTAAATTACTTCCATTTCCCAATAAATCAAAAATTATTGATGCGGTTGATTTTACAAATCCAAAGGTTCGAAACTTTGCTTTATCGGCAACAACTAAACATTTTAAAAATGTAAAAGGTTATCAAAAAAACCGAAAACTAATTCAATGTTTTGCAGTTTTTGCAGAAATAAAAAAACGTTGGAATTACGTTAATGATCCACAAGGTCGCGAATATATTGCCTACGCATCTGAAAGTTTACAGCATTTTTCTGGTGATTGCGACGATCATGCGATTTTAATGGCTGCATGTATTAAAGCTATTGGCGGTTCTCCTAGATTAATTCATACTGGCGGACATATTTATCCTGAAATGCTTATTGGTACTAAAAAAGATTTAGAAACTGCTGTTTATTTAATTAAAGAAGTGTTGTTTGTTAACGAAACTAAAAACAAAGACATTCATTATCATATAGACGAACGTGGAAATATTTGGCTTAATTTAGATTATACTGCAACTTATCCAGGAGGACCTTTTATGAGTGAAGAAATTTTAGGGGAATTGACGTTGTAAATAGCTTTTTCTTAAAAAATAGAATTATAGAGTAAAATAAATGCAAAAATTGCGGTTAACAATGAAACTAAATATCCAATTAATTTATCAAAATTAGAATATGGAATTCCTTTTGCCCATTCTTTTTTTAACAATTCCCATTCAAAATATATCGAAAAAAAAGTAAAAACTGCTAAACCTAATAAACAAATAGAGAACCAAAACATAAAATCATTTTTATTTAACTACCACTCAACCTTCTCCTTCCCTACACTTTCTAAAATTTCATTCGTTTTAATAAAATGCTGGTTGCCAAACCATTTCCCTTGGTTGGCACTCATCGGCGATGGATGACCAGAAATTAAAACATAATGTTTTGAAGTATTTATCAAGCTAGCTTTCTTTTGCGCAAAACTTCCCCATAACAAAAACACTACATTCTCTTTTTCGTTAGAAATGGTTTGTATTACAGCATCTGTAAATTGTTGCCAATGTAAATGTTTATGGCTGTTAGGCGTGTCTTTTCTGACCGTTAAAGTAGCGTTTAACAATAAAACACCTTGTTTTGCCCAACGTTCTAAATTTCCAGAAGTTTGTTCAATGGGTTCAAAAATAGATTCGTATTCTGCATTAATTTCACGGTAAATATTACGCAACGAAGGCGGAATTTTTATACCATCATTCACCGAAAATGCTAAACCATTGGCTTCGCCTTCACCATGATACGGATCCTGTCCTAAAATCACCACTTTTACGTCATCAAAAGCACATGAATTGAATGCGTTAAAAATCAACTCTTTTGGAGGAAAACAAGTATGCAACGTATATTCTTCTTCCACTTTTTCTAGCAAGTCCTTAAAATACGGTTTTTCAAACTCTTGTTGTAAGTGTTTTTGCCAAGAAGAATCAATTTGAGTAAACATTGTATAATTTTTTCTCAAAATTACTATTTTTAAAAGTAAAACCTTTCAAACTTTGTAACTTTACAACTTTAAACATTTAGAATGATTTCAGTCGCTAAAAAGACCTTACAAGATTTAGAATTTAATACTATACTAGAAACAATTGCAGCTTATTGTAATACCGAATTAGGTTATGAAAAAGCACTTGCAATTGAACCTTTTAAACATAAAACTGAATTATTAGCTAATTTGAAGCAAACATCTGAATATTTGGCTTCTTTTAGCAATAATAATGCAATACCAAATCATGGTTTTGAAACTATAACCAACGAATTAAAATTCTTAAGTATTGAAGAAAGTTTTTTAGAAGCTCAAAGTTTTAAAAAGATTGCTCATTTAGCTGAAACTGCTATAACATTAATAAAATATTTTAAGAAGTTTGAAGATTATTACTTAGAATTAAATAAAAAATCAAGCGAAATTGCAATCGAAAAACAAATTAATATTGCAATTGATAATGTTTTTGATAAATATGGAGAAATAAAAAATAATGCTTCACCCGATTTAGTTTTCATTAGACAAAATATTCAAGTAGTTAGAGGTAAAATAAATCAAAGTTTTGGCATAGCATTATCTCAATATAATTCGGCAGGTTATTTAGATGATATTAAGGAAACTATAGTTGATAACAAACGAGTTTTAGCAGTTTTAGCCATGCACCGTAAAAAAGTAAAAGGTTCGGTTATGGGAAGTTCTAAAACGGGAAGTATTGTTTATATAGAACCCGAAGCAACTTTACGCTATTCTCGTGAATTAGCCGATTTATTACAAGACGAGCGAGAAGAAATTGTCCGCATTTTAAAACGTTTAACTAATGAAATTCGTCCGTTTAAAGAAACTTTAACTGAATACCAAGAATTTTTAAGTGACATTGATGTAATTGCAGCTAAAGGTAAATATGCAAATAAAATTAATGCATTACTACCCAATATAACCAATGAAAAACGCTTATATTTTAGAGATGCCTTCCATCCCATTTTGTGGTTAACCAATAAAGCTAAAAACGAAGTAATTTATCCGCAAACTATTGAATTACAAAATGATAATAGAATTATAGTTATTTCGGGACCCAATGCTGGTGGAAAAAGTATTACCTTAAAAACCATTGGTTTATTACAATTAATGTTACAAAGTGGCATTTTAATTCCAGTTCATGAACGAAGTGAAACCTTTTTATTTGACAGAATTTTAACCGATATTGGTGATAATCAATCTATTGAAAATCATTTAAGTACTTATAGTTATCGTTTAAAAAACATGAATTATTTCTTGAAGAAATGTAACGATAAAACCTTGTTCTTAATTGATGAATTTGGTACAGGTTCCGATCCTGAATTAGGTGGCGCTTTAGCTGAAACCTTTCTAGAAGAATTTTATGCACGTGAAGCTTTTGGGATTATAACTACGCATTATACCAATTTAAAAATCTTAGCAAACGAATTACCATTTGCAACGAATGCTAATATGCTTTTTGATGAGAAATCATTAGAACCTATGTATAAATTACATTTAGGACAAGCAGGAAGTTCTTTTACTTTTGAGGTAGCTCAAAAAAATGGCATTCCTTATGGATTGATAAATCGTGCTAAAAAGAAAATTGAAAAAAGTAAGGTTCGGTTCGATCAAACCATTGCTACACTTCAAAAAGAACGATCAAAACTTGAAAAAACTTCTCAAAACTTAAAAGAAGAAGAAAGTAAAGCTCGTGAAGAAAGCCAGAAAATGGAACAGATTAACGCTAAAATTCAGGAAAAATTAGAGCGTTATCAAGAATTATATGATGCCAACCAACGCTTAATTTATTTGGGTCAAAAATTAGATGATATTTCTGAAAAATATTTCAACAATAAAGATAAAAAGACACTTATTGGAGATTTCTTAAAAATGGTTGAAATCGAAAATTCTAAACGTAAAAAAATCACTAAAAAGGAGAAAATAGCCAAAGAAAAAGTTGAAAATCAAGTTATTGCAGAAGTTGATGTAGAAGTTGAGGAAATTCGGGAACAGAAGAAGTTAGCAG
>JAIXHM010000095.1 GCA_030145825.1 Flavobacterium sp.
ATTTACGTTTATAGTACGAAAACCAAAACTTTATACGTTATATTCTGTAGATAGGGAATTTCTTATTATTTTTACCAAATAATTTAAAAAATATATGGCTTCATCTTATGAACAATATCAAAAAAGACGTTTAATCTCATCTTATTTTTCAGTTGTATTAAGTATTTTTTTAGTGCTTTTTTTACTAGGAGCTCTAGGCTTGTTTGTTATTAACTCTAAAAAGATAACGAATGATTTTAAAGAAGATATTCCAATGACTGTTTTTTTTAAGAATGAGGCAAATGATAGTATTTTAAATGCTTTCGATACCGATTTAAAAAATGCACGTTACATAAAAGAATATACATTTGTTCATAAAGATAGTGCTGCTAAAAACAATGTAGATATTGTAGGTAAAGACTTTATGGAGTTTTTAGGGTTCAATCCGCTTCAAAATTCTTTCGATATCAACCTGAAAGGAGATTATGTTGTAGCAGATAGTATTAAAAAAATTGAAAGCGGAATTAAGAAAAACGAGTTTGTATCTGAAATCATTTATGATAAGACTTTGGTAGACTTAGTAAATAATAACATAAAAAAAATAAGTTTTTGGATCTTAATTATTAGTGGCTTTTTTGCATTAATTGCGATGTTGCTAATTAATAGTTCTATGCGTTTGTCGATTTATTCACACCGTTTTACAATTAAAACGATGCAAATGGTAGGTGCTACAAAATCGTTTATCAGAAAGCCATTCATTTGGAGAAGTATTAAATTGGGCTTAACAGGTTCTATATTAGCCATAATTGCCTTGATAGCTCTAGTAAGTTATGTTGATGGACTGCTTCCGCAATTGCATTTAGCCAAAGATTATGTTTCACTAGGAATAGTTTTTGGTGGAGTTTTATTGGTAGGGATATTAATCACTTGGATTAGTACTTTTTTTGCTACACAACGTTTCTTAAATTTAAGAACAGACGATTTATATTAATTTTTAAAGATTTTGATTTCAAATTATGAAAAACAATAATAACAACGAAGAATTTTTATTTGGTAAGTCTAATTATACCTTCCTATTAATAGGATTGGTGCTTATAGCTTTTGGATTTATTTTAATGAGTGGAGGAGGAAGTGATGATCCAAACGTTTTTAGCGATGAAATTTTTAGTTTTAGAAGAATTCGTTTAGCTCCAATAGTAGTTGTGTCAGGTTTTATTGTAGTTATTTATTCTATTTTTAAAAAAGATAACAGTAGTAAATAGTAAAAAGATAATAGTAATTAGTTTTTTATTAAACGTTAATTACTCTTTACTAATAACGAATCACTAAAACATGAATACACTTCAAGCTATTATTCTTGCTATTATTGAAGGAATAACTGAATTTCTACCAGTTTCTTCAACTGGGCATATGATTATTGCTTCTTCATTTTTTGGAATTGCTCAAGACGATTTTACAAAATTATTCACAATAGTAATTCAATTGGGAACTATTCTTTCGGTAGTTGTTTTATACTTTAAAAGGTTCTTTCAAAGTTTAGATTTTTATTATAAACTATTTGTTGCTTTTATTCCTGCAGTTTTCTTCGGATTATTGTTAAGTGATTTTATTGATAGTTTACTTGAAAATCCAATTACAGTCGCAATTTCTCTAATTATTGGTGGAATTTTACTTTTAAAAATCGACGATTGGTTTGGAAATGCAGAAGGAACACAAATTTCTTATGCAACTGCTTTTAAAATTGGATTATTTCAATGTCTAGCGATGATTCCAGGTGTTTCAAGAAGTGGAGCAAGTATTGCAGGAGGAATGTCGCAAAAATTATCACGAACAACCGCTGCTGAATTTTCGTTTTTTTTAGCCATACCCACAATGCTTGGTGCAACCGTTAAGAAATCTTATGATTATTATAAAGCAGGATTTGAATTAACAAACGACCAAGTAAACTTATTAATTATTGGTAATGTTGTTGGTTTTATTGTAGCCATGATTGCGATTAAATCATTCATTGGTTTTTTACAAAAGCATGGATTTAAATTATTTGGTTATTACCGTATTATTGCTGGAATTGCTATTCTTTTAATTCATTTCTTTATTCAAAAATTAACGGTAATCTAATATGCAAGCCGAAGATTTTACAAACGGAAAAGTTATCCTAATCGACAAACCACTTACTTGGAGTTCGTTTCAAGCAGTGAATAAGTTAAAGTTTGTTTTAAAGCGTAAATTCAATTTGCCGAAGCGGTTTAAAATAGGTCATGCAGGAACTTTAGATCCATTAGCAACAGGATTGTTAATTATTTGCACAGGAAAGTTTACCAAAAGTATCAATGAAATTCAAGCGCA
The DNA here is from genome assembly GCA_030145825.1 of Flavobacterium sp. Lineage (GTDB taxonomy): Bacteria > Bacteroidota > Bacteroidia > Flavobacteriales > Flavobacteriaceae > Flavobacterium. Next base: position 2,326 of record JAIXHM010000095.1, read on the forward strand.
AGAAAAAGAATACATTGGAACAATTAAATTAGGGGCAACTACACCTTCTTATGATTTAGAAACTGAAATAGATAAAACTTTTCCAACGGAACATATCACAACAGAATTGCTTAAAGAAACTTTACAACAATTTACAGGTGAAATTATGCAAAAGCCACCTGTCTTTTCAGCAATAAAAAAGGATGGAAAGCGTTTGTATGAGCATGCTCGTGCTGGTGAAGAGGTGGAAATAGAAGCAAGAAAAACTACGATTTACGAGTTTGAATTAACTCGAATTGACCTTCCAGAAGTCGATTTTAGAGTAACTTGTAGTAAAGGAACGTATATCCGTTCGTTAGCTCACGATTTCGGACAAGCATTAAATTCGGGTGGACATTTAACTGTTTTAAGAAGGACTAAAATTGGTGATTACAATGTCGAGAATTCAATGAGTCCCACGGAGTTTGAAGAAATGATTGCTAATGAATCGTAAGTTTATTACAGCTGCTTTACTTTTTGCTAACATAGTTTTAGCACAAAAGATTGAATTGAAAACGGGTGATTTAATTTTTCAATCGATGAATTGTGGCGAATTATGTGAAGCAATTAATCAGGTAACAGAAGGCTACAAAGGAATAGATTTTAACCACATGGGAATGGTTGTTATTGAGAATGATAGTGTTTTTGTGTTGGAAGCATCGGGAAATAGCGTTAAATTAACACCTTATCAAACTTTTACTTCTTATACTGATTTGCCAATGTATGTAGGAAGAGTAAAGAAGCGTTTTAAAAAATTAATTCCAGAAGCAGTTTCATTTGGTAAGAATCAGTTAGGAGTACCCTACGATAATGAATATATTTACAATAATGGAAAGTATTATTGCTCAGAGTTGATTTATGATTGTTTTAAAGAAGCGAATAAAGAGCCATTCTTTGTTTTGTATCCCATGACATTTAAGGCTCCAAATTCTAAAGAATTTTTCAATGTTTGGGCAGAATATTATAAAAATTTAAATATTGAAATTCCAGAAGGTCAACTTGGTTGTAATCCTGGAGGCATTTCAACTTCAAAAAAAATAAAAATTCTAGGAACATTATAAAAATAAAAACCCCGCATTTGCGGGGTTTTTATTTTTAAATCTATTGTTTTATTACTGTTTTGATAACTTTAAAAAAGAAACTCCATTAGTATCATTACCTAACGCTAATTCCATAGTTTCATAAGTTAAATTAATAACAGTTGCACTAGATTGATAATCTACAGTTGAACCATTTTCTTCTACAGAGTAATATAACGTAATTGTATCTTCTCCGATTTCGTATTCACCAACTTCAACTTCTATTGGAGTGCAGTTGTTTGAATCTAATACTTCATTAAAAGAATATGTAAAATCTGCGTTAAAGATATAAAAATCGTTTTCACAAGTTCCACTTGCTTGATAATCTTCATATACAATAATATTTGTGTTATTTATTGTTTGAATTTCACCAATTTGTTGAATTGTCCATTTACCTTCTATAGGATTTTTTTTATTATTTATTTCTTTTGTCTCATCATTGTCATCGCAAGATACTATTGAAAAAGTAACAAACGATAGTAAAAAGATTAAAATTTTATTTTTCATTACTATGTAGAATTATTGTCCTTCAATTTTTACGTTATCAACTTCCCAAGTTGTAGCTGCTGAAGTAGTTGAAGTATATTTGAAACCTATATAAATATTGTTTCCTGCAAAAGTTGAAATATCGATTGCACCAGAAGCAGTCCAAATGTAAGAACCTGTATTTGTATCCAAAGCAAATCCACTTAATTGAGTCCAAGTTGCAGTGTTTGGATCACCAGAAACATAATCAGTTGAGATATAAACTTCTAAAAGATTTCCAGCAAATTTACTAGAGGTATCAAATTTTAAACTTGCCGAAGTAATTGATGTTAAGTCGATTGAAGGAGAAATTAACCAATCTTCATTGTTTTGATTTCCACCAGAATAACCAGACATTTTAGCACAATTTCCTGGGTTACCATATTGTGTATCTAACGTCCAAACTTGAGCTCCAACAACACTATATTTTGTCCAATTATTCCAATTAGATGTGAAAGATTCTTCAAATAAAGGAACAATTCTTGGGTTGTCTAACATAATATCACTTTCATATCTAGCAAAGAATTGATAATCGTTACCATATTTTGTGATAACACCTCTTATTTTACCATTTCCTTCAGCAACATTATGGTGTGCAAATGTAGCATAGCTACTAGTTCTAAAAATCATTGAATTACCATCTGCATCTTCTATTGTATGATTAGTCGAACCACCTATAGCGTTATACTGGTCATAATATGTAGTATTGATTGAAGAGTTGTTGAATTGTACATTTTCGATTTCAATCAATTTATTTAAATAAGCATCACTAGAAGTAGCTTGAGCAATAGTTACAGTTTGTACAAGTTGATCTTCATCTACAACTGTACAACTTCTGTTTAATGCGGTTAAATATTGAGCTTGAGGAATTCTTCCAATTGAAACAGATCCGTTTGTAGGTGAGATATAAAGTGATCCGATTACTTTACCACCATTTCCAAATCCACTTACATTATTTAACAAGTATAAATCTTTTAAATTTAACAATACTTTTCTGCCTGGCTCAAAATTTACGAAAGTAGCATTTACATCAACTGAAATACTAAATGCATCACTTCCGTCTAAAGTTTGCATCGAAATAGATTTAAAGAAATTCCCATCTCTATCACTTGAGGTTACATATGCTTCAACAATATCCTCATCAGTGTATTGTGTAATTGTAGAACTGAAAGGGATTGCCGATACTTCTAAGTTTTTAACAAGGGAAGTTTCATTACATTCTAATGATGGTGTGTCATAATCATCACCATTAACACACGCTGTAAATAAAGATACAGATGCGATTAAAATTGCTGTTTTAAAAATTGTTTTTTTCATATTGTTATGCTATTTTTTTAGAAATTAATGTAAAAGTTAACAAAATAAGTTCTTCCGTATCCATAAAAATACTTTGGAGCGAAAGCAGGATTTCCACTTGACACATCTTGGTTAAGTTCTCTATAATTAGCGTTTCTTGCTTGTTCATAACCACCAGTTTTATAACGCTTGTCTAAGACATTATTAATAGAGGCGAAGAAACCAAACGTATTTCTGTTTTTATTGCTTATTCTCCAAGATTTACCTCCTTGTAAATTTAATAAATAAATATCGTCAAGTTGTTCTTGTTTTAATAATTGTCTTAATCTATCTTGAGTTATCTCAGGAAATGCACTTCCACTATAACTTGTTGGGTCTTTAAGGAAGTTATTAGTTCTTAGCAAAGGAGAAATATCTAAGTATGACCCACTTAAATAGTTGTAGTTTACCCCAACCCACCAGAATTTAGGGTCGCGATATTCTAATCCAATTGAAGCGGCATTATTAGCAACACCAGGTAAGTGATAGTCTTTTAAATAAGCTTTTCCATAGCTTCTTGCTGTATTAGTATTTGTTGCAGAACCTTGATTATCAACAGATAAATAAACATTAGGGTTGTTTGAATATATATATTCTGCATAAGTAGCAGATGCCATAGCTTTAATTGTAGAAGTAATTTGATATTCTAACCCTAATTCTAGTCCATAATTACTTTTGTCTAAACCAGTAACAACTTCATTAACAAAAGCATTAGTGTCTCCTTCTCCTGAGAAATCTTCTACTGTACCTTCAGAGAAAAAGAAGCTAACTTCTGTTACATCTTTTTGTTGAGAGAAGAAACCAGTCAATCTTGATTTAAATTTTGGGGCTCTAATTATGTAGCTTAAGTCAACGTTTGAAAGAGTTTCGCTTTTTAAATCTACAGTTACATTATTATTTACTCTAGCATTAGAAAAAGAACTTCTTAGGTCAGGAGCTTTACTCATGTAAATTGCATTAAAGTCAATTAAATGACGACCATTAATTTTATAAGTTAAGCCACCTTTGAATCCAAAATTATCAAATTCAACTTTGTCACTTTTACCGTAAGAATTAGTTGGATAATATCCATTTCGGTAAAGACCTTCCCTTTGATATTCAGATCTTGAGAATTGTTGTGCTAAATAAAAATCAACTTTTTTATACTTAAATTTGAATTGTGTAAAAGCATCAATAACATTGGCATATAATTTGTAATTGTAACCATATTTATCTCCTTCTCTTACTTGTCTGTTTGGGTTGTTTAAATTAGATTGTTGTTGATCAGCATTAGTTCCATAATTATCAACATCTAAGAAATAATCTCCTCCAAGTAAGTCTAGCATATATTGAAAATTGTGAGATCTTAAATTCTTATAATTAACCGCAGCATTTAAAACAATATTATCAGATAATACGCTATTTAGAATAGTATTAGCATTCCATAAGTTGTCGTCTGTTCTATCTTCATATAACACATAAACACTTCTTCCTGCAGCTTTATTGGTATCATAAAGCTTTTGCCAATCTATCTGTTGTTGCTTATAAAATTCTGCATTGTATGCGCCAAGTAAATCTGGGGTATAAAGACCGCCTAAACCACCTGGTAAATATGCTGAAGGATTTTGAGCTGATACTACAGCAGGGTCGTTTTCATATATTGAAAGAAAATAACTAGGTAAATTTCTGTAGTATGTAGGATCAGGATTTGGAACCCCTTGATAATCGATTCTAGAATTTCCAATTTTACCTGTCTGGTATGCAATATTTGTATTTAACGATGTTTTTTCACTTATTTTCCAATAGTGAGACAACATGTTTATAGGTTCTTCTATGTTTTTTTCTCTTGAGTTACGTTTTTTACCATCTTGCCATCCCCAATAAGAATTATAATCTATACCCATTAAGTCTGTTACTTCTTTAGTATTAGGTGAGTTTTTACCTCTACTATTTTGTGCATAAATCGAAGTAAAATTTAAACTATGTTTGTCATTAAATTTCTTCTCAACTGAAGCAAATAAAGAATTCGCACTGTAATCAGTTCCTTCAAAGTAGCCTTCTTTTGCCCATCTTCTTGACGCAGAAACAACAAATGCCCAACCTTTTTTATTAAAGCCTGATGCATGAGTTCCCATAGTTCTCCAATTGTAATTTGTATTCGTTCCAGACATTGAAATTCTTGTCCCTGGTCTGTAATGAGACGCTCTCGTGTTAATTTCTTGTGTTCCTAAAATTCCTCCAAATGTGTAATCTGAAGGAGCTGACCCCATTGTAAATTCTTGGTTACGAGTAGCATCATTTAAACCGCCCCAATTGCTCCATTGTGGTCTACCGTCATAAAGTTTGTTCATTACGACACCGTTGATCATTGTAGTTCCGTATTGATTATCCAAACCTCTAATTCTAAATCGTGCTTGTCCCCAGTTAAAAGCAGCAGCTTGTTGATAAGTATCTCTAGAGGCTTGTAATAGACCTGAAGTACTTTCAGAACCAGTATTCTCATCACCTAAATCGTTTTCAGTAATAGTGACTAAACTTAGTTGTAATTCTGAAGTAATATCTTCTTCTAAGGATAAAACTCCTAAATCTAACGTTTCTCCCTTAACAGGTTCTAAAACATAAGTTTGTGTTTTGTAACCAGTGTAAGTAATCTCCAAAACTGGTTGATCATTTGGAAATTCTTGAATTTCAAAAATACCATCTACCCCTGTTACAACAGAAGTGTTGGTGCTTTGAATAGTTGCCACCACATTTTGTAATGGTTTTTGTGATTTAGAATCAACCACTTTACCTTTTAGTGCTGGATTTTGTTGTGCAAGCATCGTAAAACTTACAAGGGCAAAAATAGCACTGAATAAAAGTTTCTTCATAAACAGATTAAATAATTAATATTAAATTAATTGTTAAGTGTTAAAATCTTAACAGCCTACAAATGTACAACTTTTGTTATTATTTCATACCTTTGGCACCCAATTTGTTTTAAAGTTGACAATAACATAACATTCTAATTATGAAATTTAAACAATTAGGCCTTGTTTTGGCTGTTTTTATTGCGATTAATTCAATAGCGCAAGAGAAAAAATTTAAACTGCACACAGTTGCTTTTTATAATTTTGAAAACCTTTTTGATACAATTAATGGTCCAAATTACGATGAAGAATATTTGCCAGTGAAAGGTTGGACATCAAAAAACTATAATAAAAAGTTAGATAATCTAGCTCGTGTTATATCTGAATTAGGAACAAGCGACATACAAAAAAATGCTCCAACAATAATAGGTACATGTGAAATTGAAAATAGAGGTGTGCTTGAAGATTTAGTAAGAAATCCCAAAATAAAAAATTTAGACTACCAAATAGTTCATTTCGATTCGCCTGATAAAAGAGGTATTGATGTTGGTTTTTTATATCAACCGAAACATTTTACTCCTACATCTTATAAAAACATTCCTTTATATATTACTGAAGATATGTTAGATGCTAAAAAAGGGAAGTCTGAAGACTCAAATGAAACGGATGAAGATCATGCAAAAGCTGAAAGCGGTTCAAAAAGAGTTTATACTCGCGATCAATTGCTAGTTACAGGTTTATTAGATGGTGAAGAAATTAGTTTTATTGTAAATCACTGGCCATCTCGTTCAGGTGGTGAAAAAAGAAGTAGCCCTTATCGTGAGGCTGCTGGTAAATTAAATCGCAAGATTATAGATTCATTATATGCAATTAATCCTAATGCAAGTATTATTACTATGGGGGATTTAAATGATGATCCGGTAAATAAAAGTGTTAAAAAAGAAATAGGAACTGTTGCTAATAAAGAAGATATCAAGCCATTCGGAATGTACAATCCAATGGAAAAAATGTATAAAAACGGAGAAGGTACTTTGGGTTATAGAGATGCATGGAACTTATTCGACCAAATAATGCTATCTGAACCTTTAGTAAGAAAAGAAAAATATGAAAATAAAGAGTTTACTACTTGGACATATTGGAAAGCAGGTAGATTTATTAAACCTTATTTGATTCAAAACGAAGGTCCTTGGAAAGGATATCCTAAACGTAACTCAAATGGAATTCCAGGGTATAGTGATCACTTCCCTGTTTATGTTTACTTAATTAAAGAGTATAAATAATTGCAAGAAAAGGTTAGTCAAAATTTAGGCTAACCTTTTTTCTTTGTATTTTTATAAAAAAATATCATGTCAATAGCGAAGCCTTTTAATCTTCAAAAATGGATTGAAGAAAATAAACATTTATTACAACCTCCAGTTTCAAATAAAAACCTTTA
>JAIXHM010000096.1 GCA_030145825.1 Flavobacterium sp.
TCTACATTACTATTGAAAATAAAGAAACTGAAATTGAACGATTGCAAACCTTGTCTAAAACTTCCGATGATCCAAAAATTATTGAAGAAATTGAAAAATACAGAGAAATATTTTACATGCTTAAGCTCTCTTTGTCCCCATTAAAAGAATCACTTTACACTATTAAGACCATTAAAGAATATGATTATTTTAATAGTATTGAACCGTAAAATTTTGTGTATTTAAGTAGATTACATCAAAAAACAATAGAGTTACTAGAACAAATAGATTATGATATGACTTCGCTTGATAGTGCAAGTAATTTTTATTACACTACTCAAAATCATAAGATGAATGAAGTAATGAAAACTTTAACGGTGATTTCGTCTTTATTTTTACCACTTACTTTTATAGCAGGTATTTATGGAATGAATTTTAAATACATGCCCGAGTTAGAATATCGATTAGGTTACTATACAATTCTTGGTTTAATGAGCATTATTGCAATTTCAATGCTTATTTATTTTAAACGTAAAAAATGGTTTTAATATGAAAGGAATATTTACGAGTGCTATTTCTGGCAATGATTTTTCTACTTCTGAAAAAGTTAGTCTTAAATCAGTTAGAAAACCTATTTTCGATTTAATTCTTAATGATTATCCTAATTGTAATAAGAATGATTACATTTCTATTTCTGAACTAAATGCTTATCGCGAAAAATATATTAGCTCGCTTTTAATAAATGAACAAGGAGAATTAACAGAATTGGAAAAAGTAGTTTTAGATTCGGTTACCAATAAAAATAATTTGAGTCAACAACTAGATGAAAGCTCTAAATATACTTTTGGACAAAAAGTCGCTGATAAAGTAGCCGAATTTGGTGGAAGTTGGACTTTCATAATTTCGTTTATGATTTTCTTGCTAATTTGGATATTTATAAATGCATTCTTTTTATTAAATAAAGGTTTTGATCCTTATCCATTTATTTTACTAAATTTAATTTTATCTTGTTTAGCGGCTTTACAAGCTCCTGTAATTATGATGAGTCAAAATCGTCAAGAAGAAAAAGACAGAGAACGTGCTAAAAACGATTATATGATTAATTTAAAATCGGAACTTGAGATCAGAATGTTGCATGAAAAAATTGATCATTTAATTTTACATCAAGAACAATCTTTATTAGAAATTCAGAAAGTTCAAATTGATATGATGAATGATATTATCAAAAAGATTGAAAATAAACCTTAAATCATATTTTTAGGATTTACCCATTCGTCAAATTCTTTTTCAGTAACGTAGCCTAATGCAACTGCAGCTTGCTTTAAAGTAGTATCTTCATGATGTGCTTTTTGCGCAATTTCAGCCGCTTTATAATACCCTATTTTTGTATTTAAGGCCGTAACTAACATTAGTGAATTGTTTAATAATTCTTCAATTCTTTTATAATTTGGAGTGATACCTTCAACACAATGTTTAGCAAAAGAAATACAAGCATCGCCTAATAATTGAGCCGATTGTAAGAAGTTAGCAATAAGCAAAGGCTTAAAAACATTTAGTTCATAGTGTCCTTGAGTTGCTCCAATTGTAATGGCTACATCATTACCCATTACTTGGGCAGCAACCATTGTTAAGGCTTCACTTTGTGTTGGATTTACTTTTCCTGGCATAATTGAAGATCCAGGTTCGTTTTCAGGAATAAGTATTTCACCAATTCCCGATCGAGGACCAGAAGCTAATAAACGAATATCATTGGCAATCTTATTTAAAGAAACAGCCAATTGTTTTAATACAGCATGACTTTGTACAATGGCATTATGAGCTGAAAGTGCTTCAAATTTATTAGGAGCAGTTTTAAACGGAATTCCTGTAAACTTTGAAATATTTTCAGCAACTAATACATCATAACCTTTTGGTGTATTTAATCCGGTTCCCACAGCAGTTCCACCGAGCGCTAACTCTGAAATTGGCTCCAATGATTGCTGTAAAGATTTTAATCCGTTTTCTAATAATTTAGCGTAACCAGAAAATTCTTGTCCAAGAGTAAGGGGAGTGGCATCCATTAAATGTGTACGACCAATTTTAATTACATCTTTGAATTCGTTTGCTTTTGTTTCCAAAGTTTTTTGTAGCAATTCAATTGCAGGAATTGTATGCTGTATTAATGTAATACTTGCTGCAATATGCATAGCCGTTGGAAAAGTATCGTTAGAAGATTGCGATTTATTTACATCGTCATTTGCTTTTAAAACAGATTCATCATCAAAAGTTTTTTGAGATAATTGTTGAGCTCTATGCGCAATAACTTCATTAACATTCATGTTAGATTGTGTTCCTGAACCTGTTTGCCAAATTACAAGTGGAAAATGTTCGTTTAGTTTATCATTTAGAATTTCATCACAAACTTGTGCAATCAAATCACGTTTATGAGTTGCTAAAACATTAAGCTCAGTATTTGTAAAAGCAGCAGCTTTTTTTAAATAGGCAAAAGCTTTTATAACCTCAAAAGGCATTGATGCTGCTGGACCAATTTTAAAATTATTTCTTGAACGTTCTGTTTGTGCACCCCAAAGTTTATCGGCAGGAACTTTAACTTCTCCTAAAGTGTCTTTTTCAATTCTAAAGTCCATTTTTTGTTTTTTTCTTTAAATTTAGGGAATTGTTAAAAGAATTTGTGTTATAGAATTGTAAAAAATAAATTTTACTTCTATCTTTGGACATGAATTCATAAAATTCCGGAAAACATGTTTGAATTTCAACAGTATTTAGGCTTTTTACTTTTCTTAACCATTTTAACTATTGGTTTTTGGTTAATGATTTTCTTAGCTTCATTTGTACCTTATTGGTTAGGTGGTGCTATTTCTGAATTAATTAAAGAGAAAAGAGCAAAAAGACAAGAACAAGAAAATTAATTTTTTTGATTCAAAATAAAAGGGAACCAATTGGTTCCCTTTTTTTATTACATAAACTCTCCGTCTCCGTCGTCGTTATTATCTCGTCTATTTCTATCAGATTCTTTTTTTCTATTGAATCTATAAGTGAAAGAGAATAAAATTGTTCTTGTTCTTCTTTGAAATTCAGCATCAGACATGGTTAAATCTTTGATATACGTTTCACGTCTCATTTTTGCGGTATTAAATAAATTATCTGCATTTACTGAAATTGTAGCTTTGTCTTTTATAATGTCTTTACTTAATGCCATACTCACATTGGTCATCGATAATCGTTTACCTTGAGCATTTCTTTGTGGCCCCATATAGAAAACATTGGTTTGCCAATCTATTTTATAAGGAAGAGTAATTTTATTGTTTAACCTTGCAAAGAAACCAAAGGCATCGTTATCAAAATTTTGTGTTACCACATTGTTTTGATAATCAGTATAAGTATAATCTCCACGAGTTTGAACACTAAACATGTTGAAGTTAGTATTAGTTCTCCACCATTTGTATGGCGAGTAATTTACATTAAACTCAAAACCAGTTCTTACTTCTTTTGAAAGGTTAATTGGTGTCGAAACAATTACAGGAACATTTTCAACAAAGTTACCCGTTTCTCTTCTAATAAATTGGAATGATTGATCAGTAAGATTTGTATAAATAGAAGAATTCAATGTTAATTTTGACCATCTTTTTAAGTAACCAATTTCAATTACATTAGTATAAGTTGGATCTAAATCAGGATTTCCTTGAAATAAATTTACGTTACTACTGTAAGATGAAAACGGATTAATAAATCTTCCTCTTGGTCTGTTAATTCTTTTGCTATAACTTAAAGTGAACGAACTTTTTTCGTCGAACTCATAATTTAAAGTTGCAGTAGGGAAGAAGTTATTATATTTTTTTGTGTTGTAATTATTGATATTTAATGAATTAATTTCGATATCAGTATCTTCCCATCGTAAACCTAAAAAATAAGAAAACTTATTATACTTGTTACCGTATTGAAAATATAAAGCATTAATGTTTTCTACATATTCTAATAAGTTGTTGTAATCAGAATTTGGTATAATTTGGAAATCCGTTAATGTTGTTGCAAAACTTCCTCTGTAACCAGCTTCAATTCTACCTTTTTCACCAATTGGTAACACATAATCTGTTTGAGCTAAAATTCTATCTTGAGTATTATTATTAATAGTATATTCATAGTTTGGAGCATCTGTACTTCCTAAAACCGAATCAGTAATTTCTGAATTTTGATTTCTTCTATTAGTAGAAACAGAGAAATCTGCTGTTAATTTATGATCTTCTTTTTTAAATTTTTTGGTAAAATTTGTAGCATATTCTAAAACAAAACTTTTTTCGTATTGATTATTAAAACGGTTTCTTGTATAAAGAAATGTTCTATCAATATCGAAATAATCCATTAATACATTTTCAGGATCGGTTTCTTTATTTTCTCTAAAAGTTAATGAGTTGGTCCAAGTTAACGAAGGTGTTAAATACCAATCGGCACCAAAATTTGCATTATAGCCTTTATCTTGATCTTTATTGTTTCTACTTTCGTTCATATAACCTGTAATATCGTCGATAATATTTTCAGTACCTGAATCGAAATAAGTTGAGTTAACATAAGACTTTCCTTTGTTGGTTCTACGATTATAACTAAAATTTGAGAAAACATTAAAGTTGTCCGTTTTGTAATTAATGCTCGTGCTTCCTGTATAAGTTTCTGGTGTACCCGCTGATAATACAACTGAACTATTTAAACCATTAGTTTTTCCTTTTTTAAGAACAATATTGATAATTCCACCACTACCTTCAGAGTTATATCTTGCAGATGGATTTGTAATAACTTCTACTTTTTCAATAGCATCAGCCGGAAGCATTTTTATAACATCACTAACATTAATTCCTGCTAAACCAGAAGGTTTTCCATCAATTAAAATAGTAACATTTTCGTTTCCTCTCAAAGCGATTGTTCCATCAGTATCAACAGTAACAGAAGGTACGTTGTTTAAAACGTCACCAGCAGTACCACCTTTAACCGTCATATCTTTACTAACGTTGTAAACGCGTTTGTCTAATTTAATTTCTACAGTTGGCTTTTCTGCTACTAGTTCAACACCAGCAAGCTGAGAAACATCTGCTTCTAAATAAACTGTTCCAAAATCTTTATTATCTTTTAAATTTTGATTTTTTAGTTCAATTGTTTTAAATGAAATGAATTCAAAACGAATGTTGTAAATACCGCTTGGTACTTCAAAATTGAATTTCCCATCAAAATCGGTAACACCTCCTGTAAGTTGTTTGGTTTTAGCATCTTCAAAGACAATTGTAGCATACTCTAAAGGTAAATTGGTACCTTTTTCTAAAATAGTCCCCGTAATTTTAATTTTCTTTACATCAGTTTTATACTGAGCAAAAATTTGACTTGTAAATAGTAAAAATAAAAAAGCAGTTAGCTTGGTGATTTTGTTCATAACAATTTTTTCAATCTATGACTGCAAAAATACCGCTTGGTTTAAGCTTAAAATCACAAATGTTTGTTAAAATAAAAAATATGTAATTTTTATAACGTTTTCGTTATTTTAGAATTTTATCAATTAATTCTTTTGGTCGAGCCACTACAGCCTTGTTTTCTTTTACAACAATAGGTCTTTCAATTAGTTTAGGATGCTCAAGTAAAACATCAATTAGTTCTTCATCACTTAATTCTTTTCCTTTATAATTTTCGGCCCATTCTTTTTCTTTTGTTCTTACTAAGTCAATAGGTTTATAATTCAGTTTTTTTAAAACATCTTGAAGTTCTGTTTTTGTAAAGGGTTCATCAAGATATTTACGTATCACAATTTCTTCATTTAAATTTTCAACAAAGCTTAAACCTTCTCTTGATTTGGTACATCTTGGATTATGGTAAATAGTTATCATATTTAATTTTTTATACAAATTTAAAAAATACTACATTAGTAGAAATTTTATTTGAAATGTATATTGAACAAATTAAAAAGTTTAAACCTGAGTTATTTCTTTATTTCATAGTTCCTTTTTGTTTTCTTGCTTTAATGGCATGGAACTATGTTGCTTCTATGGATATTGATACAAATGAAGTTATTCATCAATCTATTAGTATGTTAGGAGTTAATGGAACTTTTCTAATTATGGTAGGTCCATTAGCTATTGGATTATTTATTGTTTTGATTTGGACCAAATTTATTCAGCGAATTCCAATTACAGCACTAACAACATCGAGACCAAAAATTGACTGGAAACGCGTTTTTCTCTCGTTTTTCTTGTGGGGAACTATTACCGCAACCATGATTTATATTTCATATTTAACCACACCTGAGAATTTTATTTGGAATTTAAAGCTCGATAAGTTTTTAATTTTTCTAATAATTGCAATAATATTTATTCCCATGCAAACCAGTTTTGAGGAATATTTATTTAGAGCGCACATGATGCAAGGAATTGGTTTAGCTACAAATTCAAGATTGATTCCGCTTTTAGTAACTTCTTTTTTATTCGGAATAATGCATGCTGCTAATCCTGAAGTAGATAAAGTGGGTTGGGTAATTATGATTTACTATATCGGAACTGGATTATTTTTAGGAATAATAACTTTAATGGATGAAGGTCTAGAATTAGCGCTTGGTTTTCATGCGGCAAATAATTTAATAAGTGCTTTATTAGTAACTGCAGATTGGACAGCTTTTCAAACACATTCTATTTTTAAAGATGTATCCGAACCTTCCGCTGGATTTGAAATTTTTACGCCAATTTTCATAGTGTTTCCGATACTGTTCTTCATTTTTTCAAAAATTTATGGATGGAAAAATTGGCAAGCAAAACTTTTTGGTAAACTAACAAATTAAATCATGATTCCGCATTATAAAAACATACATAACTTATTCAAAATTAACGGATTTCATCCTACAACAGAAACTTTATTTCAGCTTTCTTATAGTTTTATAAAAGAAGGTGAAGACTTTGAAAAACAAATTGGAAATTTCCTATTAGATTGGTTGGATAATAAAGATTTTATTGAAACTGAAACGTCTGGAAGTACGGGAAAACCAAAGCTTATAAAAATGAAAAAGCAAGCGATGGTAAATTCGGCAATTGCAACAGGTAATTTTTTTGACCTACATCCAGGAAATAAAGCGTTGCATTGTTTACCAACGAAATATATTGCAGGAAAAATGATGTTAGTTCGAGCAATAATTCTAGGATTAGAAATCGATTTGGTTAATCCTGCTGGTAAAATGTTTAGTAAATTACATACCGAATATGATTTTGCTGCCATGGTTCCGTTGCAAGTTGAGAATAATCTTGAAAATTTGCAACACATTAAAAAGTTAATCATTGGTGGTGTTGCACCTTCTGTAGAATTGGTAAAAAGAATAAAAAAACTTCCTTCTACAAAAATCTATGAAACTTACGGAATGACCGAAACCATAACGCATATAGCCGCTAAAGAAATAGGTAAATCGTATTTTAAATTAATGGAAGGTGTTTCAATTTCGTTAAATGATAAAGATTGTTTGGTAATTAACGCACCAAGAATAAGCGAAGAATCTATTGTTACTAATGATTTGGTTGAAATAAAATCAAAAAATCAATTTAAATGGTTAGGGCGAATTGATAATGTAATAAATTCAGGAGGAATTAAAATTATTCCTGAAGTAATAGAAGAAAAGTTGTCTAATAAAATTCAAGAAAAGTTTTTTATTGCATCAAAATCAGATGGAAAATTGGGCGAAAAAGTAATTTTAGTTGTAGAAGGCAATGAAAAATCAATTTTGGATACTAAAGTTTTTGAAGGATTAGAGAAATATGAACAACCTAAAGAGGTTTTTTATGTTAAAAAGTTTAAAATGACACCAACAGATAAAATAAATAGAAAAAGTACTTTAAAATTAATTTAATATTATTTTGAAATAGTTCTACCAAGAACAAACATAGTATCTTGGTTGCTATCGATTACAATTTTTTCTATTCCGTTTTGAATGGCTATATCTAAAACATCTCTTGCTGGAAGTGATGCAAAAGGTTTTGTTTCGGTTGCCCAATTCATTAATTTGTCTTGTGAAGTAAAAGCACCCAATATTTTTTGACCTTCTACTTCAAAAACTGAAGTAAACGACATTTGAGTTCCTTTTTCAATAGTAGACCAGCCTTCAGCATTTCTATCTTTACCAACAATAGGTTCTGTTGTAGGAATCAATAAAAAAGCATTGTTGCCTTGCAATTCGTTAAAAACAGCCATAAAGGTTTCTTGAGTTTGATTGTTTTGAAACGCTTTAATGGTCGCTAGTAAGTTGGTATTATTTGGTTGAAACTCTAGTTCAGGATTAGATGTACTCATGTTTTATTTTTATGAATGGCAAAATTACACAATTTAAATTACTCTTTAAAACAGACTTCCTTGAATTAATTCTTGCGATTCTTTAGCTAAAAATGGAAAAGTCTCAATACTATCAAATTGTTTTCTATCGTCGTTAAAAACTCGTAAAGCCAGTTTATTACAAGTAAAACTAATAGTTGTATTTTTAGAAAATAGACTTTTAGCAATTTCAATTTTTTCAGGTTGAATTCTTCTACCAATCGAAATATGAGGTTCGTTACTTTTAATTTTTACAGGATAAGGAAATTTTTGATGAACCGAAGTCATGATTTGCTTCAAATATTGTTTTGCTTCTTCATTTGGAGCTAGAAAGAAAGCGCCATTTGGAAAAGTATCAAAATTGGTAAACTGAACTTCTTGTGGTTTAAAATATTTACTAATTTCTATTAGTTTGGTTTTTATGTTTTCCAACTCTTTTTCGTTTCCTTCAAATTCATTCACCGTAATATGTGCTAAAGAATTTTTACTGTTATACCAACCAATTTTAGAAGCTAACAATTCTTTCATTTGTTTAACTTCTGCTATAACAGAATCGCTTGGTTGTATGACAATAGAGTAGGTTTTCATCTTTGTTTCTCGATTCGTTATTTAATTTTTTGTTTCTGAAAAATGGAGATTTGTAGAGATTTTATTTTTTACTACTTTCTTATTTTCTAATTATTTCTTTCAAATATAATGTATTTGAAAATAAAGTTCCTATCTTTGTTAACCATTTGGTTAATCTAAAAAGTTAATTTATGTCAACTGAAGAAAAAATATTCGAAGCTGCATTTAAAGTTTTTCAAAGAAAAGGTTTTAATGGTGCAAGAATGCAAGAAATAGCCGATGAAGCCGAAATAAATAAAGCTATGCTTCATTATTTCTTTAGAAGTAAAGAAAAACTATTTGAAGCAGTATTCCTAAATGCTTTTAGGAAATTAGCACCTCAAATAAATTTAATTTTTAATTCAGAAGATTCTGTTTTTGTTAAGATTGAAAAGTTTACTCAAAGCTATATCAATTTTGTGCTTGAATATCCATTTTTACCACAATTCATTGTTCAAGAAATGAATAATAACAGTGAATTTGTGTCTAAGTTTTTAAATGTCGAAAACCGACCAAATCCCATAAAACTTATCGTTCAAATTTAAATAGAAATCGAATTTGTAATAATTAAAACAATTAATACTAAACAATTATTGTTAGATATTT
>JAIXHM010000097.1 GCA_030145825.1 Flavobacterium sp.
CTCAGCTTCTGTTTCTAATCGTTTTAAAACTGGAATTGCACTTTGGTAATTTTTAGCTTTTAAATGTACTTGACATAAACGAGCCAAGGCTTGTTCTGTAAACTCATTACGAGCTTGATTAATTACAAACTCATAATGTTTGACCGAATTACTTTCTAAACCATCAGCAAAATATAATTGTGCCAAGTAGAAATTCGCTTTTAAAGCATGTAAACCATTCGGAAATTTTGCAACATAACTACTAAAACCAGAAATAGCTTGCTTTGTATTATTCATTAAATATTGTTTCTCTGCAGATTCGTAAGTGGTATTATCTAAATCGGCATTTGAAACCTCAACATAGCTTAAAGTACTCACCCATTCTGTATATTCATCAATTCTTCCGTTGTCTACATAAATTAAACGAGCTGTAGCAACCGCTTGTAATGCTTCAGGAGAATTAGGAAAATCGGCAGCAACTTTTTTGAATTTCACTAAAGCAGGTTCGCTTTTATTATTATTATAATAAATTAAACCTTGTTTTAATATTGATTTCGATTTATAAGAACTACTAGAATAATTAGCAATTAATTTATCGTAAGTCGCAATTGCTTTCGATTCGTTATTTTCGTTTGTATAGGTATTTCCTAATTCGTACAACGCATCATCAGCATATTGAGAATTTGGATATTTTTTTGCAAAAGCTTCTAAATCTTCAATTTTTCTGTCATTTTTACCTACAAAACCGTAACTAATTCCTTTTTGGAAAGCTGCATAATCACTATGTGCACCATTCATATCGATTGCTTTATTATAAGCATCCATTGCAGGCCAATATTTTGCAGAAATAAAATTACAATCTCCTAAACGTAAATAAGCATCTGTTTTGCGAACATTGTCATTTTTAACTGTTGCTAAAAAATCGGTAAAATATTTAATTGCATTCTCATATTCTTTTAGTTTAAAATATGAATATGCTAAATTGTAATTTACATTTGAAAATTCAGGAGTTGAAGCTGCTTCGTTGTAACCCATAAATTGTTTAAAGCTCAACATAGCTTCGTTGTATTGCTCTAAATTGTATTCAGTTTCAGCTTTCCAAAATGTAGCACGAGCCGTGAATTTTTGATCTTTATTTTCTGAAATTGATTTTTTAAATAAACTGTAAGCTCCTTGATAATCGCCATCAGTATATAACTCTAAACCTCTATAAAAAGCTACTTTTTGATAAGCCAAGCGATTTTCGGCTGTTTTATTTTTTTCCAATAAAGCTAAAGCTTCTGTATAGTTTTTAGAAGTGATATAAGAACTAATTAATAAATTATTGATTTCTTGTTTATAAGCTGTATTTGGATATTTCGCTAAATAAGCATTTAAAACTTCAGGAACCGATTGGTATGGATTTCCTAATTCGTAACTCAACTTTGCATAATTTAAAAAGGCATCTTCTTGAATTTTTAAATCGAACTCCATTTCTGAAGCAGTTTTAAAAGCATTTAACGCTTCTTGCTTACGATTTGTTTTTAAATAACATTCTGCTAAATGATAATAAGCATTTTGCGCCACACTATCTTGTCCGTTAATAATTTTATTAAACTGACTGATTGCATTTTCGAAATCACCATTTTTATAATACGTATAACCTAATTGGTAAAAATCGGTGTTATTCCATTTTCCTTTTTTTCCTCTATAATCAAGTAAATAAGGCAATGCTTTGTCGTATTGCTTTAGATTAAAATAACTCTCACCAATAATTTTAGATAACTCACTTTTTTCAACTGCATTAGACTTTGACAATTGTGCCAAACCTAAATCAATTGCTTTTTGAAAATTTCCAAGCTTAAAGTTCATATCAGCTTGAAAATAGCCCATTTTTTCTTTGTACTTATCTTGGTCAGAAACTTGATCAAAATATTGATTGGCACTATTATAATCGTCTGTTTCATAAGACATATAACCTAAATAGTATTTTGCCTGACTTCCGTAAGTTTGAGAATTTACTACTTTATTCAAATATTTTTTTGATTCTTTTGTGTTCTTAATGGTAAAATAAGCATATCCTTTTTGGAAATTATAGCGTTCTAAATCGGCTTGCGACATAGAAGAAGTACTCGCTTTATCGAACCATTCAATAGATTTGGGATAATTTCCTTGATCGAAATAATAATGCGCAACTTCAATATAAGCTTGGTTTTGTTTTGGACTTGTAGGATAGTCTTCTACAAATTGTTCTACCATAGCATCGGCTCCAAATTGATTTAAACGGATAGCACAATTTGCAATATAATAAGCACAATCTGCTTTTACTTCATTATTATTTGTTGAAGCTTTTACCTTATCGAAAATAATTTGTGCCGATTGATATTGCTTGTCTTTATAAAGCGCTTCGGCTTTTTCAAACTCTTTTAAATCGTGTGTGTATATTGAGGTTTGTTGTGCATAAACAACTACCGGACTAGCTGAAAGTAAAAACAAGGATAATTTGAATGCTTTTATCATGTTAAGTTCTTTTTTTAGTGTCTTCAAAGATAAGGTTTACTTCTTCTAATAACGAAGATACTTAACATAATATTGTAATATTTTTAAACAAGTTTATTAACCTTACAATTCACTTTTTATTTAATAATACTTGGAAAAATAAATTTTGTGAAGGAAAATTTAGTTATTACTTTTACAACATATTCCATTTATTATGTCATCAACAATTTTATCGTTAAAAGCTGTAAATATTTATCAAGAAAAGAATCCTGTTTTAACCAATGTTAATTTAGAAGTTAACAGAGGAGAGTTTATTTACTTAATAGGAAAAACGGGAGCTGGTAAAAGTAGCTTTTTGAAAACGTTGTATGCTGATTTACCTTTAACCGAAGGTGAAGGAACCATTGTTGATTATGATTTAGGGTCTTTAAAAGAAAAAGACATTCCATATTTAAGAAGAAAATTAGGTGTTGTTTTTCAAGATTTTAAATTACTCCCTGATAGAAATGTAAAAGAAAATTTACTTTTTGTTTTAAAAGCAACAGGCTGGACAGTAAATGAAGAAATGAATGTTAAAATTGATGAAGTATTAGATAAAGTTGGTATGAAAAATTACCAATCTAAAATGCCTCATCAATTATCAGGTGGAGAACAACAACGTATTGCTATTGCTCGTGCCTTATTGAATGATCCCGAATTAATTTTAGCTGATGAACCTACAGGAAACCTTGATCCGCAAACTAGTGTAGAAGTAATGGAAGTATTACGTAAAATTAATGCTAACGGAAAAACTATCGTGATGGCGACTCATGATTATGCTTTATTATTAAAGTTTCCTTCTAAAACATTAAAATTTGACGAAGGAAAAGTTTTTGAAGTAGTTCAAAGAACAGTTTAGTTTTCCTATTCTTTTTTATAATAATGTGGGTTTTCTTTAATTCCTTTTTTGAATATTTTTCGAATTCCCATACGCAAGAAGGTATCTACTTGTAAAACCATATCTGCTATTTTATTTTCAGGTCTTCCTCTAAAAGAAGTAACGTGAAACGTATCGTCTGATCGCACGGGGACACTAGAAAAATAATAGTTGGAAATGCAACGACGCTCTACATTTTCTAATATAGGGGAAACAGAATGCAACGAATTATTATGAGTTGCCATGACGGCTAATCTATTGAACTTACTTTCAATTACTACTGGTTTATTTTTTAATCCATTTGGCCAAAGTTCTAAATTTCCTCCATTTTCAAGTTCCCAATTTGGTGTAACATAATACAACAAATTCAACACGCGCCATCTTTCACGGTCTTTATCGTGAGAATTATCTAAATGCGGATTTAAAAACTGATTTTTTTTCATTAAGGAAATTCCGCCTGCATATAGTTTTTCGTCAGGAAAAATATGCTGTAATTCTGTAATTTCAGAAATTAAACGAACAATTCGTTCGTCTTGAAAAGCATAAATAGTTTCTTCTAAAAGTGTGTCGTATTGATTCATTTGAACACCAATAAATTTATCTTCTCTCAAACTTTTTTTCAAAACCATTTGGTCTGAACTTGGAAATTTACCAGCTAATTGGGTTGCTAACTCATAAGGTAATAAGTCGTCTACAAAAAAATAGCCTATTCCAGCAGCAGACTTTTTAAATTCTTTTTTAAGATAATCTATGTTGTGTTCTATTTTGAATACAATTATATCGGCTATTTCAACTCTGTTCATCAGAAAAAATTTATAACCAAATATACAAAATCAAATATTGATATTAATTATTTTATCTTTCTATAGTTTTTGAAGACAATTTTCAATTTTCAAAGCATTCTTTAGATCATTTATTTGATTTTCAAGTATTGCTTTTCTTTTTCTAATTTCAAAAACCGAATATGGTTGTTGATTCAAGAATAATATTTTTTCTTTTAATGTTTCTTTATTTTGAACTACAGTACATAAAGAAACAACAGCTTCATCATCAATTATATTCTCATTAATAATGGAATGACGGGAATTAAATAATGCATTCATTAATTTAAGTTTAGTTCCTGATTTTTGAAATGACCAAGAAATACAAATATGTGCTTTATTTAGTAACTCTTTCAAATGCTCAAAATTCTCTAGTAATACAAACTGAACATTTTGTTGGTCTTTAGCTTCTTTATTAATAAAGTCTTGATGATTCCCCGAAGCTATAATCAGTTTTAAGTTTGGTATTTCTTTAAAAACTTCAATTAAATAAGATGCTACTCTTCTATTATCTGCTGTATTCAAATCACCATGATAAAACACATATTCGCCAAATTCAGAAAGTTCTGCTACTTCATTATTTCCATGAAAAACTGGAATATAAACCGAATTTTTATTTTTTTCTAAAACATATTCATGTTCATAATTTGATAAAGTTAAAACCGCATCAAAACGCTCAAGAACACCTTCATATTTAGTATATCTTTTATATTCAATATAGAAAAGTATTTTTTTCAATAAAGAAGTCTCACTATTTGCAATTCCTTTAAAATAAAGATGCTCTATATTGTGATAGCGCAATAGTTTGATTCTGTTTTTTAATCTGATATCTTGCAACAAACAAGTAGTCTTAAGGCTTTCAAACAAAATAGGTGCGTCATTTTTTAATAGATTATTAACCAAATCAGGATTACTTCTGGAAATCACAGAAATTGGCAAACTGCTCCATAAATGAAACCATTTAGGTTGGGCTTCATAAAAATAAACCGATGCTACGATTTTCTGAAGTTCTATTGATGTCTCGGGAATTTCAGCAACAAAACAATGTAAATGAATTTTATATCCTATTTGATGCAGAGCCTTAATTTTGTAATAAACATCTATTATACCACCATAAGAAGGCGGAAATGGATTGTCAAAACTTACTATATTCAGAATCTTTTCTTGCATGAGAGTTCAAAAATACTACTTTTGTTACTATTATTGATTTTAAAATTGAAATCATTTTAAATGCCAAAAATATCCGTTGTCATACCGCTTTATAACAAAGGTTTTGTCGTTAGTAAAACTCTTGAATCTGTCATAAATCAAACTTTTATTGATTTTGAGATTATCATTGTAAATGACGGATCGACTGACGATTCGGTAGCTATTGTTGAGCATTTTAAAGATGAAAGAATTCTTTTGTTTCATCAGGAAAACAAAGGCGCTGCGGCTGCTCGAAATTTGGGGATTGAAAAAGCGAGAGGCGAATTAATTGCTTTTTTAGATGCTGATGACATTTGGGAAGCCAATCATTTAGAAGAATTATTTCAACTTTATACTGATTTTCCTAGTTGTGGCATGTACTGTAGTCGGTACACCATGAAAATTTCCAACAATAAAACAATTGCTATTGATTATTTACCTGAACTCATAAATGATTTTAGAGGAATTGTAATTGATTATTTTAAAGCAAGTTTGCATTATAGAATTGGACTAACTTCTGCCGTAAGTATACCGAAAAGTATTTTAAACAAGTATAACTTTAACACCGACGTTTCAAGTGGACAAGATTTAGAACTTTTTACAAAAATAGCGATTCATTTTCCTGTTGCTATAACGAACAAAATGACCATGCAATATGATTTTTCAAGCAATAATCATTTATCGAAGACACCTATTACAAAGAAAAAACTACTCGATTTAAACCAATTTAGACTTGATGAAGAAAAAAACAAAAGCTTAAAAGAGTTTCTGGATTTATATAGAGTTGAATATGCTGTAAATTTTAGAGTTTTTGGAGACATTAAAACATCTGATAGGTATTTACAAAATGTAACTTCTGTTATTCCGTGGAAAACAAAAATTCTCTTAAAAACACCTCCTTTAGTTTTACGAGTTTTGCTAAAATTAAAACATTGGTTACGAAGCAAGGGAATTGATTTTTCTATTTATCACTAATTAGTTTTCGAATAACTTTAACCAATCTTCTTTAATATTTTCTGTTTTAAATTTTTCAATGGAAGTAATTGTATTAGACTGGCAAAAATTGTATAATTCTTTATTTGAAACTAAGGTTTCAATTGCTTCGATTAATTTGTCAAAATTCTGATTTTCGACTAATAATCCATTGTTTTTATCTAAAATAATTTCACTTGGGCCTGTTTCCAAATCGAAGCTCACAACAGGAATTCCTGCCGTCAAGGATTCTAGAATAACCATTGGAAAACCTTCATGCTTGCTGCATAAAACCGTTAGTAACGCATTTTGATACAATTCTTTGGTATTTTCAAGGTAACCCGTTAATTGTACACTTTCATCTAAATGTAATTCTCTGACTAAATTTTGACAAGCTTCAAATTGTGTTCCGTTACCTACAATTACTAATTTTATATTTTTTGAAGGCAATTTTGATTGCGAATACGCTACAATTAATTTATCGAATTGCTTTACTTTTTCAAATCTTCCTATCGCTAAAATATATTGATTCTCGATAAAATTAAATTCAGTTACGGTTTCAGTTTTATTTTCAATTGAAATGGAATTATAAATGGTAACCAGATTTTTTAAATCAAATTTTTCTTTAACCGCTAATTCAATTCCTTTAGAAACACAAACTATTTTAAAACTATCGCCGTAAAAAAACTTGGTTAAAAAAGTTGATTTTGGTAAATAGGTTTCTAATTTAGAACTGTGAATGGTGTAAATTATTTGATTTCCGTTGTAAATAAATTTGGTCCAAAAAAACTCAGTTAAAGGGTTTATTCTATATCTAAAATCTAAAATAAAATCGAATTTATTTTCTTTTAAAATCTGTTTTAATCGCAAATATTTATTAAAACGGGAAATAAGTGAATCTTTGATTTGAACTTTTACATTCGGAATACTTTCGTGTAAAATTTCTGTATTATTGAACAACAACAACTTCACCGTATATTCCGATTGTAGCATTTTAAAAACCTCAACAATAACTTTTGACAAACCACCTGGCTGAAGGTCATAAGCTACAATTGCTATTTTAAGTGGTTTCTTTTGTGTATTCACCGTCTAATAATTACATTCGTAACAAATATAGAAACTTTCTAAAAGAACTGATGCAAGATAAACCTTTAGTTACGGTAATTTGTTTGTGTTACAATCATGAAAAATATGTTGTAGAAACATTAAACTCAGTCATAAACCAAGATTATCCTAATATTGAACTTATTATTTCTGACGATTGTAGTTCCGATAATTCAGTTTCTGTAATTGAAAATTGGCTTCAAAATCATCAAAATATTATTTTCATAAAAAATAATAAAAATTTAGGAAGCAACAAGACGTTTAACAATGCTTTTGAATTGGCTAAAGGAGAATTTATAATCGATTTGGCTGCTGATGATATATTACTTCCGCATTGTATTTCTAAACAAGTTACAACTTTTATAAACTCTAAATACGACAACTTAGGATTAGTCTATGCAAATTTTAATTTAGTAGATGAAAACAGAAAATTTAAAAGTATTTATTTTAACTCGAATGAAAAACCAGAAAGTGGAGATGTTTATAAAATGGTTATAAGTAGAAGTGTAAAATTAGGTTCGTTATGTTCTTTATATAAAACAAGTATTTTTAGAAATCTTGGAGGATATGACGAAACTTTAGCCTATGAAGATTTAGATATTTGGGTTAGAATTACACGGAATTTTAAGGTTGAATACATTGATGACGTTTTAGCCGAAAAAAGAGAACTGGAAAACTCTTTAAGCGCTCATTTTTTGAAAAAAAATAACGCTAAAACTCATTTTTTACACCAATCAACTTTACAAATTTTTAAAAAAATTTTAGATTTAAATCAAACTAGAAATGAAAATAAAGTTGTTCTTAATCGAATGAAATTTGAAATGCATAAATTCATTACAGCAAGAGAATGGAAACTTACATTTCAACTTTTTAAATTGATGATTAAAGCCTATATAAAATCTATTTTTTAATTAAAAAATCTTCAAAATCTCGAATATAATCTTCTTCTTCAAAAACTTCAGAAGCAACAACTAAACAAACGGCTCCAGAAGAAAAGTTTTTAAGTTCTCGCCAAATTCCGTTTTCGATTAATAAACCTTCATACGGTTTATTTAAGGTAACTACTTTTTCATTTACTCCATCATTTAAAATTACATCAAAACTACCCGAAAGCGCAACTAAAAATTGTTGTAATTTTTTATGAGCATGACCTCCTCTTTCAGCTCCTGCTGGAACATCATATAAATAATAAACGCGTTTAATTTCAAATGGAATACATTCTTTTTCAATGACAGAAAGATTTCCGCGTGGATCTTCTATTTTAGGAATATTGATAAGCTTTATTTTCAATTTTATTTATCTTAAAGTAAAACAAATTTAGCAAAAACTAGGTTTTTTAAAGTTAAAAATAGCTCTAATTTTTCTTTGAATTTTCAGTTTTAATAGCACTAACTTCAAATTCTTTCTTAAAAAAATTTTCATCAAATATTCTTTTTCGAAATTTAATAAAAAATCTTCTATATTCTTTTTAATTTCCATATTTCTAAAATTGAACGTTTTACATTGATTTTTATAAATAAAATAATCGTTTAATAATTTAAACTGTACATTTTGTAAGTGCTGTTTAGCAACATTATTCTCTTTTAGAAGATTATAAAGTTTAAATAGTGTGTTTAGTGTATAAAAATTTTTAACTGAAAAATTTTTGGTTATTGCATTAGAATTATCTTGTCTATAATAAAAAGTTCCTTCGCTAAAAACAACTTTATTACTTAATGAGAAAAACTTTCTCGTCATATATTCGTCTGAATCAAAAGCATCTTCAGGAAATTTATCTTTTTTATTAAACCTGATTTAAATAATGCAAAACCATGAATATTCTAATTTAAAGATTCTATAAAGCTTCTTTCCTTATAAAACAGCATTTCTATTCCGTTTAAACTAATTATCTTTTTATTGTTTGGCTTCTTTCAAAATAAAATTCCATATCTAACAAAACTGTACCTGTATTAATTTCAATTTGTCGTTTTACCATTTTTCGATTAAATTTTCAAAAAATAATCTGTTGTCTGTTTTTCAAATCGCACTAAAAT
>JAIXHM010000098.1 GCA_030145825.1 Flavobacterium sp.
CTTAAAAGGTGGAGAAATAATTATTAATGGGTTATCATTTCTTAAAAAAGATAAATCAGAAGTCAAAGAAAACAATTATAAAATAATTGAAAGTATTTGTATAAAAAACAAACTTACAGACAAAATAACTTTTATCATTGTTGGAAAAGACGAGGAAGATAATACTATCAAAAAAGAAATGGTCATTCAAAAAGACGGAAAAGAATGCGTTTTTGACATTCCAAAAGGCATTTATACATATGAAATTGTTTTAGCCAACAAAGAAATTTATAAAAAAGGTGAATACAAATTCAATGACGAAATTACTATAACAGTGAAGCCCGAATAAAAGGCTACTTGTAACATTGCATATATTCAATAGCGGTTTTTGGGTAACACCAAAAGCCGTTTTTGCACTTGTAATGTAATGTAAAAAACAAATAATATAGTAAATTTGTCCGCTACTAGAGTATATGCGGAACCGTTGTGTGCAATTTAAAAAATGAAATACGAGAAATTAACATATAGTGGAACAGAATGCAATAATTATTTGTATTTCTCTTTTAATGCTTACCATTTCGACACGGAAAAAATCACAGCGGAATTGAATATTGAACCGACTTCTGTAATGATAAAAAAAGAACCTGTTCCGAAGTCGACTTCGTGGGAATATAAAATTGAAGCTGGAAACGAAATTGATTTGGAAAGTTATCTTCAACAACTGATTGACATTTTTGACCCAAAAACGGAAATCATAAACGGACTGAAAAACAAATATGATTTAACAACTAGAATACAATTTGTAGTTGACATCGATATAAATCCAGAATCTTCGACACCTTATTTTGGACTGAATAAAAGAGCTATTGACTTTTTAGCTAAAACTGGAACTGAAGTGGATTTTGACCTTTATAAAACTGACACAATCGGACTTTTACAAAGATTGGACGAATAAAAAAAACTGCACACAACATCGGCTATAAATTATGGCTAGGTTTGCGCATATTTTCCGAATTTTCTCCGAAAATTCGAAATTAAATTCTATATTTGGATTCGCTCGGTGTGTGGTTTTTCGCCACAATTTTATAGCCGAGGACCGTTGGCAACCATTATGAAAAACCTAATCTCTATAATTATAATTCTTTTATTTATTGGTTGTAATAAGAAAACTGCGACTAAAACTGTTTTAGCAAATAAAACAGAAAAATCAATATTTATAGACACAATAGAAGTTTTTACAGATTCAATAAATTTTGGGCAAAAGCAAAACAATAAAATCGTGGTTTATAAAATTGGCTCTGAAGAAAATGTAGTTGCTAAAGTTTATCTTTATGAAAGAAGTAAAAATCAATGGAAAATAAAAGATAGTTTAACTTTGGAAGCAGTCAGAATTAATGACTTAGAAACTAAGATTGAAGACTTTAATAATGATAATTTCAATGATATTATCTTCACAACTGGAATGGCAGCAAGGGGCGGAAATATCGTACAAACACTAATTCTGTATTCTCCAGCAAATAAATCTTTGAATTGGATAAAAAATTCAGAAGGTTTTCCAAACTTAATGTATAATGAAAAACTTGACTGCATCGATTCTTGTATACTAACTGGTGGACAGACAACTTATTTCCTAAAAATTAAAAATGACAGCTTAAAAGAGTTTGCAAATGTTGACCAAAGAGACGGAAGAATTGTTGCTGAAATTCTTGATGTGAATGGGAAATGGAAAGAAATTGAAAACATAAAAGATGAACCTGAAAGTTTTGACAGATTTATTAATTTCAACCCAATAGAAAAAAGAAAATAACGGTTGCTAACAGCGGTTTGCTTCAATGGCTATTTCCGGATTTTCCTACGGAAAATCCGCTGCTGAATGGAATGTTTTGTTATATTTGTGGTGGCTGGGTGTTGGTTCAACGCCACTGAGAGCAAGCCGCAAAACGTTGTGTACAAGCTTAAAAAAAATATGGTAAAAAAAATTATTCTATTCTTATTAATAATAATTACTTCAACAATTTTAGCGAGTATTTATGGAGCAATTCATAATCAAGTTTCATATAGTATTTCAAATGAATATTTTACGAAATTCAAGTTTGAACAATTCGGTATTTATTTCATGGGACAAAATCGACCTAGATTATCATCCGCAATTGTTGGAATATTTTCAACTTGGTGGTTTGGATTAATTATTGGAATTATAAATGGAACTTTTGGTACATTTCAGCCTAATCTAAAATTAATGTGGAAAAGTTCATTTGGAACTACTATAAGAATTTTAATAATTACAATTTGTTTTGGAATAATAGGAATTATTATTGGAAAGTTAATAATCACTAACTTAAATTTTAATTGGATCATTCCAGACAACTTAACAGATAAAAAAAGTTTTTTGATTGCAGGAACTATGCATGATTTTAGTTACTTTGGTGGAATTGTTGGATTGATTTATGGAATTTTTTATCAACGAAAAATTAAAAGCCAATACACAACAGCGGTTAAAAAAAATGGCTAGGTCAAGAATTTCCCGAAAATTCTCCGAATTTTCTAAATTTTGTCTATTTTTGGGTTGGCTTGGTTTTGGCTCACGCCACTTTCTTTAGCCGCGGACCGTTGTGTTTAATGTAGAAAAAACGAATGGAATACGAATTACCAGAAGATAAAATCCCGATTTTCAACTCAAATTTTGAGAAAGGAAATGAATTGGCAAATGGTTTGACAATAATAAAAGGGCAAGGAAATTCAAAACTTGGATTTTGGAATAAAAGAAAAGCAAAAAAAGCAATCAAACATTATTCTGAATGTTTATCTATGATACCAAATCATTGGCAGACAAATTGGTTAATTGCTAAAGTTTATCAAGCAATGTCTGAAAATGAAAAAGCTTTGGAACATTTTGAAAAAGCAGTTGAAATAGAAAAGACAAATCCTGATTTACCGAGAGAAGCTTCGATTTCTGCAATGGACTCTGGGAATGTAAAACTTGCAGTAGAATACTCTCAAGAAGCAATTAAACGTGAATCAAATGACGCTGGACTTTATTGCAATCACGCTGTGAATTTAATGGTTTTAGGAAATGATGACGAAGCTAAAACCTATATTCAAAAAGCAATGGAAATGGAACCAAATGATGAAATAAATAAAAATGTTTATTCTTTGATAAATGCGGTTGCGACAGGAAAAAGAAAACGACCGAAATACAACGAACTGAATTAAAAAACACTAAACACAACAATGGCTATAAGTAATTGCTTGTTCTCGCCTACTTCTGAAAATCCTCGCGGATTTTCAGTTTGGTGTGTACTTGCAAAGTTAAGTACTAAACCACGCAACTACTCATAGCCGAGACCGTTATGTGCCACTTTAAGACGACACCGAAAAATGATAAGTCCTTCAGACAAAGAATACAAACAGACGAAAAAAATCATGCTTGGCAAGGAAATCTTGAACCCTGATTTCAGACCTCTTGCTGACTTCATAGACAAAACATTCGGTGTTAGGACAATCAATATTGTGTATGACACAATCGACAAAGGCACAAGGCCAAGAATTGGAATTTATTTCGAGCATGCACACGAAAAGCAAAGTTTTAACGAAAACAATGGCCATGGTAACTTTGACAGTAGGAAACAAAAGCTAATTGCTGACAAATTCAGGCAGACTATCAAAGAACAAGGACTTATTAAGAGGAAAGGACTTTTCGACTTCCTCGGCAAATCGGAGAAACCCAAATATCAAACAGACAACATTTGGGTTTACTATAGTGCATTCGAACCAATAGCTAGAGATGAAGCGAATGAAAGTGTTCCGCAAGACAAGGTTATGCAACTAAAGACAGAATTAAATTGCAAAGACCTTTGGGAAATTTCAAGATGTTTCTCTGGCACAACTTTCTTTCTATACACTGACGAACAAGTCAAGCAATATGAGAATAGTGAAACTAGAAAAATATGGGCTGACAAATATTTTGACCTTTTAGAGCCATACAATGAGTTTGGGTATTTTAAACGTGATAAATTCAATGTATATATTGACAGCAAAGAAAATTTTGACAACAATTACGAAAGCAATTGGTATTACTATTACAAATGACAAGAAAAGCGGCACATAACACGGGTTTTGCGTCAGGCGGGGTGACGTGCAAACTTGGAGCTTTGTACTTCTAATAAACATTAGTAATAAATTGAAACTTTGTGCTCCGAAACCCGCCCGAACGCAAAGCCCGAAACCGTTAACTACAACGTGATTTTACTTCGTAAAAAACCAATTGGAACGTTATCTTTCGCACGTTCATAAAAATAGTTTAGAAAGCTTTAGTTATTTTTTGCTTCCGAATTGGTTCAATTTGGTGGAATGCTTTCTGTTTGCCGATTTTCGCTAGTCAACTTTTGGAATTTGATTGGTTAATTGAACCGAATATTTTGCGTCTGGAAAATTTTAGCTTTTTTTCGGTTTTAAACTATTTTCATTCTCTACAGCAAACGCTGTTGTTAACAACAGTTTACACTCAGCGCTTAGTTCGCGCATTTTTGCCGAAAAAATTCTTCCCGAATTTTTTCTAATCGGATTTTTTGCTATCTTTGGTTCATAAGGTTTGCGCCGAAGTGTAAGCCGTGACCGTTGTACATCATGCTAAAAAAAATTCTCTTAATTATAACATTAATAATAATAACTATGGGTTTATTTAATATTTTTAAGTCGAAAAATTATATTTCGGAAAAAAAACTTAATGAAATAATTAAGCAACATTCTAATACAAACCCTCAGACAATTTATCAATTATCTCTTTATGGCGTAAAAGATACAACTGAATTAAAAATTGAATTTTTCTTCAATTCAGATACAAAAGAAAAACTTGTAAAATTAGAATCTGAATTATTAAAAAAGAATTATTCTAAAACAAAAATTGAGAAAATTGACAATATTTGGTCATTGAATGGTTGGACTAC
Source organism: Flavobacterium sp. (assembly GCA_030145825.1). Lineage (GTDB taxonomy): Bacteria > Bacteroidota > Bacteroidia > Flavobacteriales > Flavobacteriaceae > Flavobacterium. The sequence goes on from JAIXHM010000098.1 coordinate 4,926, forward strand.
AAAATTAAATATGACTCAAAAAAACATTAATATTTGGACTACTGAAATGTGTAAGATTGGATTTAATTTTGATTGTGAATTCGATGGATGGGGTACAAATCCAAACCAAGATCCAAAAATTGAAATTGAGGAAAATTTATCAATTGATCAATATTTCAAAATCGCATTTGACCGTTTTTATGCTGAAAAATTTATTGAATCAGAAGCGTATTACAATAAAGTAATTGAATTATCACCTAAAGATGTTGATGCGTTTTATAATAGAGCCATAGTAAAAAGCAGCCGAGGAAATAAACTTGGAGCAATTGCAGATTTTAATAAAGCTATAGAAATAAATCCAAATTTTATAAATGCTTATTCAAATAGAGGAGCAGACAAAGATGATATAGGAGATTATAAGGGAGCTATTGAAGATTATAAAAAAAATATTGAATTAGATCCAAAAAGTACAATTGCGTACTTAAATATGGGTAATAGCTATTTTCACCTTGGAAATTCAAAAAAAGCTTGTGAAAATTGGAAAATAGCAAGTGAACTTGGAGATGAAATCGCTAAGAAAAATATAGAATCCTACTGTAAATAAAGCACGAATGTACAACAGCGGTTTGCTTCAATGGCTATTTCCGGATTTTCCTACGGAAAATCCGCTGCTGAATGGAATGTTTTGTTATATTTGTAATGGCTTGGTGTTGGTGCAACGCCACTGAGAGCAAGCCGCAAAACGTTGTGTGCCATGCTAAAAAGACGAGTGCGAAGGTAAAATACTAAAATTGAGTGACCGTTGATTTTTCATTTTGGACTTCAAGATTAATTTTTAAACCCTCGAATTAAAAGACTATTTTTGTGATTATTAAATAAGATATATGAGAGACATTCAAGATTTAGAAAATAAGGCACTTAAGTTTTGGCCCCAAAAGATTTCAGATAAGGAGAAAAATTCAAGTATAATCCCAAAACTCATTGAGACACAGGATAAATTTATAAGTCTCTTAAATATTTCCGATGCAAATCCATTTAAGTGGAAAGACACGCTTTTAAGTACAAAAACTTTATCAGGCAACTTGTTTTTAAAGCATTTAATTGTTCTTTCAGACATTGGTGGCGAAAAATTAATGAGATTTAAAAAAGAACTTCCTGAAGTGTTTAAAAAGGGAATGAAATTTATCTGGGATGGCAAAACTTTTACATATAAATTTCAAACATTAACAGACAAATCCAATTGGAATAATAAAAACTTGTCAGTAGATGGTGAAGGATTAATTAAATCTGTTGATTTAAATCCAATTATGGAAGATGTTTGTATGTTGTTGCTTTTCGGGGGGTCCGCAATCAACGACAATATTCCGAACGACATTACCGAAAAATGTATAATTGGAACAATGTTAGGAAAAACAAATGAATTAGAAACTTTTGTAAAACAAAGATATATCTGGGTAAGCAGAATTACTGGAGGTGCGGAAGCAAATACATTAGGACAATTAACTCAGAATTATGTCAAAGAATATTTAGAAGCGAAACTTCCCGATTGGAGGATAAATAAAGACCAATTACCTAAAGTTAGCCAGAATGAAAGAACTTCCTTGTCTGTTGACATTGTTGCAAAATCACCGACTGGGAAGTTTTGTGCTGTTGAAGTAAGTTTCCAAGTAACAACTAATTCAACGATTGAAAGAAAAGCAGGACAAGCTCAAGCACGACAAGAATTATTACATGCAAATGGTCATAAAATTGCCTACGTAATCGATGGAGCAGGCAACTTTGCAAGGCAATCTGCCCTAAAAACAATTTGTCAGTACAGTGATTGCACAGTTTCTTTTCACGACAGTGAATTAGATACTTTGGTTAAATTTCTCAAAACTTTAAAATAAAAATGGCTCATTTAAGCGAAACAAATATAAAATTGCAGTTAGTTGATGTCGGTGAAAACACATTGCAAAAGTTTTCCGAAAATGATGTTTGGTTTATTAAACTCCCATATTACATTTCTGAATCAAATATTCCTGACTTAAAAAACATTACAAAAGAATTAAATTCATTCATTGAAAATTCAAGTAAAAACTCAACAGTTGCAATTTTAACATCGCCTATTTTTGCCGCCCACTTTTTATCTGAATTAACACCTTTAGGTCATTTAAAATTATGGATTGGCGTGAAGTTAAACAATCCTATAAAAACAGATTTTAGTTTAAATCAACATCACGCTGCGCTTATTATTATCACCCGCTACTCAAAAACACTTCAGCATACCAAAACCAGAATTGGATATACTTTTTGCCCAAGTTGTGATAAAACAACAAAGGATTATGGCGGTAAAAAGCATTTATATAACGATTATGGAACATTAATGTCAGATGTTTGGAGAGATATTGAGATTGACTATGATAAAGACATTGATTTAATAAAAGAAAGATTGCAAGATTTGTTTGCAATTAAGCCGTATAAATTTTTAAAATTCATAGACTTAACAAAAAAACACGCTCCTGTTAACGCTGATATTTCATTTGAAAAAAGTGATATTGAAATCAATGATTTTGAGTATTTAGGTAATACTAATTCTTTAATAATAAATCAAGATTGTTTGGAAGGACTAAAAAATATCCCATCAAACAGCGTTGATTTTTGTTTCGCAGACCCACCATATAATGTCAACAAAAAGTATGAAAGTTGGGACGATGATAGAGATATTATCGAATATTTTAATTGGTGTGATAAATGGATTTCAGAGTTAGCAAGGATTATCAAGCCAGGTAAAACAGTTGCGATTTTAAATATTCCACAATGGACAGTTAGGCATTTTAAACACTTAAAAAATATTCTTTCATTTCAAGATTGGATTTTGTGGGAAGGATTAAGTCTTCCTGTTCGAATGATTATGCCAGCTCATTATTCAATTGTTTGTTTTACAAAAGGTAAAGCTGATAATATTCCCGGATTGACACGAAATAACCATTCTATGGATGAGTTGAGTAGCTTAACAACAATGAAAGAATTCTATTGTAGTAGAGCAAGTTGTATTAATAAGCGAAAAAAAGATTCTGTAAATGACAAAGAGTCGATTACAAATCTTTGGTGGGACATTCATAGACTTAAACATAATAGCAGACGGGTTGACCATCCAACTCAATTACCTCCAATGTTTATGAATCGCTTAATTTCGCTATTTACAAACGAAGGTGATATTGTATTAGACCCTTTTAATGGTTCAGGCACTACTTCTCTTTGTGCTGCCCAAATGAATAGAAAATATTTTGGCATCGAGTTGTCAGAAAAGTATTACAAATTATCATTAGAAAGACATGATGAACTGGAAAATGGTATCGACCCATTTAGAAAACAAGATACCACTCCAAAGGCTAAAAACAGCTATGTCCAAAGATTGAAAAAGCAGAAATATGAAGTTGACAAAAAGACGCTTCAATTATACATAAAAGATTTATCAATAAAACTTGGGAGAATCCCGACAAGAGAAGATGTCATTAAATTTAATTCCTATCCAATAGAATATTTTGACAGTTATTTTATTAATTGGGGAGAAGTTACAGCCGCTGCAAGGACAACAGGAATGGAAAATGTTGAAAAGAAGTCAGACTACAAATTGCAGCAACAATTGAGATTATTTGAAGAAAAGAAAAACAAATATGGAAATCTCAAAATTGAACATGAAGAAAAAAGCACGAGCACACAACAACGTGTATAAGTAATGGCGGGGTTTGTAGCGTATTCAAGCGTTTTACCTCGCATCAAATTCACCTTAGTTTGACAGGAAAGTCCTCCGAAATCCGCCACTACTCATACACCAACCGTTAGCTGTAATTATAGAAATTAAACCGCAAATGACAAACTTATTTAAAATCTCAAAGTTCTTATTGACTATAATTTTGATTTGTGGAATTACCATTTCTTGTTCCTCATTTAGGAAAATCGAAGATACTAAAGACAAAATATCTCTGACTAAGGAAAATATTAATTTAATTGATGGTCTTTATTTAAACACTACCGAGGGTGAAGTATTGCCTATAAATTATTGCTGGGGCAAAAATTATAAAATGAAAGAATATGAAGCTGTATACAAATTCGTTTATGTGCAATATAAGAATTATTT
>JAIXHM010000099.1 GCA_030145825.1 Flavobacterium sp.
GCTTTAATGTACCTACAGAAGAAGCTTATAATGCTTATGAAGTAGGAGACAATAGAAGAGATGTTTCAATTTTAAATATAGTTACTTGGGCAGCCGCTAATAATGCAACATATGGAGAAGGTTATAAACACACAGGATATTATAACAGAAAATATTTGCCAAGAAAAGGCGACTTAAACACTGGAGACCAAAATTTAACAAACCCAAATAATTACAGAGCAATTCGCTATTCTGATGTATTATTAATGGCTGCAGAAGCTAATAATCGTGGTGGAATTGACGATACAAAAGCAAGAACATACCTAAATCTTGTTAGAAGAAGAGCTTTTGGAGATACTAATCATGATATCAGTGCTTCTGGTGCCGCATTAACTGATTTTATTTATCAAGAAAGAAGATTAGAATTAATGGGTGAAGGTCATCTCTTTTTCGATTTAGTTCGCACTGGTAGAGCTGATCAATATATCGATGGTTTTATTACAGGGAAACATGAAGTATTCCCAGTACCTATAGAGGAAATTCAATTTTCAAATGGTAACTGGCAACAAAATCCTAACTATTAAAAAAATTAAGTTATGAGAAAAATAAAATATATTTTACCATTATTTTTATTTATGTACTTATTAAGCTGTACTGATGATAATGATTTGGTTAACATAGATAATCTTGAGGCACCATCTAATATAACTGCCTTAATGACAATTACACAAGATAATACAGGAAAAGTAACTATTTTGCCTACAGGTCAAGGTGTTGCACAATTTAAAATCAATTTTGGAGATGGTTCACCTTCAAGTGCTACGTTTAATCCAGGACAATCTGTTAATCACAATTATGCAGAAGGTGTTTATCAAGTGGCTATCACGGGTATATCTTTAAACGGGAAAGAAACTACTGTAACACAAGAATTAACGGTTTCATTTTTACCTCCTACCGATTTAGTTGTGAATATTTCAACTGGTACTAATTTAAGTGTTAATGTTAGTGCTTCAGCTCAATTAGAAACATTTTTCCAAGTTTATTTTGGTGAAGATCCAAATCAAATTCCTGTAGATTTTATGCAAGGAGAAACTGTATCTTATAACTATAGTAGTGTAGGTACTTATGATGTAACTGTTGTTGCTTTAAGTGGTGGTGCCGCTACTACTCAAATAACTCAAAGTGTAGTAATAACAAATTTAACTGAAGCTCCTGTACCAACAGTTCCTGCAGCAAATGTAATTTCAATGTTCAGCAATACTTATACAAACGTTCCAGTTGATACTTGGTTAACAAGTTGGTCTCAAGGTAATCTTGAAGAAACAGACATTAACGGAAATGATGTAAAAAAATATACTAATGTTGGTTTTGTTGGTATTGAAACCGTTTCGAATATGATAGATGCTTCAGTAATGACTCATTTTCATATAGATGTTTGGTCTGGTAATTTTACTAGTTTCAATGTAAAACTTGTAGATTTTGGTGCCGATGCAGCTTATGGTGGTGGCGATGATGTTGAACATGAATTATCTTTCTCAAATTTACCTCAAGAACAATGGGTTAGTTTAGACATCCCTCTATCAGATTTTACTAATTTAACGACTACTCAACACATTGCACAATTAATATTTGTAGGTGCTCCTTTTGGAAGCTGTAATTTTTATATCGATAATGTATTTTTTTACGATAATTCAGCAGTGCTTTCAACTGCTGCTCCTACTCCTACTTTACCAGCTAGTAATGTAATTTCAATGTTTAGCGATGCTTATACAAATGTTGCTGTCGATACTTGGCTAACAGGTTGGTCAAGTGGAAATCTTGAAGATGTTTTAATTGCTGGTAATGCAACTAAAAGATATTATAATTTAAATTTTGTAGGTATTGAAACTGTTTCAAGTACTATTAATGCAAATGCAATGACACATTTCCATGTAGATGTATGGAGTGCTGATTTTACTGAATTTAAGATCAAATTAGTTGACTTTGGTGCAAATGGTGTTTGGAATGGTGGCGGAGATGATGTTGAACATGAATTAACGTTTTCTAATCCTGCACAAGGACAATGGATAAGCTACGACATTCCTCTCTCAGATTTTACAGGTTTAATTACTCGCGAGCATATTGCACAATTAATTTTTGTTGGTGCTCCATCGGGAAATAACACCGTTTATATTGACAATGTTTATTTTCATAACTAAATTTACATAACATGAAAAATATTAAAAAAATATCAATGCTAATTATTCTATTATTTTCCTTGTTTAGCTGTCAAGAAGACAACAGTACATTTGGCGATTTAGTAGCGCCTTCTAATTTAGTTATTGAAACTGAAATAGTTGGTCAAGATGCTGCAAATCCTTACGGAGATGGCTCTGGAAAAGTGAATTTCACAGCAACTGCTGATAATGCAATTTCTTACAAATACATTTTTAGCGATGGAAATTCAGTTAATTCTCCATCGGGTGAATTATTATATCCTTTTACAACAAATGGAATTATCGAATACACGGTTACTGTTATCGCTTCTGGAACAGGAGGAATTAGCACATCTACAACCATAAACCTGACTGTATTTAGTGATTTTTCTGATCCTGAAGCGATTACATTATTAACTAATGATAGTTCAAAACAATGGTATTGGTCTGCATCAGAACCAGGACATTTAGGTGTTGGTCCAAATAGTACAGATGAAACACAAAACTATTATGGTTATTGGTACCAGGCTGCTCCATGGGAAAAAGCTGGAAGCCCAGATAGTAGTTGTTTATATGATAATGTTTTAACATTCTTTGTTGAAAACGGTCAACTTAAATACCAACTTGATAATGGTGGCAGAACATTTTTTAATACCGCATATGAAAGTGTAGTTGGTGGCAGTGCTGGACAAGATATGTGTTATGATTATGATGTTTCAGGTGTTAAAAATGTTTCTTTAAGTCCTTCTACTTCAGTTGTAACTCAAAATACTGAAGCAGCTACTCAAACTAGAGGAACTGTAATGAATTTTTCTGATAATGGCTTCATGGGATATTATATCGGACAAAGTTCATATGAAATTCTTTCATTAACTTCAAATAGAATGGTGGTTCGTGCTATTATGGGTAATGATTCTGGTTTAGCTTGGTATCATACATTTACAACTACCCAACCTTCTCAAAATGAAATTACTGACTATACAAACTTAGTATGGAGTGATGAATTTGATGTTGATGGAGCACCAAATACTGCCAACTGGAATTATGATTTAGGTGCAGGAGGCTGGGGTAATAATGAATTACAATATTACACGGATAATGCAAGTAATGTATCTGTAAGCGGTGGAAGTTTAAAAATTACTGCAAAAGCCGAAAATTTTAGTGGTTCAAATTATACTTCTGCTAGAATTAAAACTCAAAATAAATATGAGTTTACCTATGGAAAAGTTGAAATTAGAGCTAAACTTCCTTCAGGTGGTGGAACATGGCCAGCATTGTGGATGTTAGGTGCCGATTTTGCAACTGTTGGTTGGCCAAATTGTGGTGAAATTGACATTATGGAACATGTAGGTAATAATCAAGATAATGTTTTAGCTACTTTACACTTTCCTGGAAATTCAGGAGGAAATGGAGTTACTGGTTCTACCACAGTTACAGGTGCATCAACAGATTTTCATATTTATAAATTATTATGGACACCACAATCTTTGAAATTTTATGTAGACGATGTATTGTTCCACTCAATGGCAAATACAAATTCAATTCCATTTAACCACGATTTCTTTTTAATATTTAATGTGGCTATGGGTGGAAACTTAGGTGGCGCCGTAGATCCTTCATTTTCTCAATCAACTATGGAAGTTGATTATGTGAGAGTTTACCAATAAAATTTAAAAATTAGGTGCATTGTTATTAACAATGCACCTTTTTATAACTGAAAAATAATTTCGGAATGGAAATTTTTTGCATAATTTTTCAATTCAATCATGAAAAAAATACATTTTAAATCATTTGTACTAACACTATTTTTTTTAAACATTTCTTGTAGTGCACAACAAAAAAAAGTGGTAGTACAAAATAGTATTGAAACAAAAGTTGATTCTCTTTTAAAACTAATGACATTAGAAGAAAAAGTAGGACAATTAAATCAATACAACGGTTTTTGGGATGTTACAGGGCCAATTCCAAAAGAAGGTTCTGCTGCTCAAAAATATGAGAATTTAAAGAAAGGACTAGTAGGTTCCATGCTTAATGTAAAAGGTGTTAAGGATGTCTACGCATTACAAAAAATTGCAGTAGAAGAAACTCGATTAGGTATACCACTTTTATTTGGGTTTGATGTTATACATGGTTACAAAACTATTAGTCCTATTCCTTTAGCTGAAGCAGCTAGTTGGGACTTAGAGGCAATAAAAAAATCGGCACAAATAGCTGCTGATGAAGCTGGAGCTGTTGGTATAAACTGGACCTTTGCCCCTATGGTTGATATTTCACGAGATGCACGCTGGGGAAGAGTTATGGAAGGAGCTGGAGAAGATCCTTATTTAGGAAGCTTAATAGCTAAAGCAAGAGTAAATGGTTTTCAAGGGGACTTAAAATCAAATAAAAATATTTTAGCTTGTGCTAAACATTTTGTAGGCTATGGTTTTGCAGAAGCTGGTAGAGATTACAATACAGTTTCTGTTGGTACTAATATTTTAAACAATATACTTTTTCCTCCCTTTATTGCTGCTAAAGATGCTGATGTAAAGACTTTTATGAACGCTTTTAATGATTTAAACGGGGTTCCATCAACAGGAAGTTCTTACTTGCAAAGAGAAATCTTAAAAGGAAAATGGAATTTTCAGGGATTTATTGTGTCAGATTGGGGTTCTATAGGTGAAATGATTAATCACGGATTTGCAAAAGATAACAAACAAGCTGCTGAAATTGCCATCAACGCTGGTTCTGATATGGATATGGAATCTTATGCTTATGTAAATCATTTGGTCGAATTAGTAAATGAGAACAAAGTAAAAGTAGCTACTATTGATGATGCAGTTAAACGTATTTTAAGAATTAAATTTGAACTTGGTTTATTTGAAAATCCTTATAAATATTGTGATTTAGAACGAGAAAAAGCTACAGTTGGTAAAAAAGAATTTCATGAAGGAGTATTAGACATGGCTAAAAAGTCAATTGTATTACTAAAAAATGAAAACAACCTTTTACCTTTAAAAAAAGAAGGCCAAAAAATTGCTTTAATAGGTCCTTTGGCTAATGATAAAACAAGTCCGCTTGGTAGTTGGAGAATTGCTGCAGATGATGAAACTGCTGTTTCTGTTTTAGAAGGAATGTCTAAATATTCAAAAAATAAATTAAACTATTCAAAAGGTGTTAATCTAACCACTGGAAGAACTCAATTTGTTTGGGAAACCAAAATAAACGAAACTGATAAAACTGGATTTGAAGAAGCTATTGAAGTTGCTAAAAAAGCTGATGTAGTTGTTATGGTTTTAGGTGAACATGGTTTACAAACTGGTGAAGGAAGAAGCAGAACTAAACTTGACTTACCTGGATTACAGCAAGAATTATTAGAAGAAGTTTATAAAGTTAATAAAAACATTGTTTTAGTGCTTCAAAATGGACGACCATTAGTAATTCCTTGGGCTGCTGAAAATATACCAAGTATCGTTGAGGCGTGGCACCTTGGAACTGAAAGTGGAAATGCAATTGCTCAAGTTTTATATGGAGATTATAATCCATCTGGTAAATTGCCAATGACTTTTCCTAGAACGGAAGGTCAACTTCCACTCTATTACAATCGAATGAGTACAGGAAGACCCAGAATGAATGAGCCTGAAAGTGTATTTTGGTCTCATTACATCGATGAAGAAAATACACCAGAATTTGCTTTTGGTCACGGATTAAGTTATTCTAAATTTGAATATTCAAATCTAAAATTGAACAAAGATTCTTTTTCAAGTACCGAAGAAATTGAAGTTTCTGTAACGTTAAAAAACAATAGTAATTTAAAAGGAAAAGAAGTAGTTCAATTGTATATTCAAGATATAGTTTGTAGTATAACAAGACCAATAAAAGAACTTAGAGATTTTAAAATGGTAGAATTAAATCCTAATGAAACTAAAGTAGTTACTTTTAAAATCAATAAAGAAACTATAGGATTCTATAACAATAATTTAGATTGGATTGTAGAACCTGGAGCATTTAATCTTTTTATTGGTGGAAGTTCCGATAAAACTCTTCAAACAAAATTTAGTTATGAATAATAAAAAAGGCATTCTTTCGAATGCCTTTTTTATTTAATATGCTAGTAAATCTTTCAACTCTTTTTCAAAACGTTGCTTCGGTAAATATTGATCTTCCAATGCTTTTACAAACGGAATAGCTGTTTCAATACTTCCTACTCGTTTAACTGGTGCGTCTAAATATTCAAAGCAATTTTCCATAATCATTGATGAAATATCACTTGAAACACTTCCAAATAATGTATCTTCTGTTAAAATAATTACTTTATTCGTTTTCTTAACCGAATTGAAAATCGTTTCCCAATCCATTGGTTGTAATGTTCTTAAGTCAATCAAATCAGCAGAAATTTCTGGATTTTTATTCAAAGTATCTAAAGCCCAATGAACTCCTGATCCAAATGAAATAACCGTAACTTGGTTTCCTTCTTTAATTAATGATGCTTTTCCTAATGGCAACGTGTAATAATCTTTAGGAACATCTTGATAAATACTTCTATACAATTGCTTGTGCTCGAAGAATAAAACCGGATTAGGGTCATTAATTGAAGTATTCAATAAGCCTTTTGCATCATAAGGAAATGCTGGATAAACTACTTTTAAACCTGGTGTTTTAGTAAACCAAGCTTCATTAGTTTGAGAATGGAAAGGTCCCGCTTGCGTTCCACCACCACAAGGCATTCTTACTACAACATCAGACTTTTCTCCCCAACGGTATTTTTGTTTGGCTAATAAATTCACAATTGGATTAAAACCTGTAGAAACGAAATCGGCAAATTGCATTTCCATAACCGCTTTATGTCCGTTAATTGACAATCCGTTTGCGGCAGAAACAACTGCGCTTTCACAAATTGGTGTATTTCTAACTCTTTCTTTTCCAAACGCATCAACAAAACCTTCCGTTATTTTGAAAGCTCCACCATATTCTGCAATATCTTGTCCCATGATAACTAAGTTTTCATGGCGCTCCATAGATTGTTTTAAACCTTGTGAAATGGCATCAATCACACGTATATTTTCAACTTCATTAGAATGATTAACTTCTTGATATTGAAATTCTTCATACATATCATTTAACTCTTCAGTTAAATCAGCAACAATATCCGATTGTGCTTGTGTAATAGCCCAATTTTCATTGATTTCATTCTTAAATTCTTCTCTAATTTGAGCATCAACTTCTTCAGTTAAAACAGAAGTTCTAATCAAGAAATCTTTATAATTTTCAATTGGATCTTTCTTTGCCCATTCGTCCATTAATTCCTGTGGAACATATTTTGTTCCACTCGCCTCTTCATGACCACGCATTCTGAAGGTTTTGAATTCTAATAAAATCGGACGTGGATTTTCAATCATTGAAGCTTTTAATTCTTCCATTTTAGTGAATACTTCTAAAATGTTATTTCCATCAATAATATGACTTTCCATTCCGTAACCAACACCTTTATCAGCTAAGTTTTCACAACGATATTGTTCGTTTGTTGGAGTTGATAATCCGTAACCATTGTTTTCAATTACAAAGAAAACAGGTAAATCCCAAACGGCTGCAATATTTAAGGCTTCGTGAAAATCTCCTTCCGAAGTTGCTCCTTCACCAGTAAAAACAGCTGTAACCTTATTATTTTTCTTTAATTTATTGGCTAATGCAATTCCGTCAGCAATTCCCATTTGCGGACCCAAATGCGAAATCATTCCAATTATCTTAAATTCTTGCGTACCGAAGTGAAAACTTCTATCACGACCTTTAGTAAAACCTTCTTTTTTACCTTGCCATTGCGAAAATAAACGATGTAATGGAATTTCTCTTGTAGTAAAAACGCCTAAATTACGGTGCATGGGTAAAATATATTCATCTTTATCTAAAGCTGAAGTAATTCCCACTGAAATGGCTTCCTGACCAATACCTGAAAACCATTTAGAAACCTTTCCTTGACGAAGTAAAATCAACATTTTCTCTTCTATCATTCTAGGTTTCAACAACTTTTTATATAATTCTAATAATTGCTCGTTTGTTAAGCTTTTTCTATCAAAGTTCATTTGGTTAAAATTTGAGTTCAAAAGTACTAAAAATAACATTTTAGAAAACCCTTGTTATAATTTTATTGACCAAAAAATAAATAATTTAACAATTACTAAATCGATTTCAAAAAAATAACTATTTTTGTTAGTTGTTACTTAATTAAAGTAACGGTATAATTTTACTTATTTATAAAATGCAAACAATACCTAGTGTAGACTTGCGTGATTTCCTATCGGATGATCCGGTACGCAAACAAAAATTTGTAAATGAAATCGGTAAAGCTTACGAAGAAATTGGCTTCGTAGCATTAAAAGGTCATTTCCTAGATGACGAATTAGTTGATGAATTGTACTCTGAAGTACGCAATTTCTTCAACTTACCTTTAGAGGTTAAAGAAAAATATGAAATCCCTGGTATTGGCGGACAAAGAGGTTATGTTTCTTTTGGAAAAGAACATGCTAAAGGTCGTTCTGCAGGTGATTTAAAAGAATTCTGGCATTTTGGTCAGTATGTTTCTGAAGGTTCAAAATGGGCTGGAGAATATCCTGACAATGTAGATGTCACTGAATTACCAAAATTTAATACTGTTGGCAAAGAAGCATATCAAATGCTTGAAAAAACTGGTCAGTATGTTTTAAGAGCTTTAGCACTTTATGTTGGTTTAGATGAATTTTATTTTGACCAATACATAAAAGATGGTAACTCTATTTTAAGACCTATTCACTATCCTCCTATTAC
>JAIXHM010000100.1 GCA_030145825.1 Flavobacterium sp.
TTATAACTCTTACGATCCTCAAGAATATTTTTGAGGATTTGTTCTCTATCGTCTTTGTCTAATTTTATTAAAATTGAACTAAATATGGAGTTCATTTTAATATTTAGACCTTCTTCAACTGAAGCTCCAGGTTTGTTGTCTTGAATAAAACTTACAGATAAAGCTACACTATCTTCATTGAAAACAGGCTTATTAAAATCTTCAAATAACAAATAGTTTAATATTTTTTGAAATACTCTTTTCTCTTTCATAAGCACAAAAAAAATGCGTGAGACATTAGCCAACAGTAAAAGAGGTACTAGGAGACCCAACAACCAATTGACTACGCCCACGCAAGTATCATGCACAGGCGTAAGCCTTTTAGTTTGGTTGTTTAGAAGATTCCTAGTTTTCTTTTACCAAATAAAAGCTTACGCGATTAAATATTTTCGAACTGTAAAATTATTAAAAGTTAATTCAATTAGCTAATAATTTTTCTTTCCTTTAGTTTCTTTTGTTGATAACTTAGTTTAAAAGTTATCTTACAATAAACGAATTTATTTATTAAATTTGAATTCCCCCTACCAATAAAACAAGTTTAATAACTTAAGCTTGTGAATCATTTATTATAATACATTACAATGCCATTATTTCAGCAATCGGTACTAAAAAAATATTTAGCTCAACAGGACAAAACAGAAGTTGAAAAAGCGTATAAAAAATTTACGAAGTTTTTTCACGATGCTAAAACACAAGACAATATTCGCAATAGTAAGGAAGAGCAATTTCAAGAAGGCTTTTTGCGAGAACTATTTGTGAACATTTTAGGTTATACCCTTAACCCTACTCCAAAATTTAATTTAACAACCGAGCTTAAAAACCAAAAAGGTAGCAAAAAAGCCGATGGCGCTATCTTAAAAGACGACAAAGCACTTGCTGTAATTGAATTAAAAGGAACGAATACCAAAGACTTAGAAAGTATTCGTCAACAAGCGTTTGATTACAAAGCTAATCAGGTGGGTTGTGTTTATGTGATTACTTCCAACTTTGAAAAACTACGATTTTACATTAACAATGCAGTTGATTTTGAAGAGTTCAATTTGTTTACACTTACCGAAAAAGAATTTGAATTATTCTACTTGTGTTTGGCAAAAGAACAGCTTCTAAATAACAAACCGTTAGCTATAAAAGAAGCTTCTATTGTTGAAGAAGAAAGCATTACCAAAAAGTTTTATGCCGATTATTCAGTGTTTAAGCGCGAACTGTATCGCGATTTGGTAAAACGCAATATGAAAAACGATAGTCTGCGTGAACTTACCGAAAAGAACATCAAATTGGCTTTGTTTAAGAAGTCGCAAAAATTAATTGATCGTTTCTTATTTATCCTATTTGCTGAAGATAGAGGTTTATTATCTCCTAACTCTATTTTAACCATTTTAAACGAATGGAAAGCCTTAGAAGAGTTAGATGTTCAAGTTCCGTTATATGACCGTTACAAGCAATATTTTGGCTATTTAGACACAGGCAGAAAAGGAACGGACAAAAAAGAAGAAATATTTGCCTATAATGGTGGATTGTTTCAACCTGATGCAATTTTAGATGCAATGGTTATAGACGACGAACTACTCTATCGTCATACCAAAAAACTCTCGGCTTATGATTTTGAAAGTCAAGTAGATGTTAATATTCTTGGGCACATTTTTGAGCATTCGTTAAACGAAATTGAAAGCGTAAATGCTGAAATTGAAGGTACTGAGTTTGATAAACAAAAAACCAAGCGTAAAAAAGATGGTGTTTTTTATACGCCAAAATACATTACCAAATACATCGTTGACAATACCGTAGGGAAACTTTGCGAACAAAAGAAACAAGAATTAGGCATTCTAGATGAAGAATATGCTAAAGGTAGAAAGAACCGCCAAGCCGAAACCATTAAAAAACTTGACCAAAAATTACAAGACTACCGCAATTGGTTGTTGCAAATTACTATTTGTGACCCTGCTTGTGGCTCGGGTGCATTCTTAAACCAGGCACTAGACTTTTTAATAAAAGAACACAGCTATATTGATGAATTAAACCGACAGTTATTTGGAGGTGGTTTTGCGTTTCCTGATATTGAAAACCAAATTTTAGAACACAACATTTATGGTGTTGACTTAAATGAAGAAAGTGTTGAAATTGCTAAACTTTCTCTATGGTTACGCACCGCACAGCCGAAACGTAAACTTACCAGTTTAAACAACAATATTAAATGTGGTAACTCATTAATTGAAAGTAAAACCGTAGCAGGAGATAAAGCCTTTAACTGGCAAGAACAATTTCCTGAAGTCTTTTCTAATGGTGGTTTTGATGTCATTATTGGTAATCCTCCTTATGTAAGACAAGAACTTTTTAAAGAAATAAAACCTTATCTAGAAAAAAACTACAAATGTTATAATAGTGTAGCAGATTTGTACACTTATTTCATTGAGTTAGGAATCAAATTGATAAATGAAAATGGAAAATTCTCGTTTATTTTACCAAATAAATTTTTAAAGGCTACCTATGGTAAAGAAATTAGAAAAGTAATCAAAGAAGAGAGCAATCTTGAATTACTTTTTGATTTTGATGATTACCCTGTTTTTGATGAAGCAACTACCTACCCTATTATTTACATTTTAAATAAACAGAAGAATTATAAAAAAGATTTTTTTATTTATGCTGAAATTAATAACAGAATTAATAGTAGAAATCCCGTTGAAGAATTAGAGCAAAAAGAAATTAAAGTTCCATTTGCTTCTTTAACAGATGATATGTGGAATTTTATTGATAATAAATCTTCTAGTCTAATTGAAAAATTAAATGAAAACTCTTTAAAACTATCAGAGTTTGTTGAAAAGAAAATTAATAGAGGAATCCTTACTGGTAAAAATGATGTTTTTATTTTTAATCATGATTATAAAAGTAAATTAATTGATGAAGGTGTTGAAGAAGAATTAATAAAACCAATTCTATTAGGTAGTGCAATAAAAAGATATTCAATTAATTTTTCAGAAGATTATTTATTATTTACTCGAAGAGGACTAAACATTGAAGAGTTTAAAGGAGCTAAAAATTATTTGGAAAAATTCTATGATGTTTTAAGACCTAGAAATAATGGGGAAATTACAGGAAGAAAACCTGGACCTTACAAATGGTTTGAAATACAAGATAATATTGCTTATTACAAAGATTTCGAAGATGTAAAAATTGTTTATCCAAGAACAAATAATCAATGTAATTTTCAGATTGATTACAACAATTTTTATTTGTCTGATAATAATTTTTACATAAAAAGTAATAGCAAAGCTCTTCTAGGCTTATTAAATTCAAAACTAGTTTTTTACTATCTGAAAAACATATGTACCACTCTTCAAGGTGGCTACTATGACTTTAGAAAAGATAAAATTGAAACAATTCCTGTCTCAAAAAGATTAAATGAAATTTCAAATAATTTAGAAATTAAAGTAGATGACCAATTATTGAATCATAATGAATTAAATAACATAATCAAAAAATTCCAAAGAACTTTAGAACGAAAATTCAACTTTGAAAGTCTTACTAAAAAGTTAGAAGCTTGGCATGAGTTAACTTTCGCTGAATTTGTAAAAGAACTAACCAAAAAGAAAGTAAAATTATCGCTATCTGAAGAAGCTGAATGGGAAGATTATTTTGAAACCGAGAGCAAAAAAGCACAAGATATAAAAACTCAAATTGATGCTACCGATAAAGCCATAGACCAAATGGTTTATGAGTTGTATGGGTTAACACAAGAGGAAATAGAGATTGTTGAGAATAGTTAAAGTATCATTATCAAAACATTTAAGTTAAAACGAAATGAATGTAAATCAAAGACAGCAAGTTTTAGAAATTCTAGACAATATTGCAAATGTAGATATTGAAGAAAAAATGATAGAGAAATATCCTGAAGAAACTGATTTTACAAAAATTAATATAGGAAAATACTCTGCATCAGAATTACTTGCATTAACAAATAAAATGACCAAACAACTTAAAAATGAGTTGGAAAAAGGATTAAAATTTCTTTTACCTTTTACAGAGAATTTTTCTAATGACTTTGGTTCTGTGAATCTTAATCAAGATTTAAATTATTTGTTTTCTTATTTAAATAATAAGCAATTTGAAAACGTCGAAGTAGTTTTAGATAAATTAATTCATTATCAAATAAAAAATGGTTTTTGGGATAAATCTTCAGTAAAGTCACATTCAATTGAAACAGAGGAAATCAAAAAGCAGAAAGCTAGTATAGATCTAAACTTAAAAGCACTAACCCAAAATATCGAGAACTACACTAACTTAAGAGATAATCTAGATGAAAAAATAAAATCTTTCGATAGCTACGTACAAAACAAAAAAGAAGAACTAATTCAAGTTTCTAATTCATTAGAAACAGCAAAAAATCAGTTAAATGAAATTATCAATATCGAATCTAATATTTCAAACAAAGAGACTGAAATAAAGGGCATATTAAATAATTTATCTGAAAAACTGGAAACAGTAACTGTTGATATCAATGACTATCAAGAAGAATTTGAAGAATTAAAAACATCGAATTCAAACTTAAAAATTGAATTAGAAACTAAAATTAATGATACAACAACTAAATTAACAAAAGCAAAAGAAGATTTAAATTTTATCGAAAATAAAAAAGAACAAATTGAAACGCTCACAGGAATGGCAGCTGATGGCGCTCTAGGTTCTAAATTTGACCAAAGACAAGTTAAATTAAATGATGGTTTAATTTTTTGGAAATGGGCTGTTCCAATTATGACAATTTTAGCAGGTGCTTGGGTTGTGGTCGTTTTTAAATATTTGATGCCATCTTTTAAAGAAGAATGGTTGAATATAATTATTAGTATTCTTAAAACAATACCAGGATTTATTTTACTTGGATTTGTATTTTCTCAATATAAAAAGGAAAGGAATCTACAAGAGGAATATGCTTTCAAGTCTGCGGTTGCAATGACTTTAACTGCTTATTCTGAAATGTTAGCCAAAGCTGATTCCGAAGATAATATTTCTAGACAACAAATGTTGTTAAAGTCAATTGAATTAGTTTATAATCAGCCTCACATTTATACAGAAAAAATCAATAAAGTGTCGAGTTTAAGCACAAAAGATTTTAATGAAACTTTAAAAACATTAACTGAAGCTGTAAAAAACTTAAAATCTAATTAAAAATGGAAATTTCAATTTTTAAAAAAATCTCAGCAATACATGCAATTAAATGTGCAAAAACTACAAATATTAAAATTGCAACATCTTCATTCGATAAACTTCAAGAAATAAAAATAAAATTGGAAAGCACTCCTGTTGACCAAATTAATGCTATAATAGGGGAAATTGAAGATTGGAAAAGTACTGAACCAATAGTCAATGACTCTGAAATTAAACAATTAATAAAAGGTTAAAAACATTATTTTGTCGAATAAGCAATCATATAACGAACAAGACAACGATTGGGCAAATAATATTGAAGAAAACCCAATTCATATAACCCAAGCCGAAAGTGGTGCTAAGGGGTATTATTGTATGGGGTGTGGTAAAGAAATGCAGGCTGTTAAAAGAAAGAAAAAGGAATATAAATCCTATTTCAGACATCATGCTAAAGATGTGGATAATTCTAAAACAGAGTGCGTACATGCCAGTAGAGAATATCGAGAAAAACTCGCATTTCTCTATTTTATGAGAACAAAACAAATAACAGTTCCTGCTGTTTATAAATATCCACCAAAAGGAATTGAAGGATATCCTAACTTATTAAAAGATAAGGAAACTATTTTTGCCCATAAAGTTGATAAAGAAGTAACTTTTTTTGAAGATGAAGATGGAATAATTCATTGGGGTAAAGATGTCAAGGTAGAAGAACGTTATTTATGGGTAAGACCTGATGCTGTTTTCTTTGATAAAGAAGGAAAGCCAATTTTATTCATTGAGTTTGTTGTAACACATAAACCTGGTATTAATAAGCTTAATAAACTTCAACGATTAGGGATTAATACCGTTCAAATAGTTATTCCAAAATTACCTGAAGCAGAATTAGAAAAAGAGATTAGTAAAGTATCAAAAATTAAATGGACATATAATGAAATCGAATCCAACACCGAATATGTACCAATTTCCGAAGGAAATACAGAAGGAATTCCATCAATTGATGACGACCAAAGAAAGCTTTTTGAAGAATCTTACAAATGTAGAGCAGCGCAAGTTGGGAACCTCATACGAGCAATTACTCGATGTTTGGAATCGCAATCATACAAAAGAGCTGAACGACTCTTTGAACAAGAAATACAGCGAATTGAGAAAGCTACAAGAGAGCATCAATCAAGACTGGATGATATACAAGATGGAATTGAGAAAGAAATATACTCAGAACTTGGAAACAGAAGAGAAGAAATTGACAATAGAAAAGAAGAATTTCAAAAATACTATTCAGGTTTGGAAAAAAGATATAATACGAAGAGAGACCAACTTATCCAAGAAGAAAGTTACATTGACGCAGAAATCGAGTTCAAATATAGTTTTGGAGAATCTGAAGATACAATACACGAAGAGTTTGAAAGAAAAAGAAGAGAGCTTGAATATCAAGAAACAGACCTTGACTCAATGCAAGAAGTCTATCGAAGAGAAGAAAACTCAATTGACAGAGATATTAGAGAAAACAGAGCCATTGAAGATTATTTTGGAGGAACAGAAGAGTCTATTCGAGAGAAATTTGAACAACTTGAAAAATCAGAACAAGAAAACTTTGAACAGCTTAGAAAAGGATTTGAATCAGAAATTGAAAATATTGGAAAACTCAAAGCCGACATTGAAAGCGAATTTCGAAGCGACATTGAAAGGAGATACAAACAAATTGCTAAACGAGTTGACAAAAGAGATGTACAGGGAGGAGACGAGTTGTCCGAAAGAATTAAAAGCATACTTGAATTACGGGGATTATTCGACAGCTATACTAATGGTCAAGCAGCAATCGAAAAATATAGAAAAGGAATACAACTCATTAAAAATGGAACTTGGAAAGAATGGGATTGATGAAGAATGGTTTATGATTAATGTAAATTCTTTTTTAAAACAAACAAACTTTTAAAAACCTCTTATGATATGTTAGATCAATCTTTTTCATCTAAATCATTTCAAGAAATTTTCGATAGAGAGAATCGAAAGGGAATAAATGTTGAGCAAAAATTTAAAGATGATTTTGTTGATTCTTTAAATATAGTTGGTGAACTTAAGATTCTTAGAAAGCAAATACTCCAAGAAAGAAACTTTGATAGAAAAAAAATACTTTATACTGATAAAAAAAGATTAAAAAAAGAAAGAGATATTCTTGTTAACAATATTTTAGATGTAATATCAGACAGCATAAACAGTCATAGTATTAATTTAGAATTAGGTGAACATTATGGAGGTCAGAGTTATAAATTTGAAAAAAATGTTCATAATTTTTTTATCTCAAAAAAAATTCAGGATAATATTAACAAAACATATCATGTAAAACAATCTTCTAGATATGCAATTTTAAGTGAGTTAACAAACCTTTTAGAAGACAACTTCCCAAAATATGTCATCCGAACTGATATAAAACGCTTTTATGAATCAATTCCTCAAAAAAAGTTATTGGAAAAAATTAGTAATGACTATTTATTAAGTATTAAAACTAAGAAGTTTATCAATCAAATTTTCACAAGTTATAATAACCTAACAAGTCAGAACGACCCTGAGACAGCTAAAGGAGTTCCAAGAGGCGTTGGAATAAGTGCTTATTTATCGGAGCTCTTTATGAGAAGCATTGATAACAAAATTAGGGAGCTTGATGATTTGGTTTATTATGCAAGATATGTAGATGATATAATCGCCATTTTTGTACCAAAATCCCAAAATATAGATTTAACGCAATTAACAAATTATAAAACACAACTTACTGAATTAATTACAAATGAAGGACTTGTATTGAATATCAATAAAACAAATGAATACAATCTTTTAAAAGGTTTATTTGAATTAAGATTTAATGATAATAACCCAAACCACACCCCTAATCCAATTCAATATTTAGGATATGAGATAGGTTCTATAATTAGGTATAGAGCTAATGGGAGAATAGATAGTCAAGATTTAAGTGTAAGACTTTCAAAAAACAAAATCGACAAATATTTCAACAAAATAAAATTGTCATTTCAACATTTTGAAAAGAAAAAGGTACATAATAGAAAAGATGCTTTTAAGTTATTGTCTGCCAGAATCAACTATCTCACTTCAAATACAAAGTTGAGGAATAATAAAGATAAGGTTTTTGTTGGAATCTATTACTCAAATCCATTTTTGAATAGTGATGTATCTCTTGAAAAACTACAAACAAGACTCAAGTGGAGTATAGATAGGGCTGGATTTACAAACAATGAAAAACAAATAATGCTGAAATACTCTTTTATCGACGGATTTAAAAATAAAACATTTCAAATATTACCATTAAAGAACAAAAAGTATAAGAGCCACAACAAAAACCGGAATGATGTAAATAATCAAAACAATAAAGGAATATTGCAATTTGGAATTGCAGAAATCAATTCAATTTGGAAAAGATGAGAAGAAAAACAGGACATAATATCGGATACAAAAAAGAAAGAATTGTTCTTTCAGACATATTGCCTTATGAAGTTCCTCCATTTTTTTCAAATAGGCATTTTTACAATTTTTTGATTAAAAACAAGGTTGTCATTAACGAAGATTATAGGACAATTCAATTCAAAAAAGACAATTCTGGAGTATTAAAAAGATTGATTCGGATACTTTTTGGAATTGATAGTGTTGT